>CAYTJF010000207.1:0-10597 GCA_964437945.1 uncultured Granulosicoccaceae bacterium
TTTGTCGATTTCAAAAAACAACGCTTCAGATGGGCGTACGGCTCTGTTTTAATCATGCGCCATCACCTGAGCGCCTTGCTTGGCCTGAATAAATCCAAACTGGATTCAGGACAGCGCTATCACTTTTTAGCCGGATGGTTACCCTGGATTGCCGATGGTTTTTGTCTGTTGCTGAATTTGGTCGCACTTTCCTATGCCATCATGATGGCCTATATGCCATACAAATATTCACCTCCAGAGGTGATGTTGAGCATTCTTCCGATTGGCTTCTTTGCATTCAAACTCATCAAAATGCTGGTGTTATATCGGATAAGACTCAATGCGAGTTTCGTGCAAAGCATAGCCGCAGGTTTTGCTGGTCTGGCTGTTTCGCATACCATTTCCAGAGCGATGCTAGCCGGACTCTATACAAAAGACATAGGCTTTTTCCGAACACCAAAACGCGCTGAACAACACACCTTCTTTAAAGCATTGGGCGATGCCCGTGAAGAGCTGCTGCTGGCAATAGCACTTATTTTGGCGGCACTGTTTATGACGCAACGCTACGATATCTATCTGCTCGATACACAATTATGGGTGGCGCTACTCTTAATTCAGAGTATCCCTTACTTATCTGCCGTGGGCGTATCACTGGTCAGCTCATATACCAAATTACCTGCTAAAATCATCCAGCCAGATCGAGATCTTTCTCTGCTGGAAGCTGTAGAACCGACCACAACAGTGCAACCAATCGCCAGTAATATATCGCAAAATTGATGTTCGCCACTTTTTTAAAGGCACTACTGGCTGTAGTGCTTTACACGCTTGCACTAACACTTCTTTTACGGTTAGTGCTAGACACAACGCTTGACCTGAATTTAATCGACAAATACTGGTACCGCGACTTTTTTGGCAACCTGGTCGTCAGTCTGTTTTGTCTGGGTATAACGCAAAGTGCGATCAGAGCAGCTATTCTCGCCACTGTTATAATAGTTTTACTGCAACTTAGTAACGCGTTAAAACTGGTCGTGCTCGGTACGCCATTAAGCCCTGACGACTTTATAAACGTTAAGAATCTTTTTATTCTTTGGGATGGGTATCTATTGTGGGCAGTGATTGCAGTCGCGATCTTGCCGCTTTTAGTCATCATCGCGTTAACACGATGGCGTCGACGGCTAACATGGTTTACCTTCGCATTGCTAGCTTTATGCATACCCACAGGGGTACTTTATAGTGCTGAATTAAAGTCTACGCTAGACAAAAAATTTGGTAACTCTGTCTGGAACCAACCAGAAAACTTTCGCAAACGCGGCCTGGGCTTGCATATAGTTCAGGAAGTGGTTCGCACACTGTCTAAAGTTGGTAAAACGCCATCTGCATCTGCAGTCAACAATGTCAGCGTGGATTTAACCTACGTCCAGCCGAAAGTCCCGGCAAACCAATTGCGCAATGTGCATATGGTCGTACTCGAATCTTTTTTCGACCCAAACAGCCTCGGCAAGGAATGGGTACCAGAAGATCCGCTGCCCGAAAACTTCACGGAACTTTGGGACAGCACTAACCGAAGTACCATCATGGCACCCGTGTTTGGCGGCTATACGGCGAACGCCGAGTTTGAGTCTTTATGCGGGTTTCCAGTGACCGAAAACGCTGTGTTTTTCGAGGGCTGGTTACGCAAAAGAGTACCTTGTCTTCCAAAAGTGTTGAGCTCCCTGGGCTACGAAAGCATTGCCTCGCATCCTAATGTTGCCGGATTCTGGAATAGAACGCTTGCATACAACCTGATTGGATTTGATCAATACTGGAGTAAGGCCGATTTTGACACCAGCGATGCTGTAGGCAACTTTGTATTGGATCATAGTTTCTATGATCAGGTATTCGACAAGATCGATAAGATTGACAACGTCGGCAAAGAAAAAAACTCGCCGGTTTTTAACTATATGCTTACCATTCACGGCCACCTGCCATACCCGACTAACGATAACTATCCTGATATGGTCGATGCAGGAAAAGAGTCCAAGCTTCTGCAAGGTTATCTAAATCATGTGTACTACAAATCACGTGATCTTATGGCCATGCTCGACACACTGCGCAGCAACGATCCAGAAGCACTGATCGTTATTTTCGGCGATCATTTGCCCTATCTGGGTAAAAACTACGATGTGTATACCGATATTGGCAAAATGATGCCGGACCGAGATGACTTCACTGGCGATATGTTCAGGTTTCTATCGTCCACTCCACTGATCATTATCGATGGTGAACGCGGCCCGCTGGAAATAGGAAACTTGCCACTGTATCGACTGCCTTCGCTCATTTTATCTTTGCTTGATGCTCCCTCACGCAGCATATTTGACTGGACATCAAATCCAGGTGATAAGCTCATTCGCCCGATATACGGAATGCATTTTTATGTGGAGGACGGTGAGGCAATCGAGTGTCGTCCTGACAATCTGGACAAGGGTGACTGCAACGAGACCAATAACTGGCTGGATGATATTAAAACGCTGAGTGCAGATATATTTACTGGCAAGCAATTTAGCCTGAACAAGTCGTCAGATACTGGTTCTGAATAAATTTGAATGTTATTCGGTGCAGCGCTGGCCGTAGCAACTCAATCTCTTCAATCTAAAGAAATCGATCAACAAGATCATCCTGTACCTTACGTGCATCCAAGTTCATGAGGCCACCATTGCTGCCACCGTCACTACCGCCAGTTAAAACGACAAGTTTCATGTATGTACCCATTCAAGACGTTACTTGATAGATTTTCGAATAAACATGACTTGCTGCCATGTATCAACCATGCAATAAATTTCAGTTGTTGTCGAATGCGGTCCTGTGAGGCAATCACCCGTAGATGCTGTCTCATTCGAATACGCAGAATTGCATGAAAAAGTTTGCGTTTGGTGATACGGCACTACAAATAACACCAGATCAATCGATCATGGTTAGTTAACGCACTTCACAAACACAAAACCCAATCGAATTTTTCAGTTGGTGCGGAATGTGCTGCGCGCTTCCCTATGGCAAAACAGGTACTGCACCTTTTTAAGGTACTAGAGACGCTTTCACTTCACAAGATTTACGTTTTTGATACTACAGGCTCTTGCGCTACGCAACATGAACAGGCCAACGAATTATTTCGAGGCAATGCGCTAGCCAGCCAGATCCTCAAATAACCTACCCGCTCGACAGGTGTATTGGCATACACCAATCGATTAAAGGACGAAGATAGAACGTGTTGACAAAAAAATTGATATCTAAAGCCTGTGCAGGTGGGTTGGCGACTGTACTGGTCAGTTTACTCGGTAACCTAACCCATACCCCGCCAGTAACTGCCGCTCCGGGTGATTTCGACAATGATGGCATTGGCGACTTTAATGATATTGATGACGATAACGATGGGTTGACCGATAAAACTGAAGAGCTACTTATACCAGTTCTCGTCAATCCCTCTTTCGAAATTTACGACCCGGCATTGGCAACGACTGTTTGGCCTCAGGCCACCGGTAATGCATACGCATTTGACGCTGGCGATATTCTTGGGTGGGATACCACCGCAACCGATAACAAAATTGAAATTTGGGAATCTGGTCATGGCGGTATAAGCGCGCAATCCGGTAGTTCGCATATGGAAATCAACGCTATCCAGAGTGCTTTGTTATATCAGGATTTCATCACCGAAGGCGGCGATATTGTTAACTGGTCAATATGGCATCGAGGTCGAGCCGGAGTTGACGTTGCTAATGCATTGACTGGTTCACCTACAGGAACACTTTCAATAGAAACCACAATGACAACAGATAAAACAGCCTGGGTTAACTACACAGGCTCTTTTGTAGTGCCAGCCGGGCAAACCACTACCAGAATCGCATTCGAATCGGTTTCTACAGCGTCTGGTAGCGCAACGGTCGGAAACTTTATCGACAATCTGCAAATCACTCGAACGGCCGATACCGATATGGATAATGGCGAGAACCACATTGACTTGGACAGTGACAACGACGGCGTGAGTGATCTGGTCGAAAGTGGTGCCGATGCTGCTTTAATAGCTGCTGATACTAACTACGATGGAACTGTCACGGTGGCTGAAGCCGAATCCATATTAGGTGTTGGCAATGCCGATATCGATGGCGACGGTTTGATGGACATATTCGACCTTGACCTGAGCTCGACAACAGAAGCACTCTCTGTTGGTACCGTGCCACGCCAGTCCGACGCAAGCATTGCAGACATCAAAGATCTTGACAGTGATGAAGATGGTATTCCCGATACAGTAGAAGCCAGGTTAAGCGCAGGCTATATGGCCAATGACGGCGATGTGTCAGACCAGGATGCCGATGGTGACGGCGTCGTTGATCTGTTTGACAGTAACGATACTACAACAGCTGATTTCGGTGGTAGTTTTGTACCACCCGTTGATACTGATCTGGATAACATTTCCGATTATATCGACAACGATTCTGATGCCGATGCGCTGCTCGATAGCGCAGAAATAGCCGCACCGATTATCCCAGACTTCCTGGACCCAGATGGCTCCGTTACAAACACCCTGGCCAGTTTGCAAAACACTGATACCGATCCCAGTGACGTTGATTTTCGCAGCTGGAACGATGCGGACGGAGATGGCGTTGCCGATGTAAACGATCCGAACGATGCAGACGTGTGCGACCCTAACTTTGCCGGTATTCCGACAACCAAAGATTGTGATGGTGATGGTAATCCGGCAGCAACCGATCCGGACTCAACCGCACCAACTGCCTCCAACGATGCCGGAACTCCGGGAACAGCAGTAGATATTCTCGACAACGATGACTTTCTACCTAATAACGATCCAAACAATGCTGGTACCACATCAATAACCGCCGTTGCGGCCGGCACAACATGCCTGGGTACAGCTGCATTTGATGCAAGCACCGGTTCTGTAAATTACTCACCCAGCGCGACTGAAACCAGTGGTAGTTGTGATCTTGTTTATGAAGTGTGCAGCACCGGCTTAGGTACAACACCAGTATGTGAAGCCGCAGCTGTAACTATGGCGTTGTCTGATGCCGATGGTGATGGAGTTCCAGATGCGCTTGACATAAATCCGGCCGACCACTGTGTACCAAACATGAGTGGTATACCTGGCACCAAAGATTGTGACAATGACGGAAATCCTGCCACAACTGACCCCGATCCTGCAGCACCAAATGCAAACGATGACACAGGCGCCGCGGGCGTTGCTATCGACATTCTCTCGAACGATGATTTTCTATCGAACTACGATCCGGGCAACCTTGGGTTTACCAGCATTACACCAATAGCTACCGGTAGTTCTTGTGCAGGCTCACCTGTTTTTGATGCGACAGCCGGTACGCTTGTGTATACGGCAGCACCCACAGATACCAGCGGCACCTGCACAGTGGTTTATGAAGCGTGTAACGTGGCTTCAACACCTGGCGCACTAACGGTTTGTGAGACAGCAACAGTCACTGTCACATTGAATGACAGTGATGGCGACGGCATTCCGAATTCGCTGGATTCAGACCCTGCAGATGCCTGTGTGCCTGGTTGGGCCGGCACACCAATCACCAAAGATTGCGATGGTGATGGCAATCCGCTTGCGACTGATCCAGATGCGACAGGACCCAATGCAGCAAACGATACTGGTACGGCAGGTATACCGATAGATCTTTTGGCAAACGATGACTTTCTGCCGAACAGCGATCCGACCAATGCCGGCTTAACAACCATTACACCTGTTAGCGCAGGGACTTCCTGCGCAGGCACACCAAATTATGACGCTCAAACCGGCTCTGTAATTTACACAGCCGCTGCAGGTGACACATCGGGTACTTGTGATCTTGTCTATCAGGTTTGCAACACCGATGCGAGTTCAATAACTGTTTGTGAAACGGCCACAGTGATTATATTACTAAGCGATACAGATGGTGATGGTATCGCGGATAGTATTGACGCCAATCCTGCGAATGCTTGCATACCGAACATGGGCGGACTGCCGGGAACAAAAGACTGCGATGACGACGGTAACCCGGCATCGAGTGATCCCAGCCCCACTATGCCTGATGCGAACAACGACGCTGGTCCTGCAAGCTCTCCAATTGACCTGCTAAGCAATGATGATTTTCTAACGAATAGCGATCCTGCCAATCTTGGTGTTACTACATTGACTGGCCCTGTAACTGGTGGTACCTGCGCTGGTAGCGCAGTGTTCAATGCTCAGAACGGTTCTGTCACTTATACACCCGCTGCAACTGAAGTCAACGGCACTTGCACTGTGATTTACGAGGTTTGCAACACCGCTTCAACCACCGGTGCTCTGCCGGTTTGTTCAACAGCTACTGCAACTATTGCACTACAAGATACAGATAGCGACGGAATTTCCGATTCACTGGATAGCGACCCTAACGATGCGTGTATACCAAACTGGGGCGGTATGCCCACCACTAAGGATTGCGATGGCGACGGAAATCCGGTAGCAACCGATCTGGATTCAACCGATCCCGATACATCTGGTGACTTCGGCGTGCCGGGCACACCAATTGACATTCTTGCTAACGATGATTTTCTGCCCAACTACGATTCGAATGTACTGGGTATTACTTCCATTTCACATACTGACGGAACATGCACAGGTTCAGTCTTTTTTAATGCGAACACCGGTATGGCAACGTATACCGCCGGTGCTGGTGATACCGGAACACAGTGTGTGGTTGTGTACGATGTGTGCAGCACCAGCATCAGCCCAAACGTGTGCACGCAAGCGAACATCAACATCACCCTTCCACCACCAATGACCGACAGCGATGGCGACGGCATACCAGACACACTCGATCTTGATGATGACAATGATGGCATCCCTGATGCTATTGAAGGCAGCGACGATACCGACGCTGACAACGTACCTGATCATCTCGACCTTGATTCCGACAACGATGGACTGACCGATACCTTTGAAGCTGGCGGCCTTGATGTAGATGGCGATGGCATAGTTGACGGATTCACGGACAGCGACGGCGATGGACTTGACGATGCGACTGGCGCGTCTCCTTTACCGGTGCCAGACACCGACGGCGATGATATACCTGATTTCCAGGAAACCGATTCTGATGATGATGGTATTCCCGATGCTTTCGAAGCCGGACCAACCACGAACCAACCGATCGATACCGATAGTGATGGTATACCCGATTTCCGCGACACTGACTCTGATAGTGACGGTATCGATGATGCCGTTGAAGCTGGCAGCAATCCGGCATCACCACAGGATGCTGATGGTAACGGGGTTCTTGATTATCAGGAACCAGCTGCGATACCACCACCAGCCGGACCTGCACCAGCTCCGATACCAGCCCCAACACCTGGCCCGTCAGCAGACAGTGATGGCGACGGTATTCCTGATTCTGTCGAAGGCACTGGTGATTCTGATGGCGATGGTATACCGGATTATCTGGACATCGATTCTGACAATGATGGCATTCTTGACAGTACTGAAATGATAGAAGACACCGACCTTGATGGTGTGCCGGACTATCTTGATCTGGACTCTGACAATGACGGTCTGACCGACACACTTGAAGCTGGCGGCCCGGATGCCAATGGTGATGGTATTGTCGATGGTTTTACCGACACTAACTCAGATGGTCTGGCAGATTCTGTTGCCGCATCACCATTGCCAGAACCAGATACCGATGGTGATGGCTACGTTGATTATCTTGATCTCGACTCGGACAACGATGGTATCTCGGATGTACATGAATCACTTGGCCCACAGGCAGATGGTAACAACGATGGCATGCTGGACAACCCGGTTGCTGTCGGTAACAACGGTCTGGTAGGCGGCGTTGTCTTCAATGCGCTACTTGATACTGATGCTGATCAGCAACCCGATCATCTTGATCTTGATAGCGACAACGATGGCACTGTGGATTTGATCGAAGCCGGAGGTGTTGATGTTAATAACGATGGAATGGTCAATCCTGCAGACCCCGGTTTGCAGGGCGATGGTTTTGCCCCCATCACTACCGTTACACCTGAACCGGTGGATTCTGATGGTGCTATCTACATTGGCCTGGAAGGCAATGGAGGTTGTAGCATCGCCGCATCTGGCTCGGCATCGAGCAAGTTAGTCGACCCGACTATTCCGGCTCTGGCTGTGTTATCGCTATTGGTGCTTGGCTTGCGTCGTAAAGGTTCGCCTGTTGCTAAAAGCCCTGCTACCAATCGAAAAGTGATAAGCGTGGTAGCACTGTTTACATCCATGCTGCTACTACAGGCTTGTTCAATGTTCGACAGGCATCCTCGTGTTTTAACATCCAGCACTTCATCTGTATACGAGAAAGATCGAAAATTCAGACGCCACGCTTATGCTGCAGCCGGTCTGGGTGCCAGCCGGCTTGAGCCAGACACCAGTGAAGTCAATGGTGTTGATGTGAATGATCGAGTTAATGGTGGTGGACAAGTAACGTTGGGTGTAGATGTAACCAAACACTTTTCACTCGAATTACACTCAGCCGATCTTGGCAGTGCTGGTCTGTCGCCTGAAGGACGCATCAACTACAACATACATGGAGGTAGCGCATTGATATACGCCGGTAAAAACCGCCACTCACATGCGCGAACCGGGCTGACAGGCTTTGGCCGAATTGGTTACGGCGTACTCGATGACAGCGCTGTTGGTGACGTTGACTACATTGAAGTTAACGGTACCCATGTGTTGATTGGTGGTGGATTTGAATATGCGACTAAGAGCGGCCTTGCGCTGCGCGCTGAGGCCATTTCCTTCGATACCGATGCCAGATTCGGGCAACTTGCATTACTGTACCGATTTGGTGGTAAGCACAGAAGAAAACCGGTTCAGATTGTCCAGGCACCTGCACCTGCACCTGCACCCGAACCTGTTTACATCCCACCTGTTCCAGCAGTTGTTGTACAAGAACCCGTTGAAGTCGTGTACGACCCGTGCGATCAATTCAATGGCGTACTCGAAGGTGTACAGTTTCACACTGATTCAGACAGGCTGACAAATTCAGCACAAATTGTGCTCGATTCAGTTGCCATAAGCCTTGCTACCTGCGCAACAAAACCGGTGGCCATTTCAGCACACACCGATAATCAAGGAAGCGATGATTACAATCAAAGACTGTCGAAGCGGCGAGCACTTTCTGTGGCAAGATACCTTGTTAATCGCGGCATAGACACTTCTCGGATGAGTGCCCGAGCATTTGGCGAAAGCCGCCCTATAGACACAAACGATACACCAGCGGGGCGTGCGCAGAATCGACGAGTTGAATTGGTTGTTCAATAAACTGCTGAGCCGCTTGAAACAAGCGGCTCTGTTTATTCAGCGCTAATCAGCATTAAACTAATTTTAAACTGGCCTAATTTTCCCGCCAGCGCGTAGCCAGCACATGCTCTTCAAAATAAGCTGATCAGTGCGGATAGGCGGCTTTGAATTCGGCAAGGGCTTCTGGCCCACTATCTAGCGCATGCATGTACCCAGCGTATGTTTCGGAAAAATCCTCTTCGGCTAGATAGACTCCACCACAGAATCCAGGATAGGCCGTTACCGCACCGATGCCATCAGCCTCCGCTGCTGCCATAACATCTTCCCAGCCTTCCGGACTCGAATCCTGGCCTACAATATTGATTTGAAGTAATCCATCTTGTTCCTTGATCGGCACATAAACTTTATCCTCTTCGAGATCATTGCCAATGCCATGCCCAATTTCATGGTAGTAGTTCGATTGATTTATAAATTGGGTACCCTTGTAAACGTCATTGTATGGCCAACACTATAATAGGATGCCCCGAAACTCTCATTTGTTTCGTGTGCAGAAGCGAGCAGCCGAAGTTTGTCTGGAAATCGCCTTATGCCCTCTGCGACCCCGGATGTTGTGCCCCACTCTATAACGTCTGCAATCGCTTCAATGGTGTCGCTGATTCCCAGTTGCGACTCAACTGAAAACTGCGATCCATCACCTAACGTTACTTTGTAAGTTGGTAATTCATTACCAGGAACCGATTCGATTCTGACCGCAATAATATCGCCATTGCTGTATTCAAAACTCGTTGGTTGCCCTGTTTCAATTGCCGCCTCAATGGCGTCCTGTTGACTGACATATGGAAGTAGTTATTGTCTGAACAAACCTAGGTACAATCAGCCTGGCCAAGTAGCAATTCACCGTGAAGGTTTAGCGCCCCTTCCATCACCTGGTTTCAAGCTGTTAATCAAAACTACCAGAGCGAGATCACCATCGAAAGCCCGATCGCTGGAAGTTATTGAATACGCTTCTTCTGTGCAGGCTGCAGTACTGCGCCAGCATCGATGAAGCTCGGTTTCGCACACACGGCACAAGCAATAGTGATTCAATTCACATTCTTGTAAAGAAAATCAACCAGTAGCCGTTAGCAGAGCAATCAGGGGTTTTAGTCGATCATCCATTGAACAAAGACCTCAGCAATGTCTATTTATTCAATGCAAGATGAAACAACGGATGAATACTCGATTTCCAATAAAGATAACAGTGCTTGCAGCATTTATTACCGTATCGACTATTGCTCTCGTTACACTGACATTCTATAGCTATTTTCATAATGCAATAGCGAATGA
>CAYTJF010000208.1:0-8613 GCA_964437945.1 uncultured Granulosicoccaceae bacterium
ACGCGTGATAGCTTAAAGTTCGTCCCCGGCAGCGATAACGCCACCCCTGCCGCGTCGCGATTTCAATCGCGAACACTGTGATCAGCTGTGGTTGAAACCTTAGTTAAAGCCGTAGTTGATCAACACCGTTTTATTGAAAACATTGGAGCACTGCCGTTGTCGTCTGAGTTATGGAACCGTTGCCTGTCCCGATTGGAAACTGAACTATCCGAGCAACAACTGAACACGTGGATTCGTCCTTTACAGGCGCATGAGGCTAACTCTAACCTGAAAATCATGGCACCTAATCGGTTTGTGCTGGATATGGTTAAAAACAACTTCTATCCTCGAATCAAAGAGATAGCAACTTCGCTGGAAGACGAAGATACAGTAACAGTCGATTTGGTTATTGGCACTGGCGGTTTGCCTGTCATGCCAGGTTCAAACTCTGCAAATGATGCTGAATCCGATTCCAGTAACTCACACTCAAATGCACCAGCATTTTCAGAGATCATCAGTGCAACCTCATCACCACGTCGTGCATCAGGTTTAAATGCACAATTTACGTTCGACTCACTCATTGAAGGCAAGTCCAATCAGTTAGGCCGCGCCACTGCAATGCAAATTGGCAACGACCCCGGTGGTGCGTATAACCCGTTCCTTATCTACGGAGCATCGGGGTTGGGAAAGACTCATCTAATGCAATCAATTGGTCATCAAATATTGAAGAACAAACCGGATGCCCGCGTCTTGTTTATAAACTCAGAGCGGTATGTTGCCGAGATGGTGCAATCACTCCAGCACAGCAAGATGAATCAGTTTAAAAATTTCTACCGTAACCTGGATGCACTGCTTATCGATGACATTCAATTTTTCGCTGGTAAAGAGCAAACTCAGGAAGAGTTTTTTCACAACTTTAATGCCTTGTTCGAAGGTGGTCAGCAAATTGTTCTAACATGTGATCGGTACCCGAAAGCAGTGAATGGTTTAGCAGATAGATTGAAAACACGTTTTGGCTGGGGACTCACCGTCGCCGTCGAACCACCAGAGCTGGAAATGCGAGTGGCTATATTGCACAGCAAAGCCGAGCAAGCAGGATTTGAATTACCGACCGAGGTCAGCTTTTTTGTTGCCAAGAAAATTCGTTCAAATGTACGTGAGCTTGAGGGTGCGCTTAAACGTCTTGTTGCTTCTGCCAGATTAACCGGTGTACCAATATCAATTGAATCAGCAAAAGAAGTTTTGGCTGATTTACTGGCCGTGCAGTCCAAGCTTGTGATGATCGAAAATATTCAGAAAACCGTTGCTGAGTACTATAAAATTCGACTGTCAGATTTGTCCGCAAAGAGTCGTTCCAGATCAATAGCACGGCCAAGACAAGTAGCAATGAGTCTCGCCAAAGAGCTTACTAGTAAGAGCTTGCCAGAAATTGGCCAAGCGTTTGGTGGAAGAGATCATACAACCGTCATGCACGCATGCAAAAAAGTAACTGAGCTGCGTGAGTCAGATTCAGGTATTCGAGAGGACTATGCTAACTTGATGCGGATTCTGACTGCTTAAAGGTTGGTACTGGATTGTTAAACAAACGGTTCGGATAACTGAGCGGATAACAAAGTGCCAATAGCCTGTGGAAAAGAGTCGAATAACTTGCTTGTTAATATTAGCCAACAGAGTTATCCACATTCCGCACACAGCTTACCTCAGTTACTAAAGCACTGATATACATGCTCTGAAACACAACTATGTTATTGAAATATAAGAAGAAAAAACACTTATCAACAGAGTTATTGTTTGCTAGTAGTAACAATAACAATATTTTAAATAAAAATTCTTTTTTTAACTGCCTATGAAATTCAGCTCACAACGCGAATCTTTGCTTACACCATTGCAACATGTGTTTGGTGCTGTTGAACGTCGACAGACGTCACCTGTGCTGGGCAATGTGTTACTGCATGCTGATGGTGGTGCATTAACGATTACCGCTACGGATACCGAAATTGAAATGCAGGCCAAAACGGATATGCATATCGATTCAGATGGTGAGGTCACGGTCCCTGCCCGCAAGCTGCTGGATATATGCAAATACCTGCCTGATTCATCCCGTGTGGAATTTGATTCTACTGGCGATAAGGTCAAATTCAATTCAGGACGTAGTCGATTTACTCTGGCTACCTTGCCGGCTGCCGAGTTTCCCAAAGTTGATCCGCTGAATGATGCTCAGATTGTCACGCTTACCGCAGCCCAGCTACATCACTGTATTCGTAGCACGTCATTTTCAATGGCACAACAGGATGTTCGTTTTTACCTGAACGGCATGTTGTTGGAGATTGGTTCTAACCGTTTATCGTGTGTTGCGACTGATGGTCACCGTCTGGCCTATGCACAATGCGAAACTGAAGCAGAACCTACCGACCCTGTTCGAGCGATTATTCCACGCAAAAGTGTTACTGAGCTGCAGCGATTGTTGTCTTCAGTCGACGCGGAAGATCCGGTCAAACTCAGTGTTACTCCCCAACATTTGCAAGCTCATGTCGGTGACGTACGGCTGACAACCAAACTGATCGATGGACGATTTCCCGACTATAACCGCGTAATACCAATTGACGGTAACAAAGAGCTGTTGATAGACCGCGAAACGCTCAAACAATCACTGACGCGTGCATCAGTACTGTCGAACGAGAAGTATCGAGGTGTTCGGTTAACACTTGCGTCTGGCAACCTGACGATATCCAGTAACAACCCAGATCAGGAAGAAGCGATCGATGAGATCGAAGTCGAATACAGCGGCGATTCAGCAGAAATCGGATTCAACGTGACTTACCTGCTCGACGTCCTGAACTCGCTGGAAACCGACAACGCTCGTATTGTTCTGAAAGACGGGAACAGCAGTGTGCTTGTTACTCCAGATCAAACCACCGACAGCAAGTATGTTGTTATGCCCATGCGTCTGTGATACTGACGCAGATCAATATCCGCGGGCTCCGAAACCTGCGGGAAGTAGCACTGTCTCCCTCACCTGGTTTTAATCAGATTATTGGTTCCAATGGCGCTGGTAAAAGCAGTGTTCTGGAAGCCATTCATTGCCTTTCTGTCGGGCATTCATTCCGTACCCGAAAAGTCCGTGAGTTGATCACCCGAGGTGAAGATGAATTCACTCTGGCGTGTCAGATGCTCGATACGGCTACGGATCAAACTCACCGAAGTGGATTGCGTCGACATCGGGACGGGACGACCGAGTTGCGATTGGACTACGAAGAAATCCGAGGTATTGCGCCGGTCACTCAGTTGATGCCTGTAAAAGCACTGACGCCAGACAGTCACGAGTTGATTCAGGATGGTCCGAGCGGACGCCGCCAGTTTATCGATTGGGGAACGTTCCACGTGGAACATGGTTTTTTTGATGCCTGGAAGGTTTATCGTCGAGCGCTGTCGCAAAGAAACCAATGTCTGAAAGATGGAGCTCCGGATTCAGAGGTGCGCTCTTGGGATGAACAGCTTATTGATTCAGGCACATTGTTGGATGGTTATCGCCGTAACTATGTAGGCTCACTGCTGACGACTCTTACAGCGCTTCTGGAGTCCATGAACACAGTGTTCCACGTGGAACTTAGCTATCGAAGTGGCTGGAGCGACGGCATTGAGTTGTCGGAAGCGCTGGACAAAAGCTTTCAGAATTGTCGGCGATTTCGCACCACAACCGTAGGTCCGCATCGAGCTGAGCTGCAGGTAACCACCGATGGCGTTCTTGCGCGGCAGATGCTCTCCAGAGGTCAGCAAAAGCTGTTGGTTTACGCAATGCACCTATCCCAGTTAATTCTTCTACATCACATCACGAAAAAACCTGCAATCGTGCTGTGTGATGATCTGCCGTCGGAATTAGATCGGGAGCAGAACGCCATAATTCTTGCCCAGATAGCACAGCTGAACAGCCAGGTATTTCTGACCAGTACAGAGCCGCAAATGCTTGAAAATACATCCATTGAATTGTTCTCAATTGCGGGCGGAGAACTACGAAAGGGAGTATAATTAGCGGGTTAATCTAGGCAACATTTGACCCATGGCTGATACCCTCCCAGATAATCCAAGTTACGACTCCTCGAACATCAAAGTTCTCAAAGGACTCGATGCCGTACGCAAGCGTCCAGGTATGTACATCGGCGACACTGATGATGGTACAGGTTTACATCACATGGTGTTCGAAGTCGTCGATAACTCCATCGATGAGGCACTTGCTGGACACTGTAGCGCTATCACTGTCACCATCCACCCGGATGAGTCCGTCAGTGTCTCAGACGACGGTCGCGGCATTCCAACGGATGTCCACGAGGGTGAGGGCAAGTCTGCAGCAGAAGTGATCATGACTGTGCTGCACGCTGGCGGTAAGTTTGACGACAACTCGTACAAAGTGTCCGGTGGTTTACACGGGGTTGGTGTATCAGTGGTCAACGCGCTCAGTGAGTGGCTGACATTGAGCATTCAGCGTGAGGGCAAGGATCACTTTCAGGAATACAAAGACAGTAAGCCTGTATCTGATATGAAAATTATTGGTGATACTGACACTACCGGCACCACCATTCACTTTAAACCCAGCGCTGAGACCTTCACTAACATACTGTTTGACTTCGATATTTTGTCCAAACGCCTGCGTGAGCTGTCGTTTTTGAACAGTGGTGTAAAGATTATCCTGCAAGACAAACGTACCGACGCCAGCGAGACCTTTTTTGCTGAAGGTGGAATCAGCGCTTTCGTTGATCACCTGAACAGAAAGAAGACAGCCGTTCACGATACGATCATTCATACCTTGGGCGAAAAGGATGACGTGGCTGTTGAGGTGGCTCTGCAATGGACCGATTCCTACCAGGAAAATATTTTCTGCTTTACCAACAACATTCCGCAACGCGATGGTGGTACACACCTGGCTGGATTCCGTGGCGCTTTGACCCGGACTCTAAACCAATACATCGAGAACAGTGGCGCTGCGGCCAAGGCAAAAGTGTCGGCCACTGGCGATGATGCACGCGAAGGCCTGACTGCCGTGTTATCGGTAAAAGTGCCTGACCCGAAGTTCTCATCACAAACCAAAGACAAGTTGGTATCGAGTGAAGTTAAAGGCTGTGTGGAGTCGGTGCTCGGCGAATTCATGAGTGACTTCCTGGCAGAGAACCCCACTCAGGCAAGAGAGATAACTGCCAAAATAATTGATGCTGCCCGGGCGCGTGAAGCTGCTCGTAAAGCGCGTGAGATGACGCGAAGAAAAGGCGCGCTTGATATTGCTGGTTTGCCTGGCAAGCTGGCAGATTGCCAGGAGCGGGATCCGGCCAAATCAGAAATTTATTTGGTGGAAGGGGACTCAGCCGGTGGCTCTGCCAAACAAGGCCGTGACCGTCGTCGTCAGGCCATACTGCCGCTGAAAGGAAAAATCCTGAATGTGGAAAAAGCGCGCTTCGACAAAATGCTGCAATCAGCTGAAGTCGGCACGCTCATTACTGCATTGGGTTGCGGCATTGGCCGAGACGAGTTCGACCCTGACAAACTACGCTATCACTACATTGTGATCATGACCGATGCCGACGTGGACGGTTCTCATATACGCACCCTGTTACTGACATTTTTCTATCGCCAAATGCCCGAATTGATTCGTCGTGGACATGTCTATATTGCGCAGCCGCCATTGTACAAAGTCAAAAAAGGCAAACAGGAACGGTACGTAAAAGACGACGCTGAACTGAATGCCTACTTACTCCAGCTTGCAATGGAAAATGCCAAACTGCATGTCAATGAAGGGGCGCCAGCGCTAAGCGATACCGCGCTTGAATCGTTAGCGCAAGAGTACATGCGCGTTAACCTGCAGTTCGATCGAATGCAACGTCACATCAATCGTGAGATTCTCGAATCGATGTTGAATGTCAAACCACTGTCCAAAGAAGATCTAACCGACGAAGCAAAAGTACTCTCCTTTGGTGAAGCGTTGATCGGAGAGCTCAATTTAACGCTTCCTGCTACGTCTCAATACTCGGTCAAATCGATTGAAGAAGAGGGCGTATTTGGTGTCAAATTATTGCGTCGGGTACATGGCAATGAATACGAAGTCGCGTTAGAGGGTCACTTTTTCAAAACGCCAGACTACCGAACCATTGCAGCACTTGCCGAAAAGCTCGATGGTATGTTGGGTGATGGTGCGAATATCAAACGCGGTGAGCGCGATTTGAGTGTAGACAACTTCAAACAAGTGATGGATTGGTTGCTCAAAGAATCAGAACGCGGTTTGTCTATTCAGCGCTATAAGGGGCTGGGTGAAATGAACCCGGATCAACTGTGGGAAACAACCATGGATCCCGATGCTCGTCGTATGTTAAGGGTCAACATAGAGGATGCCATCGCGGCTGATGAAGTATTTGATACCTTGATGGGTGATCAGGTGGAACCCCGTCGTGATTTTATTGAACGCAATGCGTTGGCGGTGTCCAATCTGGATGTTTGATAGATTTGGTCGTTTTATAAATCTAGAAGCTTAGTGAATCTGGAAGTGTGGTACTTCCGGAAGTGTAGTAGAAGGCGTTTATGAGTAAGACCATTACCGTCAATCGACCCAATTTCAGCGCGGTCAATACCGACACTATCGAATCGGAACTCGATGATCTGATTGCCGCGTATCAGTCGGTTATAGATCAGGTGTCGACCCAGGAAAACCCGACATGGGATTCACTGATTCGTGCGCAGGAAAACGCTGGAAATGCGTTGAGTCTGTTTTGGTCGCCAGTGAGTCATTTGAATTCAGTCATGAACAGTGATGCGCTGCGTGAAGTGTATAACCGGTGTTTACCCAAACTCAGCGCGTTCTACACCGAAGTGGGCCAGAACAGCGATCTCTACAACGCCACTCTTCGACTGCGTAACAGCGACGAGTATGAACGTCTAAACGCGGCCCAACAAAAAAGCCTGAACAACGGCATCCGAGATTTTGAACTTGGTGGCGTATCGCTGACAGACGAAAACAAAACTCGCTATGGCGAAATTGCGCAGGCCCTTTCCAAACTTAAAACCGAGTTTTCCGACAATGTGCTCGATGCCACCAATGCATGGGAAAAGCTCATTGAAAACGAATCCGAATTGAAGGGCTTGCCTGACTCGGCATTGGCCGCGGCAAAACAACGTGCTACAGAAAAAAACCAACAAGGATGGATGCTGAACCTCGAGTTCCCTGTTTATTATGCGGTAATGACGTTTTGCGAAAACGCAGCGTTGCGCGAAGAGGTGTACACCGCCTACGCAACTCGGGCATCTGATCGCGGTCCACATGCCGGTCAATTTGATAATAGCGAAAAAGCCCTTGAGATTTTGCAACTGCGAGCAGAGAGGGCACACTTGCTCGGCTATAAAAACTATGCAGAGCTGTCGGTTGTTCCCAAGATGGTAGAAAGCCCAAAACAGGTTGTCGACTTTCTTAACGATCTGGCTGACAAGGCTGTGCCAGAAGCAAAGCGCGAGTATCAGGAGCTCGAAGCCTTTGCCAGAAAAGAACTCGGTATTGAAAAACTGTCGGTCTGGGATGTGGGTTTTGCCAGTGACAAACTCAAGCAGAAACAATACGCCATTTCAGAGCAAGATCTGAAACCGTATTTTCCGGCTACTAAAGCCATACCGGGTATGTTCGCTGTGGTCGGAAAGCTGTTTAATCTGACCATCGAACAGGTTAACGACGTAGATGTTTATCACCCAGACGTACAATGCTATGCAATTACCGATGGAGCCGGTGAATTACGCGGAGAGTTCTATCTGGATAACTATGCGCGCCCGCAAAAACGTGGTGGAGCGTGGATGGACACCTGTGCAACACGACAACAAGTTAAGCAGGGCATTCAATTACCTATCGCCTATTTGACCTGCAACCTGACGCCACCGGTTGGAGACGAACCAGCTTTGCTGACCCATCAGGAAGTGACCACTTTGTTCCACGAGTTTGGCCACGGATTGCATCACATGCTGACTCGCATGGATACAGCCGATGTATCGGGTATCAACGGGGTGGAATGGGATGCTGTTGAGTTACCCAGCCAGTTTCTTGAAAACTGGTGTTGGGAAAGAGAGTCGTTGGACATGATCAGTGGTCATTATCAGACTGGTGCTGGTATTCCTGACGATCTATTGGAAAAACTACGTCGAGCCAAGAATTTTCAATCTGCCATGCAATTGGTTCGACAGCTGGAATTCTCGTTGTACGATATGCACGTTCATATGCAAGCCACACCCGAAAAAGTGGTAGACGTGGATGCTGTGCTGGATAACATTCGACAGCAGGTAGCTGTTCTACCTTATCCTGACTTTGTTCGTATGCATCACGCGTTCTCGCATATATTTGCCGGTGGTTATAGCGCTGGTTACTTTAGCTACAAATGGGCAGAAGTGCTTTCTGCCGATGCGTTCTCACGGTTCGAAGATGAGGGCATCTTTAACGAACAAACCGGTCAGGACTTTTTAAAGCAAGTTCTGGAAATGGGTGGTTCGAGAAAGGCGATGGAATCGTTTGTTGCCTTTAGGGGGCGAGAGCCTTCCGTTGATGCGCTGTTAAGGCACAGTGGATTGGCTGCCTAGCTACCTTAAAACCAGTTATGCAATCCCATCTCAAAAGTAAAT
>CAYTJF010000208.1:8713-10503 GCA_964437945.1 uncultured Granulosicoccaceae bacterium
CAATCCCATCTCAAAAGTAAATGAAGTACGCCGACCTACGTGAATTTCTCGATCAACTTGAGTCGATGGGTGAACTTAAACGAGTATCGGTGGAAGTCGATGCCAACCTTGAGATCACCGAAATTTGTGATCGAACCCTTCGCACCGGTGGCCCTGCGCTTCTTTTCGAAAACATTAAAGGCAGTGATTATCCTTTACTGGGTAACTTGTTCGGAACACCGGAACGGGTGGCTTATGGCATGGGCGAAGACAACACAGAAAGCCTGCGCGAAGTGGGCAAACTACTCGCTTTCCTGAAAGAGCCTGACCCGCCAAAGGGTATTAAAGATGCGTGGAACACACTGCCCATCTTTAAAAAAGTGCTGGATATGGCGCCTAAAAGTACGCGCAACGCGGCCTGTCGGGAAATCACCTGGGACACAATCGATTTACATCGCCTACCCGTTCAAACCTGCTGGCCCGGTGATGCCGGTCCACTCATAACCTGGGGCTTAGTTGTTACCAAAGGTCCACATAAAAAACGCCAGAACATGGGTATCTATCGCCAACAGGTGATTGGACCAAACAAAGTGATTATGCGTTGGTTAAGTCATCGCGGTGGTGCACTCGACTTTCTTGAATGGCAAAAAGCGTATCCGGGTGAGCCATTCCCTGTCAGTGTAGTGCTCGGCGCTGACCCTGCCACTATTCTGGCCGCCGTAACACCAATCCCCGATACCCTTTCTGAACATGCATTTGCAGGGTTGTTGCGTGGTGAACGCACCCGAACAACCAAAGGCATAACATCGGAGCTGACCGTACCAGCATCGGCAGAGTTTGTTTTGGAGGGTTTACTACATCCGAATGAAGAAGCTCCTGAAGGCCCGTTTGGGGATCACACTGGTTACTACAATGAAGTCGATACGTTTCCTGTTTTCACCGTGGAACATGTCACGCAGCGAAAAGACGCTATTTATCATTCAACCTATACAGGTCGTCCGCCTGATGAACCAGCGGTACTCGGTGTTGCCTTAAACGAAGTGTTTGTACCCATCCTGCAAAAGCAGTTTCCTGAAATTATTGATTTTTATTTGCCGCCCGAAGGTTGTTCTTATCGTGTGGCGGTGGTCAGCATCAAAAAGCAATACCCCGGTCATGCCAAACGCATTATGTTAGGCATCTGGTCTTTCCTGCGCCAGTTCATGTACACCAAATTTGTTATCGTCGTGGATGACGATGTAGACGTTCGCTCCTGGGAAGATGTCATCTGGGCGATCACCACGCGCATGGACCCAACGCGCGACACAACGCTGATTGACAACACACCAATAGACTATCTTGATTTTGCTTCACCTGTGTCTGGCTTGGGTAGCAAGATGGGGATGGATGCAACGAACAAATTACCAGGTGAGACGACTCGCGAATGGGGTGAACCCATTAAGATGGATGACGCCGTAAAACAACGAGTTGATGAGTTGTGGGACTCATTGGGTATTTAATTGTCGGAAGATGACTGAAAAACTGATAGCCATAGCGGTGAGGTAGTAATAAGAAATTCTGCCAGCTCATCAAGCGCGTTACCAAGCGATTCCTCATCACGCTCTTTAGCGGCAACTTTGGCTTTCTGAACAACCTCCGTTATGGTTGAGGTTTCACCCGGGATAAGTCCATTATCTCTGTACTTGTCCAGATCGTTTGACGTACAACCAGTTATTAAAATAGCCAGCATTAACAGTATCGCCAGCGATGTTTTTTTTATAGGGTGAATCATTATCTTAAAGGTCAACGCCACTTTACGATCAGTCTTGTTT
>CAYTJF010000209.1:0-10495 GCA_964437945.1 uncultured Granulosicoccaceae bacterium
TCCATTTCATCTCCACATGCAGACCAGGGCTGCTCATGCGTTAACTTTATTTGCGTACCAGTCTACGCACCAGTTTGCTCAACTGCGCTCCGAATACGCGTGCCATCTGGCCGCCTGAACATCAACGAGCTATCCGCTTGCCGAACCACTGAGAACTTGTGCCACGTGTGGTATTAGTGCGGTAACTACCTTACAACTGCAACTTAACCGACGCGCTGTCTCCACCGGGACTGCCACTTGTTTATCTATATAGCAATCAGGTTCCCCTGATGGCTTCTCAAATACCTTCTGGCTGAGTACGTCGCTGTCGACATGCACCACGACTTGATAACGATCGTCTGTGCTTGATGCAACCTTGGTGTCTTTGAGAAACGCCTCTGCCATTAACACCAAGGCATCCGCTCTTCGTCGAGGATATTGATGGTTGTTATTAATTGGAAACACCCCCGCGGAGGAGTCTTTGGTCAACTCTAGCGCGTGACTCTCGCTCTTTTCAGCCGGTTCAGATTGCGCAACTGATTCCACCGCTGCCTCAATCGCAATGTCAAGATGGAGCAAGTGTTTATAGCACTGTTATTAGCATCTGATTTACATAGTGAAAACACCTCTGCGGAGGGATTGCTGATATTGATTGTTGGCTTTGTTCTTTGTGCAGGGTGGTGGCAGTCAAAAGTCTGCAAGGTGCTTAGAGCGGGCTTTTATTTTGTGTTCGATGCTATTATTTGAATTGGTTAGGCAATAATGGCTGTCGGCCACTACCGAGCATAGATCATTTGAAGGCTCGAAATGCGGCAGTGTGCTTAGAGCGGGCTTTTTTTTGCGTTTGATGCTGAGATTTGAGTTCTTTGGGTAATAGTGACAGCCGATAATAAGCGGTCCTTGCAATTACTTGATGAGTTACTGTATGAGCTACACCTAACTGCCACATAATAGTTTCCATTTATGTACACGGTTATGAGTCGGAGATATATCTATGCATAAATCTCAAAATGGTGGATGTCTATGCGGGCAAATTCGTTACGAAATACGTTCAGAGCCAAAACACATTTTCTACTGCCATTGTACAGATTGCCAAAAAGAAACAGGCGGGCCCTTCACAACGGAACTTTATGTAACACCTGAACAGGTTCAGATTTCCGGTAACTTTCAGCAATATGTAGTCGTTGGCGGTTCGGGCAAAGAAGTTACTAGAAATTTTTGCCCTAAATGCGGCTCCGTAATCATGACGGAATTTGAGGTAGACCCGGAATATATTTGCGTGAAAGCCTGTAGTCTTGACGACGCGAGCTGGCTGAAGCCAGAATTTCATTTATATATTCAATCTAAACAACCGTGGTATGAGATTACTGACGAACTTCCACAATATGATGGAGATATGGAATGGTAACCACAGTCACTCATAGCAAGGCCATCAAGTACGTTCCGGCGCTGCGCGCTTCCACCGGTCCGTTTACCCTACGGCTAAACGGCCGCTTATGGCAACGTTAGTTATTTATGCAAATTGTAAGTTGGAATGCCCATCAAAAATTCCGCGAAAAGATTAAACTTTTTTCGCCTGATTCATTTGATGTTCTAGTAGTGCAAGAATGTGAAAATACTGAGCCTGCTGCGAAGGCATACGAAAACGCAGGTTGGAAGTATGCATGGATTGGAGACAATATTCATAAAGGACTAGGAGTATTTGTTCCAAAATCGCTTGATATCGGAACATTGGATTGGAGTATTTCTGACTGTAAATACTTCTTGCCTGTTCAAATAAACCAATCCTTGGTGATTGTAGCTGTGTGGGCAAAGGGCGGAAAAAGTAATAGTGTTAGATACGCTGGTCAAATCACCAGATTTTTAGATCAGCACGCGGCTGAAATTGACTGCAATTCAACGATTATTATTGGCGATTTCAACAGTAACTCTATTTGGGACAAGCGACATAAAAAAGCAAACCATACTCAGAATAATATGCGACTAAATTCGATTGGTCTCAAAAGTCTCTATCATGCTGTTCACTCTGTTGAGAACGGTGGCGAAAAACACCCGACGTTTTACTTGAGCTATGACAAGGCAAAGCCTTATCACATTGATTATGCGTATCTACCAGATAGCTTATTGGCAAAGTCTACAATGGAAATTGGCATACCCGACAGATGGCTAAAGTATAGTGATCACATGCCTTTATTCATTACGGCCGCAACTAACCATGAGTATCAGCGGACAAGTTGAAAATTCTCTCACTGCGCTACCGCTCCGGTCGCTCACTGTCAACCAACCGCTGTGCTAAGCGTTATGCCAAAAGATGTAGCTCTGCCAGTACCAAGGAGTGATCGCTCCCAGAGGCTATTGACTCTTCGTAGGGATAAGCCACATTTTTCACATCAAAGTGGTTGGATACCCACACGGCATCGTACCGACGTGCATTTCCGGCGAAACCTTTACGTTTCTCTGTTTTATGAGAAACTACAAGTGGGCCGTCCGGATATTCAGTCGCAATTTTCCTAAGCTCTTCATTATTCTTGTTCAGATGCAAACGAAAAGCATCGTTCAAGTCATGGATATTACTTGACGCCACTAACAAGTCGTCACCCTGTTCACCTTTCAGCCGCTTGTCTCCTGTATGCCAATGGGTGCGCGTCTTGTCAAAATTCGGATGATCAATGGTAGGTGTGTTTGCATCTATACCGAACCAAACGGGTTTTTCAACATCGCGTAGCCAAGTTGCAATTGCTACGGCTTGCCTCGGTTTGGAGACTCCCCAAGATACGCCTGGTGGCGCATGGAAAGAGCATGCAATCCAGTCGCCAAAATCGCATACTATTGTGCGCTCTGGAAATGGCACGTCCTCAAAAACAGAACAGTTGATTGGTCGTTGGCCTCACCCGGCTATTATGGCGCTGAGTTTTCTTGCATTTTCTTTTGGTAGGTTTTTAGTTAAATCCACTCCATTGTAAAACCAATCAAAACCAGCTGCTTCACAAAGCTTTGTAATTGAATTGCTGTTTCCTTCTTGGATGGCTACTACTTCGACACCATACTTCCGCAGGAGAGTACCTTGCATAGAAGCGACTTCTCCAATACGGCGGTTTACGTTCCAGCTTCCTACCTTCATACTTCTGACCTACATTGAGAAAAGCAGCATAACAAGCGGTGCAGTCCGAAAATTTACGCGTTGTCTGCCTTGTGGTTTCGCTGTTGCTCAACTTTGCCACAAGGTAGCCAACGCATAAATTGCACCTGACCGCGGCGTGAGTACACTTTTTCAAGGACCGGAATGGATCGTAACTTATTATCCAATCTCCTAATATTGTCCAATTTACTGAGCCCCTACCAAATACCGCAAAGAGGACAGAGGAGCGGTTAAGATTCAACTAATTTTAATGAGTTGTACTACCGCAAAGGGCACTTCACTGCCCTGCCCTTGAATTCAATTTACTGAAGAAAATGAGCCTGGCCAACGACCGGCATAGGGGCAGTATCAGCCATTCGAACTGAGTGTTTGGTACGATAGAAATAAGACAGTAGTTTTCGACATAATTGTGACTGAACATAAACCCCCTATTCGGTTTATCCTACTATCGACAACGACGGCTTTGAATATTCAGGTGGTCAGCCGCGACCTATAGTTGTAGACGAACTATGCCTTCGAATCGCCAAGCAATTGAGTTAGCGTTGCTTAAATGGTCAGGGGCAAACAGACGTGTAATACCTTAGTAGTCAATGACCTCACTCATGGCACTATCGTTATGCCATTCCCAATACGTAGCCTGTAACGCCTGGGTGATCTCACCCGGAGCATTATTTGAAAAGTGATGCTGGTTAACGCAAACAATCGGCAACAAACCACCACCCGTTGTAGTTGCAAACACTTCGTCTGCATCAAGTAATTCAGCAAGCGTAATATCTTTTTCAATAGCAGCAAGATCATGATGCATACAGATCTCCATACTGACTTTTCGAGTGATACCTTCAAGCACGCCTGAACGAGGTGTCGCCACTTGCCTGTCTTTTATAATAAAAATATTGAAACCTGGCCCCTCAGTTACGTGGCCCGACGCGTTTAACAACACAGTGTTATCAAATCCGTCTTGTTTGGCTTGCAATAAACCCTGAGTAAAATCACCCCAATGGTAGTTCTTTGCAGTCGGGTCAACGGCACTTGTTGCAATACGTTGTATTTGTTCGGGCACTTGTAATCGTACTCCTCGTTTAACGACCTCTTCAGGGAACACCCACACGAAAGGCACACACCAGGCGTAAAAGTGATTAACACAATCTCGCGGATCTCGACTACCCATAACCGATGGCTGCCCGCGACTGGCAACGAACGATACATAAGCTCGTTTTAGTTGTGAACGCGAAACAATTTGATGAAGAATGGTGCGGATATCTTCGCGCGACTGTTCAATCGATAAATTGCATTTAACCAGGCTCTGCTCGAATCGTGTTAGGTAATCATCAAGGCGAAAGAAACGACCATCCCACGCATGCACCACATCGTAAGTGATATCCGAGTGTGTGAGACCCCAATCGGTAACCGGTAATGCCGCCTCTGACGTTGGCATAATCTCGCCGCGCATCCAGGCGGCTCCGTTGGAATAGTCTTTATCGGTCAGCATGTGCAGGCCATGGAAGATTGTCTTTTTCAATCTCATCGCGATCGACATACCCGATAAGAATACCCGGTGGCTCTTTAGCATCAGTCATTTTTTCAATAATTGATGCACTGCGCGTAATACGGTTGTGATGCCGACGACTCCATTCAAAATGCATATCACCCAATCGCGCAAGCTGATCTGCATAGGCTGAATTATCACCAAGATCGACAACTTCATCAGGATCATTTTGCAAATCAAATAACATTGGCCGCATTTTCTCCACATGTATATATTTCCAACGACCATCGAACACCATCACCAGTCGCGCATCACTCTGATCAATCTCTAACGCTCGGCGAGCGTCGCGCGTTGAGTAGTCATACTCAGACACACAGTAGTTACGCCAGTCGGAAGCGCTGCTATGCAGCAACGATGTAAGAGAGCGACCTTCCATTATATGGGGAATATTCTCTCCACCAAAATACTCAAGAAAAGTTGGCGCAAGATCAATCCCTTCAATCAAAGCATCGGTTGATGTGCCTCTGTTATTGTCAGCACTGCTACGAGGGTCGTAAATGATCATCGGTACCCGCGACGAGCAATCATGGAAAAGATCTTTTTCACCCATCCAGTGATCACCCATATTATCGCCATGATCAGAGCAGAAAACAATCATGGTGTCATCCATCCTGCCAGCATCTTTTAGATAGCTGAACAAGCGCCCCATCTGATCGTCAAGCTCTTTTATCAAACCCATATAAACCGGTGCAACCAAATCCCGAACATCGTCTCGGGAAAATGATTTGCTTACTCGCATGTCCATCCAGGCTTGCATCAGAGGATGATCTGAATTGCGCTCAGCGTCTGTGCGATTAACTTTCGGCAAATCAGCAGCACTATACATATCGTTATAGGGTGCTGGTGCTAAATATGGCCAGTGAGGTTTTATATAACTTAAATGGCATAGCCATGGCTGATCGCCCTGTGCCTCAATGTATTCAATACCGCGCGTGGTTAGCCAGGTGGTTTCAGAATATTCTTTTGGTACACGAGCAGCAAATGGTGCGTTCTCCAACATCCAGCCGCTCAATAATTCCCCGTCAGGGCCCAAAGCACTATTTGCCCACTCTTCCCACGGGTTATCGCCATCCATGCCATGATCACGCAGGTATTGATCGTAGTCTTGCGCATAGCGACCAGGATAAATGGTTGGGTTTGTACCATCGTCACGAACGAACACATCAAATCCACACTCACTAACCAGTGCGCCAATAGTGCTGTCAGGTTCAATGCCTAAGCGTTTCATTCCTTCAAGATCTGGTGTCATGTGTGTTTTACCGACCAGTGAACACTTAACACCCAGTTCGCGTAAGTGATCTCCGAGAGTTGGCTCACCTACTCGCAACGGGAAACCATTCCATGTAGCGCCATGACTACGAACGTAACGACCCGTATAAAAACTCATCCGACTCGGGCCGCAGATTGGCGACTGCACGTACGTGCGATTGAAACGCACACTACGACTGGCAAGCCAGTCCAGATTCGGTGTGTCTATGTGTTCCGCACCGTAACAGCTCAGGTAGTCCCAACGCAGTTGGTCAGCCATAATCCACAAAACGTTCATAGGTCTAACATCCTAAGACATCCTCCGATTCATGTTCTGTATCAGATCGCTTTCCCATCGATGCTTTGTACTTGTTTGTTTCTGAAAAAATGCAAAACCAACCAGGCCGAAGCCAACACTACCGCCGTTAAATGCAATTCAATTGGTTTGAATAAAATCAGAACGGCCAGTACAAGTCGGAATGCTACTTCCACAGCCGATAAGCTCTTGCGATCAAAGCCCGCCAGTGCGCTGGCGATCAAATACAACGCCAATACCAGCCGAATCAACAGCCACGCCAACGGTGCTAAATACAAAGTTCCATCATAGCCAGGCAAGTACTGCGCAGCTGACGGCATGGAACTGGGGTCGAGAACCGCAGCCGGTATCAATAACAGTTCGGGATACATGGCAAACACAAATGGGATAATAAACATGACAATACCTGAGCGCACCGCAGAAAACGCCGTTGCCATCGGTTCGGCTTTAGTTATGGTTGCAGCAGTAAAGGCGGCAATGGCTACAGGTGGCGTAATGGCAGAAGCAACAGCGAAGTAGAAGATAAACATATGCGCTGTAAAAATAGACAAGCCAAGCCCTGCCAACACAGGTCCCATCAACAGTGCCACATTAATATACGCTGGCACCGCCGGCATCCCCATTCCCAACAACACAGCCAATGCCATGGTGGTTAGCAAGGCAATAAATTGAAACAGCCCGGAGCCACTGGCACCGAGATCCATTGAACGTAACCAACCTAATATATCGAGCGCAATAAAATCTGATAAGCCGGTAAAGTTCAGACAAAAATCGATAATGGATACCGCCAGGAACATTAAGTAAAGTGTCGAAACCAAAATACCCGAGCCGGACAAAGCATCAAGCAAACGTCCCGGTTGACGACGCATGTCTTTATCCAGGAACAGTAAAAAACACAATAAAATAACGGCCCACCAGCCAGCACTGCCCGCATCACCTGCCGAATTTTGTACCACTTGTAAAAACCAGGGTAAATCCGATGCCAGACAATCTGCTCCTTCACCCACGGTTTGCACACCAAATAAGGACGCTATAAACCCACAACCTACCGCCTCTTTAGGCGTGAGTAGTAAAACCAGAATGAGCAGAATCGGGCCGAATATCATGACAAGATTGAACTTGTCGGTGCGAGACAGAACCATATCCGGCGTGATTTCACCTATGGCTTCTATACCTTGCTTTCTAGATTGAAATACGGCCGATAAAAACATGCAGAAAAAGTAGGCAACAGCGGGAATGGCAGCAGCAATGATGACTTCTCTATACGGCACAGCGGTTAGCGCTGCCAATATAAACGCTGCAACGCCCATAACCGGTGGCATGATCGACCCACCTGAAGATGCCGCTGACTCCATACCACCAGCGAACACTTTGGAAAATCCGCGTTTGATCATCATTGGAATGGTCAGTACACCAGTGGACAGTACGTTAACTACCGGTCCTCCGGAGATGGTGCCGAACATGGCTGACGACACAATGGCTGCATGTGCAGGACCACCGCGTAGTTTTCTAGTCCATAAAAAGGCGAGTTTTATTAGCGATTTACCCCCAGCCGACGCACCAAACAAACCGCCAAGCACAATGTAGGGGAATACCGTATTGAGAATAATGTCCATGAACCTGCCCAACAGGCCAGATGCATTGTTCACTAGTGCATCGTGTAAACGCGGGCGCCCATCAGAAAACAACCGGGGTTCACCACCGATTTTCGTCATCAGGTATTTATTAATATCTTCCGGTCCGTGGAAATACCAAACCAATACGGTAACGACGGTGTAGAGCGCGATTGCAATAGCAACCAACACCAGCGGTAAGCCCCAGACCTTCACGTTGTACGCTAAAAATACAGCTATGCAAACAAAGAAAATGACCACAAGCCATCCGCTGGTGGTATTGATACACTGCGGGTCGTCTACCGTATCGGGAACTGGCAAACCGAAGTCTTCGGCAAACTGAACTTCTTCAGCCAGGCTTTTAGCAATAAGTTCGGCGCGTTGACCGGTGATTTGATCAACCAAACACACAGCTTCAATTTCAACCATATACGTCAGCGAAATGGTAACAGCGGCGAGCACCAGCGCTACATCCAAAGCCAGACCAAGGCGACGCCGCGTAATTGAACTGTTACTCAGTTCACGCCAGAGCGAATGTTTCAATGCCACGATAATCATCATCACGGCAAACGCTATCGGGTAAAAATATTCGTATGGGTATTTTCGTATGGTGAAATTAGCAAAACCAAATATGCCAGCGAAAGCATTATCAACCCCGGGGATGCCAGGCATGGCATTGAGAAGACCTACAATCACAAGCAGCAAAGCCAGCCAGTAGACTAGCTTTTCTCCCATATCGTTTAGCTGAGTTCGCGCTGGAGCTTCAGTAGACATTAATGCAACCTAATCATTGAATATACCGAAGGACATAATCACCCTTTGAAAATCACAAGCCATCGAAAATCACAAGCCATCGAAAATCACAGGCCATTGAAAATCACAGGCCATAGAAAATCGCAGACCATGAAAATCATAGGCCATGGGAAATAACAACCTATAGTATAAAACGGCCTTAAGTAAAAAAACGGCCTGATACAAAAACGGCCGCCTTATAAAAAAAGGGCGGCCGTTATATTCAAAAGCGTCTAAGCAGTAGCAGCGACGCCCAGACTATTTACGGCATTAGTTAGTCGTCAAAAAAATCATTTGTCAAAAAATCGCTGCAAACTATTGCGGCAAATTTATTGCAGCAAACTAAATTGCGTCAATAATGGCGACAGTCTACTCAGCTGGCTTGGCACAGTCATCAATTGTGAACCCGGCTTCTTCCCACGCTGCAACCGCACCAGCGTGATACTTAAGCGGATTTGGACCACACATACCCGACTTCACTGTATCGACAATTCCGTAACCAGCGTAACGCGCAAAAGGTGCTTTTTTCTTTAATTGATCAAGCGTATCGATATGCGCTTTAGTCAGCGCCTTGGCAAGATCAAACGACATGTTCTTGTTAACAATATCTCCACCGATGGTGGCCAGACCACGGAACGTACCGTCTTCGGTAACAAGCGTTACACCCTCACCCAAGCCTGCATCTGCCGCTTCGAGTTCAAACGGTGCAGAGCCTGGTGCCCGAAGATACTTCTGCCAGGCTTCCGACTCGTACTTTTCTTTAGGCAAAGACCATACGGTCATGTTGCCAGAGGCCAAAGCCTGGGTGATTCGGCTATCGGGAAACAGGATAGGTAGCACTACAGCATCGGCCGAACCATCGGTAATGGTTTTAACTGCTTGCCCCCAATTGACCTGAATACCTTTGTAACCCTCACCTTCTTTGAGGCCTGTGGTTAATTGGATAGCTGATCGGGCATTGGTTAAAGCTGCACCACGAGGTGGTCCGTTATAGATGGTTTTGCCTTCAAGATCATCCCAACCATTAAGTCCTTTGGAATCGAATGCGTAAAGCGCAAATATACCCAGCGTTACCGGATACAAGGCGCGCAGGTTGCTAGCAAGTTCTGCACCTTTCTCTTCACCGAGCTTCGAGTAAGGTCCGCGGCCTTTAGACAACAAGAACGGCAGTATATAAGGAGTGCCCGCAATATCAGTCTTGCCCTCGGCAACGTTCTGTATTGAGTTAGTTAAGGTTTGACCGTCAGCGACTTGAATATTGGCAACATCGGCAGCGGCAGCAGCCTCCGCCAGATGCGCCATCGACAAATGTATAGATCCACCTGGAGACGCTGTTTCTCCGGTTAGATTCTCGACCGCATGTGCCGTTGTTGACAATGCTGTGGCTACGCTTAGCGCAATTAATGACTTACTTAATCTTATCCTCATAAACATACTCATCCTTCAACTCCAAGTGTTCATCGCTATTGTGGTCTTAGCTTATCTTTTTTCTACTCATTGGCATAGACGCACAATGACGCCTAATACAACAAATTTTAGCGCATTATGTGTATTACAATGTCCTATGGCGAATACATTTGTCACAATTTGCGCCATTACTCTGATCGTCACTAAAACCCGGTCACACTACAACAGCCAATATCACGCTCAACACCAGAATACCGGCAGAAAACAATCGAAAAAGGGGCCTGGAAGGCCCCTATGTGTATGAATCAATTTTGCTTATAGCGCTAACATACGCAAGCATAAATTGCCATCATGTTTTCGATGCTAGCACTAAATTTTCTTTGAGTTAAACAATGCACTGTAACTAGTGGTCCAACCACATGATATGTTCGGGTTCAGAGCGTCACAGCCGTTGT
>CAYTJF010000210.1:0-10484 GCA_964437945.1 uncultured Granulosicoccaceae bacterium
CAACAACGCATCATATTGAGCACCAGTATTGCAGAAACGTCGATAACCATCGACGGTGTACGCGTGGTGATAGACACAGGTCTTGAGCGACGCGCACGAATCGATAACAACACTGGCGCTCAGCGGCTGGAAACCGTAACAGCCAGTCAGGCAAGTGCCACGCAACGCGCAGGGCGAGCCGGTCGAACGGCATCCGGGGTTTGTTATCGTCTTTGGTCTGAAAGCGATCATGCTCGTCGTGCGGCAAGTTGGCAGGCAGAAATATTCAGAGCTGATTTATCTTCACTGGTGATGGAGCTGGGACAATGGGGGGCAGTGGATACAGCAGCTATTCCCTGGCTTGAGCCACCACCAGATGCAAACATTGCCCGAGCGCAATTGCTACTATCACGATTGGGTGTCTGGAAAGCCGGTCGGTTGACAGATCACGGGCTCGCGGTAGCAAGAATACCCGTGCATCCGCGATTGGGACATATGTTGCTGTGGGCAGCGCGTCATGGGGTAACCGAACTCGGCTGTAAGCTTGCTGTTCAACTTGAGGATGGCCGATCAAAAAGCCATGGCGTTGATCTTGAATCGTTGCTACATCAGTCGGTAACAACACACTACAAACGACGTATGGCGCAGATTAAAAAATTGATCAGTGAATCTAAGCCTGGTCAGCAAGTAATTAGTGGAAAAACGGCAAATCTGCCAAGTGTCGGCGTGTTGCTGGCACAAGCCTATCCGGATTGGATAGCGAAGCGCCGGTCCGGGGATGAGGCCAAATACCTTTTAAGCTGTGGAGCTGGTGCATCGATTGTCGCTGAGGACCGATTAGCCCACAATGAATGGTTAGCCATAGCCAGTATGGGCGGAAGCTCTCGCGAGCCGCGTATTTTTCTGGCCTGCACATTGGACATAAATGAATTGATGACCTGGTCACCTGAACTTTTTTCGAGTGTGAAAAAGCTTGAATGGGACGATCGTCGTGAGAGAGTGGTCGCTGAACAGCAACAACGGCTCGGTGCACTGGTTGTCGAATCTAAAACCATGACCGAGATCAGCGACGATGATAAAGCGCAAGCGCTACTGGATGGTATTCGTAAGCGCGGCATCGGTTGTTTACCCTGGAATGATGAATGTCGACAGTGGCAGGCGCGGGTTCAGATGATGTCGAAGCTGCACGTGGATAACAAACGATCTCAAAATGCTCCTTTACATGAAGTGCCAGCGAGCACTGCAACGACCGATTGGCCCCGCGTTGATGACGAATCTTTGATCGATCAGCTCGAAAACTGGCTATTGGTTTGGTTGCAAGGCAAAAATAGTCTCAAATCGCTGGCTCAGCTCGACCTGCTCGCTATTCTCAAAACCATGCTTGATTATCAACAACAAAAAAAACTCGACGCTATGCTACCGATTCGATACACAGTGCCCAGTGGTTCGAATGTGAAGCTGCGTTATGGAGACGGAGACAACCCGGTGTTATCCGTAAAATTGCAGGAAATGTTTGGATGTACGCAGAACCCAAGTGTGGCTAATGGAAGTGTAGTGCTAAAAGTGGAGTTATTGTCCCCGGCCCGAAGACCTATTCAACTCACTGCTGATCTGGTCAATTTCTGGAATGGTAGTTACCCGGATGTGAAAAAGGACATGGCCGGTCGATACCCAAAGCATGATTGGCCGGACGATCCGGTTAATGCCAAACCAACCGCGTTTGCCAAGCGGCGAAAGTCATAATGCAAGACTACCCTGAACAAGCTCGTACCCTGATGATTATTCCTTATGTCACGCCTCTGAAAAGTGCTTACCAAGTGAAGGGTCTTCAGAGAACAGATGCAGCGTAAAACCACCGGTATCGGGGGTGCTGACCTTATGCACAAAATTGTCGTAGCAACCAGGCTTACCGTGCTGCCAGATGCAGTGACCATCGCTTAAACTCGTGGTAGCGGTTCGTTTGGCTAACCCTTGCTCGGATGTTTCATACAGATCCATTGAGAACTCACCTTGCAGCACCTGATAATAGGCAAAGCTTGGGTGGCCATGGATAGGTGAACAGGTGCCAGGCTCCCAGCGGCAGATGAATCCCATCCACGTATTTTCAGTACCGATTACATGACGGCTGTATTTTGTATGGCGTGGAAGTTTATGCAGTTGTTGCGAGTGCGATAGTGCAAGTGTTTGCAGTTGATCGGCTTTGCCATTATTGATCAGTTCAGAGGCACTGACTTCTGGTAAAGCCGGGCGTGGAAGTGTACGAATGGTCAGTAAAGCTTCGAACAAATCTTCAAACTGACCTCTTGCATCGAAGGTACGGTTATTGAGAATGCCACAGTCCAACGGTTTTAAGCACATTGCTGTAATTCCTGCTGGACCGCTGCTGCAGTTTCCAGCCAGTTGTCAAAGAATTGATTTATATCTGACTCAGTGACATCCTTGTTCGTAATAATCAGGCGTATAGTGAGATCGTGACCTAAATAGGCGATATTAACCAGAGATTTACCCGATTGATAAAGCTTTTCACGGATGCGTTTGTTGAATGTTTCAATATCAATACCATTTTCTGGAATACTTCGAAAACAAATATTGTTTATCCAGCGATGGCTTTGTAGTTCCATCGATGGCTCTTGTGCAACACGATCTTCGGCAAGCGATGCAAGCTGCATAAAATGGTCTATGCGTTGTTCAAATCCCTTTTCACCATAGAACGCATATTCAAGCCACATTTTTAACATGTCGACCCGCCGTCCGCATTGCAAAGAGTAGGGCCCAAGGTCTTGGCGCTCAGCACCACTGTGAAAAATGTACGAGGTATTACCCAAATTGCAGACTTGATCGAAACTACCAGCTTGACGTACAAACAGAACACCACACATGAGCGGTACACCCAGCATTTTATGTCCATCCCAACTGAGGGAGTTTGCATACGAGGAACCATTGAGTAAATGACGTTGAGATTCGGAGAAAGCGACAGCCCCACCCCAGGCTCCATCAATATGGAACCAGCAATCATGTGTACTAGCAAGCGCTGCGATTTGCTCAAAATTGTCAAAAGCGCCACGTACGGTTGTCCCGGCAGTGCCTATTATTGTTACGGGTACCCGATCGTCATCAGCGCTTTGCTGTAGTAGTTTTTTAAGTTCAGACACTTGCATGCAACCTGTTTCATCCACAGGCACTTTTATAAGAGAATCCAATCCAAGTCCTGCCATAACCATGGCTTTGTCCATAGAGTAATGAGCCTCTTCAGATACGAACACCGACACTTTTGGCAACCCTTGCAGACCGCTTTGCTTCAGTGTGGGAAACTTAGCGTGTAATGCCAGCAATAGAGCAACATAGTTGCTATTACTACCACCTGTGGTCACTTGTGCCTCACCTTCGGTAAACCCGAATACCGCTTTAAATTGGTTTAACACTTCAGTTTCGATCAGCGTCGCTACCGGTGCCACCTCATAGGTATACATCGACGTGTTAGCCAAAGATTCAATGACGCTGCCGATTAATGCAGGTTCGGATTGTCCGGCCCACAGTTGATTGAAATATTGTGGATGAGCGGTTTTGACACTGTGAGACAGGTAAGTATCTATCAGGCTCCAAAGTGTATCCCAGGACTGGGAGCCTGCTTTGATATCGATAGCGTTGAGTTCACGTTTTAGCGAGGAATAGTCGAGATATTCCACCACTTTGCCTTGAGTTCGGCTTTGACTATAGCGCTCCATAACAGCTGCCAACTGGGCATAGGGAGAGGATTGAGATTGCATTTATTTAACCTGCCAGTGCTGGTTCGGATCGGGTTGAAAATGAGACACAATTCAATGGGATGAGTTCAGTTACGACGGCTAACTTGTGAATCGCGAGTGTTTAGCCGCGGGTGTATTGGCTCGCAGACTGATTGTTTTGAAATAGATGGTTCAGCCATGTGAATTTACTCAATATTTTAATGTGAAGTACTGCATGATTGACCAACCGTGGACACACGAATCGGTAATATTCATTACAGCGAAGTCCGCTTGGTTCTACCCTATTTTATCTGGAAATCATGTGGCAACATGAAAGTTTGGAAGCATTGTCGGAACTCGCGGACACCACTAACTCAATGTCTGTATAAATAGACTCAAGCAATGCACCATCAAGGGGCAGGTCGGCATTTTGTGACGGTAATTTGTCGAATCGGCGTCGGAGGTGGTTGTCATTGTCAATCACGACACCGAGCTCATCGGGCTAATCGAAGTACATCTGCGAACGCACTCGAGCTCATCAAAATACAGCATGCGAGAAGTAGATCGAAGTGCTATTTACACCTTTCAAATACCTCTATAATTCAGTGTCACACCGCGAGCCAGATGAAGCATGAGTCACAACTATCCCTCTCTGTTTGAACCTTTGGATCTGGGTTTCACCACCCTACGTAATCGAATTCTGATGGGTTCGATGCACACGGGACTTGAAGATAGGCGAAAAGATTACCCGAAACTGGCAGCTTATTTTGCAGAGCGCGCTGCAGGTGGCGCGGGATTGATGGTCACCGGTGGTATTTGTCCTAATATTCGTGGGTGGTTAGGACCGTTCTCCGGTACGCTTAATAGCGGTTGGCAGGTTGGACGACACAAATTAGTTACCAAAGCGGTGCACGAAGAAGGTGGTAAAATTGCCATGCAAATATTGCATGCCGGACGTTATGGCTACCATCCACTCGTGGTTTCGTCCAGTGCCAAACAAGCGCCGATTTCTCCCTTTAAGCCAAAGGCGCTTTCATCTCGCGGTATTGAATCGCAAATTAAAGCGTTTGCTCGCTGCGCTGCTCGTGCTCGCGACGCGGGCTACGATGGCGTAGAAGTTATGGGTTCTGAGGGATATTTAATCAATCAGTTCCTGTCTGCTCGTGTTAACAATCGCAACGACGAGTGGGGTGGTGATGCCGAAAGACGATTGCGATTGGCACAAGCAATAGTTAGTCGTGTTAGAGAAGCTGTTGGCCCGGACTTTATTCTTCTATATCGGTTATCCATGCTGGAGCTGGTTGAACAAGGCAGTAACTGGAATGAAATTGTTGCGCAAGCCAAAGCTGTAGAAGCTGCAGGAGCAACCGTCATAACCACCGGTATCGGTTGGCATGAAGCGCGAATTCCAACCATAGCAGCGATGGTTCCCCGTGGTGCATTCTCATCAGTCACAGGAAAATTGAAAGCCGAAGTCAGTGTACCCCTGGTTGCAACCAATCGCATCAACACAGTTGGGGTTGCAGAGAAAATTATTGCCGATGGCGAAGCCGACATGGTGTCGATGGCAAGACCCTTCCTCGCTGACTCGTACTTTCCGATCAAAGCCCAGCAAGGGCGTAGTGATGAAATTAATGTTTGTATTGCCTGTAATCAGGCTTGTCTTGATCATGTATTCGCGAAAAAAACGGCCAGTTGTTTAGTTAATCCTCGTGCATGCCATGAAACAGATTTAATAATTAAACCAGCGAATTCAAAAAAATCGGTATGTGTGATTGGCGCTGGGCCTGCAGGGCTGGCTGCGGCTACAACTGCTGCACAGCGTGGACTCGAAGTCACTCTGATCGATTCTGCCAGTGAGATCGGTGGGCAATTCAATATGGCAAAGCAGGTACCTGGTAAAGAAGAATTTAACGAAACCCTAAGGTATTTCGCGAAACAGATAGAGCTCACAGGCGTTACGCTAGAATTGAATAAGCGTATCGATAACGCTGACCAGCTGAGTGCTTACGACGAAGTTATTCTGGCCACAGGTGTTTTACCTCGAACACCAAAAATAGAAGGTATAGAACATGGCAAAGTGTTGTCCTACGTCGACGTTTTGCGTGGCAAGGCAAATGTTGGTGCTCGCGTGGCAGTCATAGGTGCCGGTGGAATTGGTTTTGATATAGCCGAATTTTTATCGCACGAAGGTGGCGATGCTAGTTTAAATCCGGTTACATTTATGAGGCAGTGGGGTATTGATAGTAGTTTTGAGACGGCTGGTGGTGTTACAAATTTCAATCCGAAGCATACGTCTGCCAGAGAAATTCATTTATTGCAGAGAAAATCCACCAAGGTGGGTAAAGATCTGGGTAAATCCACTGGCTGGATCCATCGTCGCGAGCTCAACATGCGTGGCGTCAATATGCTCAGCGGCTGTGAGTACGTAAAAATAGACGATGCTGGCTTGCACCTGAATGTAGAAGGTGAAGCTCAGGTGCTTGAAGTTGATCACGTTGTTATTTGCGCCGGCCAGGAACCGCTGCGAGAATTACAGGCACCATTGTTAGAACAAGGCAAAGCGGTTCACCTGATCGGCGGTGCTGATAAAGCGGCAGAATTGGATGCCAAGCGTGCAATAGATCAAGGTACTCGATTGGCTGCTATGCTGTAGTCTAGATCATTAACCATTTAACCCTTCCTGCCGCTAAGGTCTCAAATTTAGTAATAATTGATAAAACGAGTGCGATTTTTGCATTGTACAACTTGCCGATCATGATCGATTCGGCACAGCATCACGGCTCAGGCATCAATTTACACACAAATTTGAAATCGGCAGGAGATTTTCGGTGAGCAAGCCTCTCAGTGGTACTATCAGGGTGGTTGTACTGGATGATGACCATGACACGCGCTTTGCGATCAAACGTATATTAGGCAAGTGTGGATGTGAAGTGTATGAGTCAGAATCAGTTGAGGACGCTTTGGCTCTGATCGAATCACATGCCGTGGACGTTGTCTTTAGCGATATGCGACTACCTGGGGCTCCTGGTGGTGAAGAGCTGCTTGATATCATCCTTGAACGCGAATTAAATGTACACGTTGTATTGATGTCGTGCGCGATGGATACAAACATGCGGTCAAGTTTGTTGAATAAGGGCGCTGCTGACTGTGTTCAGAAACCATTTTTTAAAGACACTTGCGAACAAATACTAGCCAATATTACTGGAACATTAAAACGGTTGGCTTAACAGAGTAGTTCTATAGGTCAAACTGCCGATTGACTGTCACCATCTAAACGTCTGTACTAATTTCTATCGTGAATACGCTACCCGATCCAGGTTGGCTGTTAACTGAAAGTTTCCAATCATGCTTTTCGCAAACGGTGGCACAAATGGAAAGTCCAATGCCATTGCCTTTGTATTTTTTGTCGGTATGAAGTCGATTAAATGGTTCGAAAGCTCGGGCCGAGAGTTTCTGGTCGAAGCCGATCCCATTGTCACTAATGGTGATTGTCATTTTCTCATCGTCAATAAGCGATGCAATCTGGATAACAGGGTCGCGGCGCTCGTCTCGGTATTTAATGCTATTACTAACAAGATTGGTAAATAGTTGCTTAACCAAACTCTTATCGCCTTGTATGGTGGGTAATTCATCAATGATTACTTTGGCCTTGGAATCCGTGATACACAAATCCAGTCCCGAGCACACGTCTAGCAGTAAATCATTGAGATCAACACGACGAAGTTCAAGCTCCCCCTTCGCGGCACTGGAGAAGTCGAGCAAATCTTGCACAAGCGTTGTCATTTGTATTGCTGAATTAATGATTACATCCAAATGATACCGACCATCATCGTCGATTGTTTCCTTTAGGTCTTCTTGGAGAAATCCGCAAAACTGCTGTATTTTTCTGAGCGGCTCTTGTAAGTCGTGTGATGCAATGTACGCAAACTGATTTAAACTCTGGTTAACAAGAGCCAATTGTTTATTTTGTTCTTTAACCGCTTTTATTGCCTGATTACGTTCTGAAACGTCAGCAAGTACAATCATACGAACACCTTGCATAGAACCTATTTGCTTGATTCTGCTATTCAGTTCTATGTCTAATGTATCACCATTTTCGTTGCACAAGGTCAATGGCAAGTGATTGACGTCGCCCTTAACCAGTGCGTGGTCTATCGCGGCCTTATCGCTCTGCACGAAGAAACGATGACAGTTTTTACCGGGAATTTTCAAGGGATCAATGCCTAACCTGCCGGACAATCGGTCACTGGTTGACAAAATAAGACCATCACTGTTACAAAGCATCATCATTGCTGGAACTGTACGAAAAAGCGATTGGTAGTAGTCGTGTTGTAACGACATAAACTCTAGTTGTTCTTCGTTACCGACTATAGTGCCTATCCAGTTAGCGATGAGACTAATGAGCCTTATATCCTGGCTAGTGAATGGTTGTGTTCGAGCCTCATCGGAGAAATAGCAAATAATGCCTAATGGACCATTACTGCTGAGAACCTGTGTGCCTATGTAAGAGCGCAAATCTGCGTATGCGCCACGGCATACACCAGAGAGTTTGCTTAGCGGTATGTTATCGATTGCAATTGCTTTGTCCGAATTCAGTACCTCTGCACATAGGCTGCTATCAAATGGCACTTTATCACCAGGTTGCCTGGACTGTGCGAGTACGCCATTGACACATATCAACTCCAGTGAATCCCCCATTGCCGAACCGACAATACCGCTATACATTGAGAAATAGTCCAGACCTATATCGAGCATGTGCTGCAACTGTTCATTGCTGCATAAGTTATTGTCTCCAACCACCTCAAGCAATGCGTCTAGAGTCGTCCTGAAATTCTGTTCTTGTTCGTCTTCAAAGCCGTTGATTTGAATGTCAGTGATTGTCTGGCCATCTTTGCTTAAAGCTTGCACTGTGGCGAGTTCGGTGTGCTCAGAACCATCTTTGCCAATCCACAACAGTGTTTCTGTTCGTGGTTCACCAGGAATAAGTGTCAGATCGTTGAGATGTGTAATCTGGATACCGTTGTCCCTGTTTAGTTGATCAATGTGCTTTCCTATTAACTCATTGGGTGCTGCATCGCATTTCTTAGAAAAATTACCATTACAGTAGTTAATGATGCCGTCGGTTGCATTCCATCGTAAAACTGAATTTCTGGGCCTGGGCATCATTAGCTACCTGTGTGACGCTTATTTTTATAAAAATCATCGGCAAGACGAGTTTGTTGTTTTTTTTGTAATAGTTTTGCGCTGCGGGTTTTGTCGATGAATAATACCCAGTTACCAATACAATCGTTAAACAAGTGGATGTCAAAATAATAGTCTTGATCAATATGAGCATGTTCAATCACAGTTGGAACAGCCGAATTTCCGGGCAACAACCCTTCAAGTATCGGAATTGATTGTTCTGCTTTTTTACTACTATCAATATTGCCCAGATTGGTTATACCTACCCATCCATCGCTAACCAGTATTTCCTGCTTTTCGTTCAAGCATAGATACCCATCAGCGCATTGATTTGCGTCAAGGTTCAACAGGTAGCTCTTTATTGAATTAGGAATTTCTTTCATAGTGCAAGCTACACGAGAGCATTTGCGATCATTTGGTATACCTCCTTGACGCCTGTATCAGTTTTCGCACTGGTTTCGATGGTAGTTATTGCAGCAGCTTTGAGTTCGGCATAGATCGCATCGTTCATTTCCCATTCAGATTTAATATCTGATTTATTCAATACCAATACAAACGGTTTTTTTCCAAGTGTTTCCAAAACCAGAGTATGGAGCTTTTTTGCACTATTGAAAGTAGCAGGGCGTGAAGGATCAACAACCAGGATATACGCGGCCATACCACGAAGGTAAGACGGCAAAACAGATTGATGATCGTCTTCGCCGTAAACGTCCCACAGTAGTAGAGCAAGGTCGGTGTTGTTTGCAGAGATAACTTTCTTATCAATTTTTACTCCAATTGTAGTTACATAATTCTCTGAAAATATACTGTCTACGTAGCGACGCACCAAACTGGTTTTACCAACGGCGAACGAACCAAGCATGCAAATTTTCTTTTGAAGCATCTTGATGCCTACTGATTTGCCAGACCAAAGGTCACGTGTGACACTTCAGGAAACTGGCGGGCAAGTCTTCTGGTATCGTTAATCCAGCTCTTGGATTCTGCGCCAGTAATTCGCAACACCGTACCATCGAGTACTAAATCCACGCCGTCAGGTGGTACTAGTACAGATCGAATGCGTTTGATACTAAATTCGGGGAGCATGGCGTTGTATGCTTCGAATTCAAAAGCAACGCGATCTTTGTTAAGACCAGAGCTACTTAATAAGGCACCAATATCTCTGGCCAAGGGGTCTTTGAGACCGCGTACAATGTATTTTTGACGATTACGCTCTGAACCTGTTATGACAATACCCGGTCGCGCGTCGAGTTTGGATACGAAGCGGTTCCATTTCAATTTGTCATATTGATCATAGACTAGCCACGCGAGTAAACACGCGAGAACAACTCCGATAATAGTCAGTCGACTACGTAATCCCTGAGGCATGGTTCTAACCCGATTGCGCAATCGACTATCGTGGTTGTCCATGAACAAGGCAAACTCTGCCTTGACTGGATTAAACACGCTGGCATCACCTTCGTAGGTTTTTAGTTGCTGTGCGTAATCGCTATGGATATCTTCAAGTAAACATTGCAAAGCAGTACGACAGTGCTCCGGAGCGAAACCGCGGATTACCGCCGCTATAACCGCATCGGGGCCCCATTCAATCCATACAGA
>CAYTJF010000211.1:0-10480 GCA_964437945.1 uncultured Granulosicoccaceae bacterium
TGTCTGGCGGCCGGCCCTTTGGGTTGTTTTGTTGTATGGCGAAGAATGGCTTATTTTGGTGATGCGATTTCGCACGCAGCCATATTGGGTGTCGCTTTATCTTTGGCGTTTTCATTAGCGCCTATTGTTGGCGTATTAGTTGTTGTGCTGGTTGTAAGCTACGTAATTGCACGACTTAGTGGGCGTCTGTATGCAATTGACACACTGTTAGGTGTCGCTGCCCACTTATCTTTAGCGATTGGTTTAGTTGCTGTTTCAACGCTTGAAGGTGTGCGCCTCGATCTGCACAGCTATTTATTTGGCGATATTTTGGCTGTAACCGCCATTGATATCGCGGTTGTGTGGGTTGGTGCATTGCTTGCGCTTGGTTTGTTATTGTGGCGCTGGGTGCCTTTACTAACCAGTACACTGAATCCAGATTTGGCTGTCGCCAGGGGTTGCAATGTTGAACGAGAAAGATTATTTCTGATGTTAAGTCTGGCTTTAATGATCGCTGTCGCAATTAAGCTGGTAGGGGCACTATTGATTAGCGCCATACTTATAATTCCTGCGGCTGCGGCACGTAGCTTTAGTAGAACACCCGAACAAATGGCAATTCTTTCTGTTCTCATTGGCATAGCATCAGTGGGTTCAGGTTTGATGCTATCGCTTTATGCTGATACACCTAGCGGCCCCAGTATTGTCGTGGCCACTGGTGTGTTTTTTGCGTTTTGTAGCGCTGGTGCTCGCGTACGAGCGTCTTAAGCGATCTGTTGTTTTACGTATTCAATTAACGAATTGGCATCAACATGAAAGTCGTTATAGACCACATATCCATCTGGTGATACAAGAATTAACCAGGGGGTGCCACCGGTTCGATAATTGATCATGCTCAACGGATGATTGCCAGTTAGATCGGTACCGACGTCGTGGCCCATGGTTATAGGTAATTCGTAGCGTAACTGTAGTTCTCTTACTGCATTTTTCGAATTCACATCGAACCCTTCGAACACAGTTTGTACTGCAATGGCCTCTACATCCGGATGTTCATTAAACTCATCGACGAATTTTTTCAAGGTGGGGAAACCGGATTTATGACACCCGGGACACCAGTTCTGGAAGAATTTCATGAACAACCATTTTCCTTGTTGTTCATTTACTGAAAAATGGCTTGGTTTTCCATTTGCATCAATCCAATAGTCCAGAACGATTTCAGGTGCATTGAAATTCCTGATGCCGTATTTTTCCAACTCTGGTTCTGCCACTACATCATCATCACTTTTATCGCTGTTGGCCCAAGTGGCATTGGGTAATGCGATAGCCCCAGAAAGGGCACCTAGTTGCTTTATCAGCGTGCGACGGCTTGAACTGCGTAATGTGTTCACGATGGCTATTTCTTGCTTGTGTTAAATAGGTTGTCGAATTAGACACTACGCGACTGACTTGGTTCAGAACACCGCAGCTATTTTTCGCTAGTATGGCTACTTGGGTTATCTGTACATTATTGGTGCACTAATCAGCACACTCGGCGCCAACGTCAAGCCTCGACCGAATGGCCAAACCTATTTCCAGCAACCGTTGTCGTCGGCACCGGCTGTACCCGGTGTAGATGTCCGCTTACCCAAATGATCAATTGATATGCTTGCACATTTTGCATCGTTGGCTTGCGCATTCTGTGGCGTCGCAACAATCGTGTATGTTGATGGCGTTGGCGCGGGTGTCAGTGCCAGGGTGTAATAAGCCTCCGGTGAGACGGTCTTTTGTTCGGGCAGCGTACAGGTCTGGTAAGAGAATGTAGTTGATTTGCAACGCTCCATCGCCTGAACCGCTTCCATCAATGCCAGTGTGCCATCCGAGCGTTTGGTCTGTATAACGTAGGAAGTGTACGAAGGGTAGCCGACGGCTGCAAGAATGCCCACTATAGCAATAACGATAAGCAATTCGATGAGCGAGAAACCGATTTGTGGCTTACTCGTTCTCAATGAAACTTTATTTGCATTTTTGTCGCTGAGCATAGTGGGTCGACCTGTAGCTTAATACAATGTATTTGCCGGTATGCGGTGTTATAAATCCGGTATGTGCAATATCTATCGGCACTCGTAGCAATAGCTAGTGCAATCAGCTATTACGTGGTGTTGTTAATGGATCGATTTGTGTCGTCAATCTCATTATGGTTACAGATTCTCTTCTATATGTTCTTGCCAGAACGTTCTTGTTTTTAGCGTTTCTATTTCAACCTCATCCAGTTTCGTTCGCCCGGCAAATGCTGTCGCTTTTCCCAATTCCGGAAATAATATGGTGGCTTCGGGTGGTATGCCTGCAGCGGGTAACAGCCGACGCCTGTCTGCCGCCGTTAACGCATCTTTGCCAGCTGGCGAGTCCGATTCGTCAGTATTGAGGTCCTTAACTGGGTTGCCAGTGGCCAAATCCAGAAAATAAACTGCACCGGAACCAATTGAAGCATCGCAAGAATCAGAATCCGTACTGGGGATGTAAGATGTAAATATAAGTTTGCCATCCACCGTGACACTGCTGCTTAGCACTTTTTCTGCCGAATCTAATGGTAAAAACCAGCCTTTTTCGTACTTGTTGGTTGTGCGCAGATCGCCATCTGCTGACAATTCAATCATTCCCGTGGTTGTTTCGGTCACTTCCGGATATCGGATGCCGCCATCCTCTGTAGTCGGTGCACCAAATACCTGGGTCATTCGGAAACTGTAGAAACGATCTTCTGTATCTGTATCAAGTGGATGAGCGCGCCATCCCGACCCAATTGATATGGAAAGTTGCTGTTCCCCATCCACGCTAATTAATGCAACATCGGGGGCGTAGTAAAATCGGCGAGAAGTCTCTGGTGTGTCGCCGCCAAAGCGGGCAATACGACCACCTCTCATTCGATTATCAACGTTTACGCTGATCGCTGGATCGTTGTTGTAGTCGAAGCGCCAGACTTGTCCGCCCATATCGCCAAAGTAGAATTGATCTGCCATGCCGTCAAAATTGATATCGATGACACGTATGTCGCTCGGTACGCTGTATTCCAGATCTGGGTAGAAGGTTGGATCTGTGCGCCAAATTTGTTTACCGGTTTTAGCATCTACGATAAAAAAACCGCGTCCTACCGAATCTTTTGTGCGCGTCTGTCGGGTATCCTCGGTGAGGTCTGCTGCTTCATCAAGCGCGACTACATCTTCTATAGGATCCTGATTCGAACCATAGCCAGCACCAAATATAAGTACATCGCGAACAGCATTGTCATCGTAGATTTTGGTTTTTATTGGCTTTGACCAGGTTTGGCCAAGTTCGGTGAAGTTGCCGTCAGCTGTTGTGTCGTCGATATCCGCCGTATTTGCACCTCCCAATATACTCCACAAATACCTTGGATTATCAGGGTCGGTGATATCCAGAGCGTAGTACAGGTTTCCACCTCGGCGCATACCGATATACAAATAGGCTTTGTCAGTCAGCGGGTCTACGACACCATCGTTGTTTTCGTCATCAATCCAAAGCGTTAAACCGCCATCAAGTCCGTATGGTCGACTAGTAGTCACTTGATCTTCATAGAGTCGTCTTAGATTGGGCAGCAATTCTTTAGGGAAGAAAGCGAAGTTTTCTTCACCGGTATTATGATCAACCGCGTGGAGAAAGCCCTCGTTTGTCGCCACGTGCACAACGCCTCGGTCGCCAGCGTAGTTAACCAGCAATGGTTGGGAATGCATTGGGTCGCCCATTTGTGCGCGAGCCTCTTCAATGTCACCATCACCGTCTATATCAAAGATATCTTTACCACGTGCCCAGTCCAACAAGTTATCGACATAATCATCGTCTGCTGCAAGCGTGGATGTTAACTTTAACCACTCCAGTTGGATTTTGGGGTTGGTCGATATCAATTCGTTATCTGGATTGTTTGCCAATTCTGTGCCGTGACCAGTGTAAATATAAGCTTTGCGAGCAAGGTGTGAAATGCCGTTCATTTCTAGTTTTTCCGAAGCTCCGCCAAGTAGAACACTATCTCCATCTACAACGTCTGACCAGTAACTTTTTGCGGTGGCAAAAAAGCGGCTCGTCTCGGGATCTATAGCCAGTTCATCGTTAACGTCCAGAACATCCGCATTCTCATCGGCCTTTCCTCCGAGCTTATAACGTTTTAAATTACCTGCCCAACGCGCCGTACCTTCTGGTTTGAACAAAGAATAATAGATATCTTCTCGATTTTTTAATCGATTTGATTGACTCACTGTAGCACTTGGTGCAACAAACGAGATATCAGTTTTACTGACGTTAATAAAAATATTCTTAAAGGCGTTCAGTAACTCTGATGCGGAGTCGGCTTCGTAGAATTCACCACCTCCAGCATCTGCTAAGTCAATCAAAAACTCTGGACTGTCCAGGTTAAAACCAATTGTGTGAGTGGTTATATTTTGTTTGCCTTGCAGTCCTGTGGCAATATCGGTGTCGTGCAACCAGGTCGCCAGTTCGACTCCACACGCCTCAGCCCCTAAAGTAGCACATGAGGTATTTCCAGTTAGATCTCGCACTAATTGCTTTGCACTGTTTGACGTCGCCAGTCCATCAGATAGTAAAATTATATGACTCTGCTGGCATTCACTGTCTATCGGTGAAATGTAAGTGGGATCTTTGCCGTCTTTTTTTAGAATTTTCTCGTATCGGCATGATTTAGCGGTTTGGTTTGCGTCTGTACAGGTATCAGGCCGGTCTACTACGCCATCAATATACGATGATGGATGGCTGACTTTGTGGTACCGGTCGTCGCTGGATTGGTTACCGCGTTGAAGTCCATATTCAACTTTATTGCCGGTAAAATACTGTGCGGCCTCATAGTAGGCGCCGACAATTGGGGTGCCACTTTGTGCCACCATACTATCAACGATTGAAATGAGATTATCGCGGTATATGGTGCCAGGTCTTTCCTTTTCCGATTGATAATATACAAGCAACTGTGGAGCATACGCCTCATTAGTTTCGAAAGAGGCGAACGATTGCGCTATTCCACCGAGTGCTTCAGCAGTAATAACAAATGGCTGTCCGGCAATCCAGTCAGGGTCAGTTACTTTTGCCGATACGAGGGGCTGCACGTCGATTTGAAAATTAGATTCTTCTGCCACACCAGGTTGAACCGTGGCAGTTACCGTCGTCGGATAGGGCACCCGGCTTGCGTTAGATATGCTGTTTTCATCTTGACCAAATTCCGGTGTGTCCACTGTTTTTATTGCAGAAAACTTGAAGGCCTGGGCTTGAGTGATATCTTTTTCGAGAGTCAGTTTCAAAGTAGCGTTAACAATAACAGTATCTTTTGGTACACCTAGACTAGGGAAACGTAATCCAATCAACTGTGGGTTGTTATTAGTTGGGTTTCTAGTGTCCAAAGATGACCCGTTTACATCAACGATGCCCGTGGTCATGTCCTCAACGCCATCTCCAGAACTGTTACCGATACTCGAGATAACGGTGGCGTTAGAGCAATAGGCTCCAGGCTCAACCGAACCTGGTGCGTAGGTTAACTCCAGAGTCGGTGAGGCTACTTCATTTGCATCTGCAGCAATTGCAAACCGACTATCGGTTCCCGATGTTTTTGCCAAAAATACGGTTAGCGGATTTCCGCCGCACCATTCGGGAAGGTCAATGACCTCCTGAACCACATCCTTAAAGTCATCGCTGTAGTACTTTGTATTTGGCAATCCCCAAGGTTCAGGAATCCAGGACACTTTTTTCGCGGTTCTTTGTCGACCAGTTAAATTGAAATCTTCAGCTTTGAAAGGGCTCGAAGAATTATCCCTCTCTGCTGATATATCTAAAGTAACCGGATCTGTTGACGCCTCTGATGACGTAAATACCAGTCGGGCACTCTTAACGATCGCTCGCGGTGGTATGTGTACATTAGAAAATCTGATCGCTGTCGTCTGAGAGTTTTTAATTGTGGTGTCGATAACCGTGCTAGGTCTCCATACAATCTGTAACTCCGGTTTATGTGCACCCAGCTCTGTGTTGATCAAACCTGAGTTAACGAGCAAGTTGTTGTAGTCTGTCGGTGCTGAAAGCAATAACGACAGGCTTTGACCATCGCTCCAGGTGTCTGTGTTGACCACTGCCGATATCACGTTGGCAAGATTTGGTGATGTCATTGAGTTACCTGGGTCGAAAATGATGTCTTCCCATGGTTCAAACTGGGTGGTGAAATCGCGATCAGCTAGAGGAGCGGCTTCATACGGTAAAGGGGTACCTGTAGTTTCCGCATTGATATTAATACTGACCATGTTATCTGGAATTAAGGTTCCTGGTACCACTGGTGGTACGGAATCATCACCATCAGTTGGGGGTGTGCTTACTGAATCTGCATCGACCGATTCAGTAGAAGTGCTACTAGTTGTCGATTCTGGTTCATCACTGCCGGTATTGGTTTCAGATGCGACGACGCTCCATTCATTAAGAGGACTTTCGGCGGAGGCAATGACGGTGGGTGTAAGCAACAATGACGCACTTTGAATTTCGGCATCTGGTGGAATATCAATGTCATCGAACCGAAATGCAAGCTGTCGAGGGTCGTGGGTAGTTGCAGCAAAAAACAAGCGCGATTCTGAGTTGGTTAAATTGCTGGAAATATCTCCGGTGGTCGGATTAATGATTTCGTCTGCGTGTGCAGTGGCAGTGGAAACTGTGGTAACCAAATCGGTAGTGACTGCCGTGTTGTAAGTAAAATTAATTACCGGGCGCAGAGGTTCCGCTGCGTCAACACCGTGCATATTTCTGATATCAGCAGGCGAGGGTGTGTATTCATCAACCGGGTCGAGAATTAGATTAAAGGCGTTGCCCGCTTGCCACTCAGGTAGCGTAACAATAAGGTTTAGTATTTCACTAATGTCAGGCGTAACTGATTTTGTGGGATCTGTTGTGCCATCACTCGCAGCATCAACTGCAATTAGCTTTTCACCCACTGTTGTCGTGTCGGGGGCTATGTTATTCCACTGTATGCCGCGCGTGGCACTTACTAGCCGCTCTGCAATTGAATCAAAACCGTTTAGAGCAGTTGGCAACGGATTAGCATTTGCTGCAGCTTCCGCTTTAATTAACGCAGACATATTGCCTGCTTGTAGTACAGGGTTTGTTTGGCTGAACGTTATAAAGGCTGACGTAACAACCGCACCCGAAGGTATGTCGATATCTTCAAATCGGTAGGCATAGCGATCATCACTCGAACCAGCGGTGCCATTATAAAACCAGTTAGAGGAGCTGGTGATAGTTCGAGTATTCTCGGTACCATCAGCGTTTTCAGATTCTGCAACAACGGCAACTGCGTAGGCTGAGCCCGCGATATCATCCGATCTGTTTTCGTCTCCGGCGCTCTCACCAGAAATCACGTCAGCCATGACCAAACGATCAGCGTTTAGTGTGACAACGCCGGTGTCGTCATTTTCTGAAGCATCGTTGATTCCGCCCTCAGGTTTAACTACAATTCGCTCATCGGGACAGATACCGTCTTCACACAGATTTCCACTATCTTGTTCAAGGTCGCCCACAGGATAGTGAATGGACCCACCTCTTTTACCGCCAGAAAATCCCATTAACCCTACGTTATAGCTGCTTGATTCTTGCAGTAGTGCACGCATGGCAATTTTCATTCGATCCATACGAGACATGCCAGCATCATCCCATCTGCTCATTGAACCGGATGTGTCTAGAATAAATAAAATATTCGGGTTAGTATTAAACGCATCTTTCGACTGTCCGAAAAATATTTCTGTATCGTCTGCAATCGCTACCGATCCCAGAGCCATGACGGTAAACATCGCACCCAGTAGCGACTTCGCTGGTTTACTGAACAGTTGCATTAGCATTAGCATTCGACTCCTTGTTGCACTGCACCGATTACCACTACGCCTTGAGTTATCCTGGTACTGGTAGCTGCGTTTAATAACGTTGATTCACCGGTGACCACAAACCGCCTGCCACCTATCGGGCCACCCAATGACCAGCCTGTTGGTAGAGACTGGCCTGCGTATTCGAGTTCCACAGTTGTAGTTTGCACTTCTGGTTTACTCAGTTCGTCTAAATTAAATTCAACTGCGGGTGAGCAAATTACTGTCTCTATTGCTTTTTCGTTATTCGGATCGTCAATGGACAGAACTATATCTGTTGCCGATTCAGCAGACTGAAATGACACTTCCTTATGTACAGCGTTGGCAGCTAATTGAGTTTCAAGTGTTGAGTCGCGCATGGCCGATAGACCAAGAATTGTCAGTAAAAATATCAGGACCATTGCAACAAGCAAAGCAGCTCCATTTTGTTGTGCGTGGATTTTTACTCGAGGAATATTCATCGCCGGTTCCGAATTTTTACTGTGGTATTAAATGCAAGCTTCATTCGCTTGTCAGATGTATATGACGTGCTGGAATCGATGGGTGTTTCCTGGGGCCTCAGCGTTGTGCCTGCTATGTAATAGGATGATGTATCGGCCTTTTGCAGTATTGAGTCATGCGACTGCATTAGTAGCCCGAATTGAACAACTTCTATTCGGCCGGGAGTTGCGGCGGAATCCCCCGGAGACACAAACGTCAACCCTCCGTCGTCGTCGTCACCTGGATCTCTGAACCCGAGTTTGATCTGCATATTTGCAACTCCCTCGATCATTTCGATCGGCTGGTTATCGAAAGAGTAGGGTAACGTTTGCTTGTAAAGTGAAAATATCCTGTCACCAACGTCATTGACGCGAGTGGTGTCGCCAATATAATAAATATTAGCTTCAAATCGCATTACACGAGCTCTGTTGTCTGGGCCGGCAAGGCCATAGGGTGCCGATAGCCGGTTGTCGGCGTTTCCGTCTGTTGTGTGTTGCAAAGTCGCGCCACTAAATGAGGTAACTTCGAAAATATCTGCTACCTGGCAATTAGAAATCAGTGCCAGGTCGCCTTTGACAAGTACCGCTTCGTCGGTGTCCAGGACGATATCGGCATCAACCGTGGGCATGGGTGTAAACGTGTACGTCTCGGCGCTACCAAATTGCACTGACAATGCGTGAGTACCGGGAACCGGCACCGCTTGAGCGCTGGGTATTGTAAAACCAGTCGGTTCGGCCGGAATCCAGGCTCCGCTGTCTTCGATGACTGATGCGGTAATTGCTGTATTGAAAAAATCGTCTGTTGGTGCAGAGTCGGCAAGAATCTTGGCCGATGCCGTATTTATATCAACACACCCCTGGAATCCGGACATGCGTATGTCGCGTGTTATGGTATCCATACCAAACCGTGCGCTATCTTGAAGATCGGTAAGTGCGCTGTTTAAATCAATGCTTTTACGTGAACCGGAGAAAACGGTTATAGCGCTGGCAATGACCAAGAGTCCCAGAGTCATTGCGATCATCAGCTCAACCAGGGTAAATCCACTTGATCTATTTAGACGGTGTATTGGCCATTGCCGATTCAGCGAGTTATTAGTCATGGCGTTAGTTGCACGCTTAGCACTTGTTCTTCAGGATTACCATCGTGCATTTCGCCCCACACCACACTAATGGTATAAACGTCGGTGGGTGCGTTGTAAGTAATCTCACCTCGAGCGGGAATCGTATCTGTTGATGGCAGTATCGGTTTGAAGTCGACGGCTCCCATGGGTGCATGCAGGTTTATGCTCCACGCATGCAGGTCCGCGCCTGCCAGTTGTTGTGGAGTGCAACGGGTTCCGTTGGTAATACAATTCGGTTCCGCTGTGCCGCTGTTGGTGGATTGATTACTATAGTAGCCGTCTGCAACCCCAGCGCTGTTTGCGCGCATGCGATCGGTCATATCGCGCAGCATAAAATTTGCCTGAGAAAGAAAGTAGGCGTTCTGGCTGTAGCGCATACCGGCGATTTGCATTTTTGCGGCTGCAAGAAAACCAAGTGATAGCATCACTACCGCGAGTAGCACTTCAATTAAACCAACTCCAGATTGTTTCTCCAACATTTTCATTAGTCGCCAACACCGGATCCGGTGCCATTGCCGGTTTCGCAAACTGCGACACTGCCAAACGAACTGATCAGGTCTTCGCCGTTCTTGCGTGCGCGTCTTGGGTCGCCAGTTAATGAAATGTTGATTGCTCGGGCCGACTCTTGTCCACGCTTGTCGCATATTACGAAATATCCGGAACCGCGCCAGTGGCTAGTGCCACGAGGTCCAAATCGAATAAATGGGCGCTCAAGTGGTGCTGCGTTGGTATTGACTAATCGTGCCTTATTGCTAATCGATCCGTTTGTGTCCATTCCATTTGCAATCCTTAGAATCTGCTCACCATCATCGATTTCGCCAGCAGTTACACCATTGTCAATAAAAGCGATAAAACCGTTTGACCAGTTGGTGCCGCACCCTGTGTCGGAGGCGCGGGCACAGACTGCTGTACGAGTAGATCGTTTAATTGCCTCAGAACGGGCGATGCGTAGCGTACTCATTAGCTCGTTAGTTGTGATTGCGGTTTTACTATTGCGCATGGCGTCACTAAAATTGGGTGCAGCGAT
>CAYTJF010000212.1:0-10430 GCA_964437945.1 uncultured Granulosicoccaceae bacterium
CCCTTTCTTATGCCGAGCGTGCAGCGAAACTAAGAGAAGCCGCCTCAGCACTTACAGTAGATGAAGCCGGCGTGACAACACGATCAAAACTATTTACGCGTGAGCACGGCAAAGTGCTTCGCGAAACGCAAATGGAACTGTCACGGCTGGGTGATCGGTTCATGTTATCGGCAAGCTATGCGGGAAGAATTGCTGCCGATGAAAAAATCGACAGCCCACCCTTTGACACAATTATCACTCGCCAGGCCCGAGGTGTTGCAACGCTGATTGTTCCGTGGAATTGGCCACTATCGATTCTTGGTGCAAAACTACCGCAAGCACTATTGGCTGGTAACACAGTTGTTATCAAACTGCCCGAGAATGCGTCCCTGGCACCAATGCAGACACTGCAATTTATTGCACAACTGTTTCCACCCGGGGTCGTTAACATTTTAACCGGGGATGCCTACGAGATGGGTGATGCTCTGGTCGGACACCCGTTGGTTCGCACAGTGAACTTTACCGGTTCCATACCCATTGGCAAACACATCATGAAAGTGGCTGCAAACAATTTAACGCATGTCATTCTTGAATTGGGTGGCAACGATGCTGCGATTGTTCTGGACGATGCAGTATTGGATGAGTCCGCATTTGCGAAAATGTACTTTTCGGTTTTTGCAACATCCGGGCAAATCTGCATGGCAATGAAACGACTGTATGTGCACGCCAATCGATATGATGAAGTAATCGATGGTATGAAGGCCATGTGCGACAAAGCGGTGGTTGGCGACGGACTGCTGGATGAAACCACCATGGGACCAGTCAATAATGCCAGGCAATTAAAATTAGTAAGAGACATGCTTGCAGAAGCTTCCGCCCACGGCTGCGAGGTGCGGCAGCTTGGCAAGGTACCCGATGAAAATTTGTATTCACACGGCTATTTTCAGAAACCCACATTGGTACTGAATCCCGATAAGCACTTGTCTGTAGTCAAAGATGAACAGTTCGGGCCGGTACTGCCGATCGTTCCGTTTATAACCGATGATGAAGCAATTACAATGGCAAACGACAGCGAATATGGACTATGTTCTTCGGTGTGGACGCAGGACAAAGGTCGGGCTTTACAGATAGCAAGACAGTTGGAAGCTGGTTACACTTACTTAAACAATCACGGGGCAATGGCGCAGGATTTTCGTGCACCCTTCGGTGGGTTTAAACAATCAGGCATTGGCAGGAACCTAGGATTTGAAGGCGTGGCGGCGTTTACCGAAAAACACGCCATATCCAGTGAGCCTGGCTTTTTGTTCTAAATTGCTATGTCTTCTTATCTGAATCCAGTGCGTCGGTGACACCACTCAACCCTTTATCCATACTCACACCAAGCTCTTCTCCAAGCTTTTTCAACGCTGGTAACTGCACTGCCATATCCATCACCGAATCGAGTGCTTGATTGACAACCGGTTTGGATTGATCTCCTCCATTATTGCCACCATTGCCACTGTTGCCACCACTGCTACCCAAACCCGAAACATGGTGGATATTAACCGAGGATATCTTCTCTGCAGGTTTGACCATTTCAGCAACCACCTTGGGCAACGCTTCGAGTTTCGCCATTTCTGATTTGAGTGCGACAATTTCATTTGAGAGTAAATTATCAGCCTCATTCAACTCCCGGCGCGCATTCGCCTCAACACTGAGTTTCGCACGCTGTGACTCCAGCCGGAGCTTATTGACTTCGGCTTTTGCGTTCGCTTTAGACAAGGTTGCCTTGGCCTGCTCTACCGAGGCTACTGCTTGCGCCTGAGCAGTAGCAACTAAATCCTCAGACTTTATTTCACTCTGTTTTTGCGCTTGCAAGAGTGCCACTTGTTTTTCACGCTGCGCTGTTGCTACTGCACGAGCAGTGGCAATGGCCTCAGCTGCCGCGACAGCTTCCGCCCGAGCCTGATCAGCCGCAGCTTGTGCCTTACTTTCTTCCTGGGACGTTGTAGACACGGCAATATTACGTCGTAGTTTTGCCTCTTCCAAAGCGGTGGCTTGCTGAATCTCTGCTTCGCTTATTGCCTGCTCTCGAGCAATGTCTTCGGTGCGGATGGCCCGTTCCATCTGTATACGTGCCGCGTTGGTTGCTTGTTCGCTCTTGGCCTTTCTCTCGGCAATTTCGGACAACTGTTGAGCTCGCAAAGTTTCTATTTCCCGCACTTGTTCCAATTCAGCTGCCTGTTGTTCAAGATCAATACCCAGCTTTAATTTAGATGCTTCCATTGTTGAGCGATGCACCGCAACCTCAGCATCCCGATCAATGAGTGCACGCTCCTTTTTGGAATCGGCAATAACTTCGGCCAGACGACGCATACCTACAGCATTAAACGCATTATTTTCATCCAATGATTTAAACGGTGTTTGATCAAGTGAGGTTAATGACACGCTTTCAAGCGACAGACCATTTCGGCTTAGAGACGCAGCAACATTCTGTTGTACCTCGGCAACAAAATCACCACGATTCTCGTGTAATTCGTCCAGCGTCATACGTGCAGCTACCGATCGCAAGGTATCAATTAACTTACCGTCAATGAGTTCATGCAATTTCTCCGGATTAGAGGTTCGATTTCCCAACGTTTGAGCAGCACGAGTTACGGCATCAATAGACGGGTCAACCGATACGTAAAATTCGACGCCAACATCAACCCGCATTCGGTCTTTTGTAATCAATGCCTGATCGGCTGAGCGAGACACCTCGAATCGCGTTGTTTGCATATTGACCCGGGTGAGTTCATGGAAATACGGTAGTACCAACACCCCGCCATCCATAACGACTTTACGACCACCCAGGCCTGTGCGAATTAAACTGTAGTCACCGGTAGAGCGTTTGTAGAATGATGCAAATATTACAACCAGAATTGCCAGCACAATTAATATGGCAAGGGTCCAAATGATCAGTGTTGTCGTGTTCATTATTAGTCTCTCTACAGCTGGTTTATCTTACAGTGCAAATGTGAACTCATGCCGCCGTCAACCGGGAGGTTGGTGCCGCGAATCCAACTGGTCATGTCTGACAATAAAAAGGCGACCACTGGTGCTACATCTTCAGGCAACCCTGGTCGGTCCATCACCCTTGCATCTTCTTCAGCACGTTCTCCAAGGGTTTCCAAAAAATCTTTCAATATAGGAGTATCCACAGGTCCAGGCGATACAGCATTCATGCGAATACCACGTTCTCGCCAGGCCCAACGTTCCTTCATTGTCCAAACCACCAGTGCTTCTTTGGAGAAAAAATAACTCCGACCATCATGGTTTGTGATGTTGTGTTCACGCATGAAAGGCTCAACATCTTCAAACTCCAGATGTTCACTTGCTCGGATACTCTCTAGTGCCGCCGGCCAACCAAAGCCTGCAAGTGATGCAAGATTAACGATAGATGCATTATCATTGAGCTTCGGAATCATATTCTCGGTGAAGAACTTCAATCCAATTAAATTAACCAACAATACCTTTTCTGCCGGCGCCGTTGGCGGTAGGCCGGCTATGTTAGCAATCCCGTCAATACCGGTTGGTAGAGCGTTAATCAGCGCTTTTAACGTTCGTCTGTCGGACATATCGGCTATATACAGCTCATCAACATGATCGTCTGTCTTGTTGACATCAACACCCAATACATCACCACCGAGTTGTTTGATAAGCCGTGCGGTTTCTTTACCAATACCCGATGAACAGCCAGTTACAACGATAATTTTATCGCGCAGAAGCTTGCCCATTGTCCAACTTTGATTTGCCATAACTTACATTCTCTAATCCATCTGTAGCTCGACTCAGTCTCTCTACACTCAGCCTGTATACATTAAGCTGTCTACACCAAGCTTTTTACACCAACTTCTCTACATTCAGTTCTCAGCACCGACTCGATATCGATTCACTCTGCAATAAAGCTGTTCAAAACATCGGTGGATAGGGTCTGCCACCTCTGTCGATGGTAATCCATCGTGTTTCAGTAAACGTTTCAGTTGACCAACGACCTCCATGGCGACCCACACCCGAAGACTTCGACCCACCAAAAGGTATATGAGGTTCGTCGTTGACCGAGCTGCAATTGATGTGACACATGCCGGTATCCAACGCATGCGCGATAGCCAAGCCTCGCTGCTCATCTCGGGTGATCACACCGGAGGAAAGACCGTATTCGGTATCGTTAGCTATAGCGATGGCTTGGTCGTCGGTATTAAATGGAATGACAGGCACAACCGGGCCAAACGTTTCATTCTGATAAATAGACATATCAGCCGTCACACCGGTCAAAATGGTTGGTTGTACATATCGCCCTTGTATTTGCCCCCCCACTTCCACTTTCGCCCCTTTGGCTATTGCATCTTGTAATTGAGACTGCACGTTGTCCACTTGCTTGTCATTAATCAGTGGCCCAATAACATTGCCATCACTTTCTGAAGGATCCCCCATTTTCAATGCGCCAGCACGCTTAACGAAAGCATTCAAAAATTCTGAATAGATACTTTGATGAACCAATACTTTTTCTACGCTCATGCAAATTTGTCCCTGATGCATAAAGCTACCAAAATTCGCAGCGCCCAGTGCTCTTTCCATATCGGCGTCATCACAAATGATCAAAGCATCTTTACCGCCCAATTCGATACAGGCTTTTTTCAAGTGCGCACCGGCTTTTGCAGCAATCTGCCGCCCGACAGCTGTTGAGCCGGTAAACGATATGCCTTTGACAATCGGGTTCTCGACCATTTCGTTACCAACGGCCATGACGTTATCGCGAGAACAGGTCACTACATTTAATACGCCTGGTGGTAACCCAACTGCCTCAGCGATTTCAGCGAATATTAATCCACCTGTGTAGGGTGTTTCTTCGGAGGGTTTCAGCACAATCGTATTACCGGCAGCCAAAGGAAACGCAAAACCGCGACTACTGAGCAGTGCAGGAAAATTCCATGGAGAAATAACGCTGACCACACCTAATGGTCGACGTGATGCAATGGATAACTTGTGGTGCTCAGAGGGCATGAGTTCACCAATGGGCGCGTAAGTGGTAGCGGCAGCGGCATGAAACACTTCGGGTACATAACCCGATTCAAACATGCCTTTTCCAAACCAACCTCCGGCTTCAGCCTTTAACGCATCCACCACATCGTTTTGGCGATTGGCAAACTCCTGCGCCATTGCAATCATATAGTGAGCACGTTTGGTGTGCGACAAACTGGTCCAGCCTGGGAACGCATCTTGGGCTGTTTGAATCGCCTGTTGCACAGCACTTAGGTCTGCATCAGCCACATCGGCCCAGACGTCGCCATTGGCAGGATTCATATCACCAAATCGATTCGGCGAACTGACCCACTCACCGCCGCTGTAGTAGTCGAGTTTTCTTGCCATGACTATGATTCTTCCTGTTTGCGAAGATTTCCGGCACCGTCTCGTCGGTATACAGTAACGGAAGATTTCTTGTACACGGGAATATGTGGGAGTGGTTCAGATTCGACGCCTGGATTGTTAGCAGAGCTCGGGTAATTGTTAGCGCTCGTTGCATAAGCATGCTGTTCGCTACTTTTTTTTCCAGATACGGCGTTTTTAGCTGCCGTTTCAAACTCGGCTAGCAAGGCTTGTACTCTATTGTCTTGCGTTTGCGGTAAGTCTATAGGGTCAGCTGGGCTGGTAGCGGTGTTGGTATTTCTTACGTGTGGCTTAACCCTAGTCGCATCGTCTGTTGAAATTGCATCATCTGGTGTCGCGCCGCCAGCCATCTTTGTACTAGATGCAGAGCCACTGGATACGCTATTGGCTGTAGCAGATTCTCTCGAGGTTAACTTCACCACCTGCGTAGGCGTATTCACAACAGCGGTGCGATGTTTCGATGCAGTTGAACTTGCCCGGGCAACCAATGAATCTATATTCTCATTCAGTAACGCATCGGCTGATAAAGTTTGCGCACTCTGCTGAGGTACAGTTGGTGTAATGCTTATACCAGCAGAATTACTGAGCAATACGTCAGTCGATGTATCATTGCTTTGCACTACACTTTCAGCGGCGATCGGTGTAGACTGGGATGCAATAGCACCACCCAAATAGGCGGCTTGCACATTTGGGTCTTTGAGTAGATTAGCAGCGCTGTCTTCGCCAATAATTTTCCCGTTGCCGAGCAAATAGCCTCTGTCGGCAATATTTAAACTCTGTTTGGCATTCTGCTCTACCAACAAAACCCCGACACCGGAATCTCGCACCTGCATTAATGAACTGAATAGTTCTTTACACAACAATGGTGATAAGCCAAGTGATGGCTCATCCAGCATCAATATCGATGGTGCAGACATTAAAGCTCGGCCGATAGCTACCATTTGTTGTTCACCGCCAGACATGGTTCGAACAATCTGTTTTTTTCGTTCTTCTAATTTCGGAAATAGTGACAGTACGTCGTGCAAATTAACTTGGCTCTTATGCCGGGCATGTTCTGCATACGAGCCAAGTTGCAGGTTCTCCTCTACAGAAAGATCGCTAAACACACCTCGACCTTCAGGAACAAAGGCTATGCCTTGCTCAACTATCTGTGCAGTGTCCAGATGGTGCAATGGTTCACCGGCAAGCGTTATTTGTCCGTCAACTGCGCCAGCACAGTTTCCTGCAATCGCGCTAAGCAAGGTGCTCTTACCTGCTCCATTAGCGCCAAGTATGACCACAATTTCATCACCGGCTACACTTAAACTAACTGAGCGCAGCGCTTCGTGCATCCCATAGTGCACGTTCAAATTCGATACGTTTAGCATGATAGGTAGTATCCTGATAGTTGGCTACGTACGAACATATCAATCTTCACCCAGGTACGCTGTGATGACGGCTGAGTCTGAGAGTACCGCATCCGGAGTACCGGTCGCGAGTAGCTGGCCTGAATTCATAACAATACAGCGATCGCACAGTGTACGAATCGCATCCATAACGTGCTCAACCAGTACAATGGTTCTGCCCTCTTCACTCAGCGACTGAATCAATGCAATTCCTGTTTGTAGTTCACTTGGATTCAATCCCGCCAACCATTCATCGAGTAACAAAATTTGAGGATCGCCTGCCAGAGCACGTGCTAGCTCTACGCGTTTTTGATCAATATAGGTTAGCGATGAAACGGGCAACGAGCGTTTGTCTTCCAGGCCAACTCGTTGCAACAGTGATTCAGCATGATTACGAGCCTGGTTTTTCCAGAGTCGCCTGCGACCAAATACGGCGCCGGCCATCACATTGTCAGTAACACTGAGTCCGGGCAGCATCCGCACCAGCTGGAACGTACGTGCAACTCCGTTACGCGCAATATGGTGGGCCGATTTGTTCGAAATTTGCTGACCTGCAAGCTGGATACTGCCGGCTGTTGGACGGAACGCACCTGAAATCAAATTAAGAACGGTTGTTTTTCCCGAACCATTTGGCCCTATGATGCCAACCACTTCTCTGTCTTTAACATTGAAATTTAATCCATCAACGGCAACAAGCCCACCAAACGACTTGGTTAGATTGATCGCTTCGAGTAGCGTACGACCGGTGTTCACGCTGCCACCCTGTCGCGCAGTTTTTCCAGCAGACCCACCACACCATTCGGTAAGAAATAGACAATGATTAAAAAGGTTAGACCTAAAAACAACGTAGTAAAATTCGGAAACCAGATGCTGATGGCCTCCCATATCAATGTGAACGGTATAACGCCAAGCAGGGGTCCCCACAGCCTGTGCATTCCACCAAGCAATGCCATGATAACCACAAGAAAACTGAGTTCCGGGGAGAAAACCAGATTCGGCTCTATATAGGAATAGCGAGGCGCTATGATGGCACCGACTATAGCGGCAAAAAATCCGGTCGTCATAAACAACAGTACTTTTGCTTTGGCGGTATTGATGCCGACATGCCGCGCGACCGTTTCGTCATTGCCGATGATGCGCATCGCAAAGCCCAGACGTGATCGGGAAATAAGCCAACCGAGCGCAAACACAACAACAGAGACGGTTAACAGCATCCAGTAGATATGAGTTTCCGTGAAATCGGTGAGTACGTACAATCCACGAGAACCGAGAAAGTTATTTTGCACCCATGACACAAGGTTGCGAATCATCTCAGCAAGACCGAGCGTAAAAATCACAAAGTAAACACCAGACAATCGCAGCGTTGCCATGCCAATTAGCGCTGCAAGTACCGTGGCGACGAGAGCTGCGATGGCCATCATCAACCAGAACGACAAGTTATAGTCGCTCATGCCCGTGGCGACCAGATAACCGCCAACGCCAAAAAAAGCACCACTTGCAAGGGAGATATAATGTGTAGGACCAGAGAAAAGCGCCCAACTTGTGCTTAGTGCTATGTACATCATGGCCGTTAGCGCAATGCTAAGCCAATAACCGTTGAAAACGAATGGAACCAGCGCTGCCAATATAATGCAAACAATCGCAATCGACAAATTTTTCATGTCAGCAGCGTTCATGTTTGCGGTTTACCGAACAGACCTTGCGGTCTGAATAACAGCACAAGTAAAAATATAAAATAAGCCGCCGCTAGAGTTAATCCCGGGTCGATCAATGTGGCCACGGTTGTTTCCACCAAGCCCAGAATCAAAGCGGCAATAATCGCCCCGCGAACATCGCCTACCCCACCCATAATGACAATAATAAGCGCTTTCATCGTGAACAGAACGCCAACGGACGCATCAAGCGTGATGAAGGTCGAAATCAATACGCCAGCAACTGCGGATATTGCGCCGCCTATGGCAAACGCGAGTGCGGAGACTTTTTCTACGTTTATACCAACCAAACGTGCTGAGTCTGGATTCACGGCGACCGCGCGAACTGCCATACCTGCGCGGGAGCGGTTTAGCCACAGATAAAGTACAAGTGCAATTATTACGGCAAATAGAAATGCAACCAATCGATTAAGTGCCACAGTCGAGCCTAGAATTTCAAACGGGCTGGCAAGAAATGAGTACGTGAAGTACTCACCATTGATGGACACAACAATACCAACCAGCATGAAACTCATACCAAATGTTGCCAGGATAGCGTCAACTTCCAATTGCCCCTGGTTTTTGGCACGACGCACTAAAGGAATTAACAGATACCGATAAACAAGCCAGTTACCCAACAGCGCAACCGGAAAAATGAGAAAAATAGTAAGTATGGGGCTGAATGATGCGGTAGTAAAAACCCAAAAACTGGCTAGCGCACCCAGCACGATCATCTCACCATTGGCAAGATTCATGATGCGAGCAACACCGTATTGCAAGTTAAGCCCCATGGCGATCAGTACATAAGTACCACCAAGCAACAAGCCGGAAATCAGAATATCCATAGACAGTCTGATTTTCCGGCTATCGGGACGCTAATCGTTGCTTTGTACAAGTCCAAAACTAATTACGTCGGCGATTGCTATTCCCAGCCTGATTTTTCCTTAATTTCAGCGGCACCATCCATGTTTGATGCGGCTACGCCACGATAAACACCGTCTTGCCATTGACCCACAGTCCAGAACTTGTTCGATACTTGATTCTCGAAGCTAATATCGCCCATGATGGTATCGAACGTATTGTCCTTTATAAATTGCGTGACTTTCTCTCGATCAACTTCGCCAACACCCTCAATGGCTTGTTCGAGTATTTGCATGGACACATAAGTATTGGCTGAAGCCCAACCATCGGCATCTTTTCCAGTGATTTCCTTATGCTTTGCAAAATAGGCTTTCATTTTGTCGGTGTCCGGATTAACACCACCGGCACCCAACACGCCGTCTATTTTTGAACCAAACTTACCAGCAAACGCTGGAAAGCAGGTGGCAACAGCTGTGTAGTAAGCACCAACATCAAGATCTTCAATAATGGCTTGTTCGGTTAAACCGAATGTATCCGGTGGATAAGACCAGGCAACAAACGCGTCAGGAGTGGCAGCCTTTGCACCTTTAATAATGGGGGACAAATCTGGTGTGCCCAAAGGATAAGAGTTGTCATAAACGAGTTCGAAACCTGCATCGGTAAATATCGGTCGGGCCGCCTCAGCCAATTCGATGCCAAATGCATCAGCTACATTTACCATGGCGACCTTGTTGCCGATTTTGCCTGAGTCTCGCATATCGACGAGAATGTCTTTTACACCATTAACAAATGACGTTGTTGTACCCAATGTAAAGAATAAACTTGGGTATCTGGCGGTAAGCTCGTCCATTTTATCGGTTATGGCACTAACCGCTATTTGCGGGTAGCCATATTTTGCATAAATTGGAGCGGCGGCGACGTTAAATCCGGTACCGTATGGTGCAATGATAAAGTCGACCTTGTCTTGAGTGGCTAGTCGTTGAACGGCCTTGATGTGTTCACCTGGATTGGTTTTATCATCATATTCGATAAGCTCGAGCATGCGCTGACCATCTTTAAGCTTGAGCCCACCGCGTGCGTTCACCTCTTCTACCCACAGCTGAACATT
>CAYTJF010000213.1:0-10411 GCA_964437945.1 uncultured Granulosicoccaceae bacterium
GTCGGACTTGAGTCTCAATTGAGAGTGATTGAACGGAGTTTACATGAACGCATCGGTTGAAGCTCTTCTACGGCATTTACCAGAAAGCAGCGTCGAGCGCATTGGGAGTATTGTCAAAGCGTATGGAACCACTTTGCGCGCCTCCGGACTTGATGCACGAGTGGGCAGCCGAGTTGCAATTTGCAGTGTTGAAAACGACCAGGCAGGAACTGCTACCAATAACGCTGATGTGACTCTATATGCCGATGTGGTTGGTATAGACGGCAACGAACTGCTGCTGTACCCACTAGGCTCCATTGATGGTATTCGTTTGGGTGCAGCGGTTAGCAGTGTAAGCAGTGCACAGCACATGAATTTTTCTACGGAGATGCCAGGCCGTGTCTATGATGGCCTGGGTAATGTGCTCGACGGAGAATCAGCACCCGCAGCGCAGCGCCGATTAGCGCTTAATGCAGACGCTCCTTCCGCTATCGATCGGTTGCCGATTGACGATGTGTTTGTTACAGGGGTAAAAGCCATTGACAGTTTACTAACCGTTGGATGCGGTCAGCGCATAGGGATATTTGCAGCGGCCGGGGCGGGTAAGTCCACTTTGTTGAATATGTTGGCCACTAACTCCTCAGCTGACGTGACGGTTATTGCGCTTATCGGTGAGCGTGGCAGAGAGGTAGCAGAGTTTATCAACGAGAAGCTAACTCCAAAGACGCGCGCACGAACGGTCATGGTAGTGTCCACCTCTGACCGACCTGCGATGGAACGTGTACAGGCGGCGCGATTTGCCACAGCAGTGGCTGAAGGTTTTCGTGCGACCGGTAAAAATGTGCTGCTGTTGATGGATTCGGTTACCCGCTATGCCAGAGCCATGAGAGATATCGGTTTGTCAGTTGGCGAGGCACCAGTAAGACGTGGGTTTCCCGGCTCGGTATTTGCCGATCTGCCCAAGTTACTTGAGCGTGCTGGAAACAGCGACACAGGTTCGATCACCGCCTTTTATACTGTGCTTACCGAAGATGAAGAGAATATCGACGCCATTGGCGAAGAGACTCGATCAATCCTCGATGGTCATATTATCTTGTCGCGAAAATTGGGTGAAAGTGGCCACTACCCGGCAATCGATGTGTTAGCCAGCACTAGCCGGTTGTTTTTGTCGCTAACCGATGAAGCCCATCAGCAAGCGGCGATACAGCTACGCAAATTGATGTCTAAATACGAAGATGTGGAGTTCCTTGTGCAGGTTGGTGAGCATGAGCGTGGGGCAGATACGCTGGCTGATCAAGCAATCGATTCCCAGGCTGATATTCAGGCATTTTTACAGCAACGCCATGACACGCCAAGTGCCTTTACTGATACCCAGAATCTACTGAAGAACCTGGTGTCCTAAAGTCAGTTAATTGCGTTTTTCGAGCAAACTTTTCCTGATTCACTGCGTTAGCTGAAGTGAGACACAGGAAATCAGAGGCTCTCAAGCGCTATGTCCGGTAAGAGTACGACCAAAAAACCACAGATCTTAAGTAAATTGGCTCACCTCTACGATTTGAGGCAGAGCAAAGCGCGTAAGCAATACCAGCTGCAACAAAAGTGTGTGTCTGATGCGCGGGCCAAAGTTGATCAGTGCGAACTTGATCATCGGGCAGTCGGTGCGCAGGAGCAACAATTGAGTCTGGTGGCCGAATCTGAAGCCCTTGCATCAAATATCCGTGCACAGCAGCAAATTCAAATTAAGCGCAAGTGGTTGAAATACGATGCGCAGAAAACCGAATACTTCCTTAACGATGCACTCAGTGATCTAACGGCTGAAACGCAAGAAGCAGATCAACTGCGTTCACAGTGGATGCAACTACGTAATCGGCATGATGAGTTTCATCATCAGCACCGAGCCGCAATCAAAGCAGGTCGCAACAATCAATTGATGCTCGAAGAGCATGAGCAGGAAGATGAAGCGCTTGGTCGAAACCTTGGAGCACAACATCATGGCTAGGCTACAACATGCGCAGATAAAAACTTATGCAGTCAAATCAAAAGCGAACGATAACATTCAACGCAACAATCGGGCAGCAGATCAGCATGCTTTTGAACATGCTTTGAAAGTTGCTAGTAGTGAGAAGTCAGAAAAAGTCGGTAGTGCAATTGGATCACCTGATACTTCAGAGTTTGTTTTTAACCTCGATGAGCAGGATGATCATAATCGGCACAACAACCTTGTTTCATTAACTGCCGGCGCGTTTCAGTCCGTTCAATACGCTGACCCCTTCTACGCTGGTTCTGAATCCGTGCTCGAAAACCGTACTCATTTTGCAAAAGAGTTTTTTGATAATCAAGGCTGTGATTCGGCAATTTGTGCAGACAGACTTGAGGAGGTAAGCGACTGGTTGGATGAAATACTCGATCGAGAAGGTGACAGTGCCGATGGTTGGACATTTGAATTTGAAACTGACGATGCGCAATTGGTTAAGTTGCAATTGTTTTGTCAACAAGACGGGCAGTGGTCAGCATGCATTAATCTGGATGCTTCGCTCAATGATCAGCAGGAGCTGGAGCTTATGTTGAGTAAAAAAGGTGTGGCACTTTCACGGACGAATTTCTCATGAATGCACAGGTCGCCAACGATAGTCGGTCCAGAAGGAATTCCAATGTAACTGGATGGCAGCATTACCTTGCTGAGCGTGATCAGCTATTTCTGCGCTCACGATCAATATCAGTGAGTGAAATGGCAACGACGCTTGCACATGAGTTGAACCAGCCTTTAGGTGCCATTTCGAATATTTTAAATGGATTGCAGATGCGTATGGAGGCAGGAGCTGACGATGTTGATCAGTACCGTAAAGCGGTAGATCTGGCTCTGCAACAAACACAATTTGCAGCACGAGTCATTGCGCGAATCAGGGATTTCACAGAACCACAGCAACCTGAATTTGTTCAATTCAATGTGGTTGATTTACTTAATCATAGTGTTCGTTTATTGGACTGGGTGTTTAGTGCCGATTCAGTTCGTGTTGTTCTGACTTGCACCGAGCCTGATGACATTAGTTCAAGCTTAGGCGAAGAGCACAATCCCGAACAATTTATGGTAACTGCGGACTACACCATGATTCAGCAGGTGTTTACCAATCTATTACGTAACGCATGCGATTCTATCCGCGATACGAAAAACGTTAAACGCGCTATTCGCGTGATGGTTAGTCGGGTTCACGATGGAATCAAAATTGAAATCAAGGACACCGGTATCGGGCTCAAAGGTGTTAATCCAGAGAATTTATTTACACCGTTTCAATCGTCAAAAAAAGATGGGATGGGTGTTGGGCTAAATATTTGTAAATCGTTCATAGAGTTGCATCAAGGCAAGTTGTGGATCACTCCTAATAAAGAGGTTGGATGTACGGCGCACGTTTTATTGCGAACATCATTACCTGGAGAAAATCATGCATAGTCAATCCATTTGTATTATTGATGATAACGATACGTTTCGCCAATCAATGGGTTGGTTGCTGTCTGGCATGGGCCATTCGGTAACCGAATTTAGTGACCCAGCGGTTGGCCTTAACGCAATAAAAGATGGGCTCGATTGTGAGTGCTTACTAATCGACGTTCGTATGCCAGAAATGAGTGGGCTCGATGTTCACGACAAACTCATTGAGGCGGGTGCGCAAATACCGGTTGTGTACATGACAGGACATGGTGATGTTGCATTGGCAGTGGAGGCCATGAATAAAGGCGCAGTTACCTTTCTTGAAAAGCCTTTGGATACTTCGGCGTTGACAAAGGCGCTTGATAAAGTTGCTGAGGTGCAGAGGAAGCGTGTTAAAAGCAGCATAAGCATCGATAAAATGAGCCAGTTCCAGGAAGACTTAAAAAAACTGACACCGCGTGAAGCAGAAGTCATGTATGCCATCGTTGAAGGTAAGGCAAATAAAGTCACGGCATACGATCTTGGCATTAGCCAGAAAACAGTTGAGCTTCATCGTTCGCGGGTAATGCGCAAGCTACCGGTTCGCAGTTCGCAGGAGTTGGTCAAAATGGTGATTCTCAGTCAATGAGTAATACCCTGATACCAATTACTGAACAGACTGTTGATCACTCGTTTGCGCCTGAGCGAGTGTGTTATGAGGCCCACTGGCGCAATAGATCAGTCTTTATTTCAGCACCTTGCCAGTCAACCCGCGAATGGCAATGGCATTGTCTGGCCTCTGCCATATTACTTGAGCGGTTAGAGGATGCCTGCGTTCTGGCCGAAACCATTCTTGAAAGTTCGCTGCAGTTTTTTGTAAGTGAACTTCCCGGTGAGTGTAAAAACGCCGGACAGGCAAACAATTCTAATGGACAGGAAACAGGATACTTGCGTGTGTTGTTAACCTGTTCTGATGATGAGGTGGAAGTTTGGATGCCAGCGGGTGCACACACTAACATGGCACGCCATGGCGAACTGATCAAATCATCTAATTTGAGTTGGTCCAGAGTTTCGGCATCAATAAAAATTGCTCACATTATGCTTGACCGGCCTGATGTTTCTCGCTTGCAACAGGGAGCTTTGATACTAATTCCTGCATCATGGCAGCAACAGTGGATGTGCACAGTCGATGTACCACAGTTTGAGTGCAGTATCGCTGCAACGATCAATCCGGTCAGTGGCACAATAGACTTGGACTACAACAATTCCACTGAGCACACATCTGTCGTAACAACCGACGAGATGCGCGTCGAGAACGCGTCAGGTCAAAGCCTGGTTACGGTCTACCTTGATCAGCCTGTTACCATAGATCCCGGTGCTTTGTTGCTCGGCATTCAAACTGATAACGTTACAAGCAAAAGCTTATCTATTTCAGTTTCCCTGGCGCAAGCGCGCTGCCATTGTCATATCAACACAAGTCAATTTGTTGCTGATCTTATAAAAGTAGGAGACGGGTTCGGACTGTCTATTAGGGAGTTTTCCTAATGGATTTGACCACCTTTTCACCATCGTCGGCCCTAATCACAGTTGTACTGTTAACACTGGCACCGTTCGCCGCAGTCATGGTGACGTCGTTTACAAAAATCGTCGTGGTGCTCAGTTTGTTACGAAACGCACTTGGTCTGCAACAAGTGCCGCCAAACCTGGTGCTTAATGGTTTGGCGATTGTGCTTTCTATATACGTTATGTACCCAACAACTCAGCTGGTGATGGAGAATGTGTCTTCCATTGAGGATATCAGCAGTTCGACCGATTCCATGTTGTCAGCGGCTGAAGCTGCGAAAGAGCCTTTCAGGGAATTTATGTTGAAACATTCGCGCCTGGAAGATCGAGAATTCTTTCTGGACAGTCTTCGCGGTTTAATGTCCGTTGAGCGACAGTCAAGTGTGACTGTTGATGACCTTGTTGTGGTTATACCAGCATTTACAATAAACGAATTAACCAATGCGTTTCAAATTGGTTTTGTCATATTTTTACCGTTCATCATAATTGATCTGGTGATTGCCAATATTCTGATGGCGATGGGCATGATGATGTTGTCGCCAACTGTGGTGTCGCTTCCGTTCAAACTGTTGTTGTTCGTGTTGGTCGATGGTTGGACCAAGTTGGCGCACGGTCTCGTTATGTCGTACTTTTAATATGTTTGATTCAACTACATTGCAACTTGCTCAAGAATCACTATGGCTGGTATTGCTGCTGGCAGGACCACCTGTACTGGTGGCCGCCGTGGTTGGAATACTCATTGCCTTTGTACAGGCAGCCACACAACTTCAAGAGCAGACGTTTCAGTTTGCGGCTAAATTGCTTGCAGTAGTGTTAACCATATTTTTTACGGCATCCTTAATGGGTGGTGCTCTGTTTGAGTTTACTGATCGAGTATTTAGCGACTTTCCAATAATGTTTGGTGCCTGACATGGATAGCTCGCTTCTGGTGTCAGTGCTTGAAGGACAAGTGCTGTTGGTGGCCGTGGGTATGACTCGTCTGGCTACCGCGTTTTTGTTATTGCCGTTGTTTTCTTCAAATTTGATTCCGCCACTGATTCGAAATTCCATATTTGTAGCTTTGACCCTGGTAGTGCTGGTTGCCCACGGTCCAGTTGAAATCGACTTTATGGGCGGAACTCAATTGCTGAGTGTTTTTGTTGTTGAGGTCGTGCTCGGCGCTGCCTTAGGGCTATTCTTTGGTTTGTTCCTGTGGGCATTTGAAGCGGCTGGTGAGGTCATCGATACCGCTATTGGTACCTCCATGGCAATGATTCACGATCCGATAAGTGGTAATGAGGTGACGCTGTTTGGCGAGTTTTTGGGTCGTTGGGCAAACTACCTTTTTATGGCATCGGGCGGGATGATATTAATCACGGGTGTTGTCCTTAATAGTTTTGCACTGTGGCCAATCGGTGTACCGTTACCGCAAATTGCCAGCGATTCGGTTCAGATTTTTCTCTCAGAATTCTCGGTGTTTTTCTCTTTGATGCTTATGCTGGCAGCACCGCTGTTGTTGATCATATTTCTGGTTGATTTATCGATGGGTCTGGTTAATCGATTTGCACAACAGTTGAATGTATTGTTTCTGTCGATATCGATTAAATCCATTCTTTCGTTGGTTATTCTGGCAATGCTACTGCCAAGCCTTACTCAGGTTTTTGTGAATGAGTTGCAAGTGCATTCAGACAGTGCACTGCAAATGGTGCAATCGCTCTTTCAACCTTAGTTATTATAAGTAAATTAGTAACTAATTTTGTAATGGTTTCTAGAATGAAATTACATTTGATTGGCTTTTATATCAACAATAAATTGAGCAGCTAGCTTGTCTGAGCAACCATTCGCGTTCCAGGCTTTTGCAAGTCGGGCGATGCCTTTGCGCGTAGCACGGGAAAACATACCGATCGAATCATTAATAGCATCCATATTCAGGTTATGGCAATACATTTTTCGAGCTGCACGATTTGAGTCGACTAATCGTAACAAGGTGGACAGTGCATCATCGAATGTTGCATCGTGTAGTTGTGGCAAATTTGTTGGCTGAGCATACCAGGCGCAAAGAAATTCAATGGGGCCCAGTGCGTGCGATGTACGGTAACGATTGAATGTTATCGAGTTTGTCGATCCCCAGGCTGGCAACGTACCGCAAGGTAATCGACCAGTGCCCATGGCATATACCAGTGTATCGGTAAGCTGTTTTTGTACTTTGGCGTCAGCGTGATGCTCAATATGAAACAATAATTGTAGAAATGCCGGGTACATATCAGGCCCGAGTCGATTGCACAGTGAATCGAGCAACTCCACACGTGAGTCGAGGTCATTGAGTTGCTGCAATTGGTTGACAAGCTCGTTGCTGGCGGCATTCCAATCGGGTTGTACGACATGATTGAGCGAATGTTCTAACACGGTATCAGGCCTGTGGCAGAATAAATTGAATGATGCGTTCTACGCGCGATTCCATGTTACTTCCCGTTGCGTAACCAGCGTCGGTTTGATGGTCCGTATCTGCATTCGACATCCGGGTGTTCGCAACAGAGTTGGTTGATGTGTTGCTGTCTGACAAAACAAACCAGTCATAACTAAATGCACTTGCAGATGCATATAGTGTTGGTGCGTTTACAGGATTGGAGGATATTTCTGCGCTGTTGGCCTGCACTGAGCTGAGCAAATTCTGGTCATTGATGCTAGTCATCGGCTGTATCTCAAAGCGGTTAGTAGGATGCAGTTACCAAGGCTAGAGAGATGTGTCGAGCCGGTAAATAGGTGATTTCCCTATCACAAGGTAGATTTCGGCAGCCATGTTTCAGGTGCTATATTCTGATAAATCTAATTAAATCAAATAATTAAAACTTGGTATTAAAATTATCCTGGCTCAAACTAATTGCTGTTTCCCTCGTTATAACCACTACAAAGGGGAAAAACAGATGCGAAACGTTCTGATTGGTTTGATTCTGAGTACAAATTTGCTCGCTGGCTGCGCCCAGATGGCTGTTCTGGAAGCAACGGATCAGGGCAGAGCCCCGGAATTGGTTATTGCCAGCGATCTGGTTAACGCCTTGATGCAAGTCGACGGCTATCACCCGGCAAACACCCGCCTGCAAATTCAAACATCCTCTAAGCAAGGTTTTGGCAAAACCCTGCATGCGGTATTGGCCAGCGTGGGATACGACATTGAATATGTTGATACTCCGAAGGGTGATCGGTTTGTTCAGTACACCGTGTCTGATCATAAAAACAGCGCTGGTTTGATTCCAAAAACATATCATCTCAGTGTTGGTGAGGTTGAATTCAAACGAGATTACGAAATCAGTGGTGGTCGTGTACAGCCTGCGTCAAATTTATTGATGGCGGGTGTAGATCCAATGATGATCAAGTTGAATGATCAAATATTTGGATTGGACTCAGGTACAGATTCAGAAACTGTTGGACAACAGCAACAGCAACAGCAACAGCAACAGCAACAGCAATCAGTGTCTGAACAGGTCAGTGTAAAGGCAGAATCTCAGTCAGAGACTCCAGCATCACCCTTTCAGCGTGTTAACAACATGCCAGTGGTAGACGAACGACAAATAGACGAACAACACGTAGTCGAGCCTCGTGGTTCAGCAATCGATCTGCTGGTGAATGGAGAATCAGCATCCAGAGATTACAAGCCAGGCGATAATTTGGTTTTCACCGTCAGATCTCAATTTGATATTCGTCTCTCTTGTTATTACCAGGACCCGGATGGCGGTGTGATACGAGTGTATCCCAACCGTTTTGCCCAGAAGTCAACTATTCATGCAGGAGAACTTGTGCATATTCCGGCTAATAATGACTGGGCACTACAAGCCACGCGATCTGGTGCTGACGATAAAGTGATGTGCTTGACGGTGGATCCTGAACTGGACGTTGCGATGTCAGCGTTTGAATCTGCTCCCGACTTAGAGCCTTTGTCTGTGAACAGTTTTGATGAGTTGCTTGATGGTCTCAAGCAGCAAACGGGTATTACACCACAGGTACAACGCATGTCTATTCGCGTCAACTAATTTTCAAATTACCTACTTATTCAGGGAATTACACACAGCCATGCTAAACAAATACGCTAGAAAATCTCATCAATCATCTGCTCAGGTAATAGCGGGAGCTTTGTTGTTGCTATCGGTGTTTCAACCAGGCACAACGCAAGCCAGCGAGTCAGCAAAAAGAGATACCGTATTTTTCAATACAGTACCAACCGTTGAACAACTTGAACAGCAGTTGTTTCCTCGTAAAACTCGCAGTTTAGTGTTTAATAACAAATCTACTGACGCCCCTGCTGCGGCTGACAGCTCGGTTGCTTTGAGACCTGTGGAGAATGCGGTTGGGTTGCCGGTGTTGTTTCACTTTGGAAAAACCACGCTGGTTGAATCGACAAAGCCCTTTCTTGATCAAATTGGTGAAGTAATGCAGCGAAGTGCGGCGCAGAAAGAAATCCTCATTATTGAGGGTCACACCGATGCAGTAGGTGGCATCAAGCACAATCATAAACTCTCTGAACTCCGTGCACTGGCTGTAAAGGATTATCTGGTCACAAAATACGACATAGACCCGATGAGATTGTTTCCTGAAGGTAAGGGAGAGAGTCGATTATTCGATACTGAAAACCCGCGTGCTGCGGAGAACAGACGAGTGGAATTCTTGAGATTCCAGCGCTGAACACATGGCCTGGGTAAAGATAACATGCATATTCAGGACGGATAGGATAACCTTGGTAGCCTGCATGACGTCATAATTTGCAGAAAAGAAGCGGGTTTAGAGATAGCCTTGCGATAATGTAATGACAGCCCAAAGATAACCTGGTGATGACCCATTGATGGTTCTCGGGGAAACCTGTTTCAGACACACGTCAGGGACGCTCAAGGTTGCTATGCAAATTAAAAACATGAACAGAATTTTTCGTGCTGCTTTGGCTTGTACAGTTTATTTAGTATCTGTGCTGCTTATAGCTTGCACAGCTGAGCCGGTGAACGGTCCTGAATTAACTACAGGAAAACCACCTTTGCTGCGTGCCATTGATAACCATGTGTTATCCGTTGTTATTCGAATTGACGAGGGTGAATACGAGTTTTTCGGCAAACAGCGCGCAGACGGTACCTGGTTTGTAGAGATGCCTCTGCCTCCTGATACCACTTATAATTTTGTCGCCAGTTGGTATGCATACACGAACCTGCAAAGGGTATTACTACTTGAGCAGCGTGGACAATTCTTTACAGACTCAAGCATCAACGATCTTCCAGCGCCTGCGACAGAAAGTACTTCAACTGGAAACGGTTTTGACGCTGACTGTGATGGAATGTGGAACCTGGCTGAGCTGGAAGCCGACTCAGATCCCCTGTCCAGCCCTGGTTGTAACAGCGAGCCCGAAACCTCCGGCACGTCCGACAGCACCGACAGCACCGACAGCACCGACACCACCAACACCACCAACACCACCAACACCACCAACACCACCAACACCACCAA
>CAYTJF010000214.1:0-4679 GCA_964437945.1 uncultured Granulosicoccaceae bacterium
TACTGGAAAAAGATGCCAAGAATGGCTTTCAAAACTACTGGAAATAACAGGCAAATCTATCGACTCAATATTAGATAACTCGTAAAAATAAATTTCAGCAAGTATTGCTACGGTTGAGCCTTTTCCATTAGTACCGCCAACCAGAATCAGCGGAACATTGGCGGGCCGCAACCCCAAACGATCTGCAACTCTGCCGACACGTTGTAACCCCATGTCGATTGTTGTCGGGTGCAAGTGCTCCAGCCAACCAAGCCACTGGTCCAGACTATCGCGAGTCGATAGAGCGCTCATTGCATGTCCTGAGATGTCCCGACAAGTACTGTTTTTCGTGATTGTTAACTTGTCGCTTCCGACACACTAATTTGTTGCGGATCAACTATCGGCGGCAGGTCACACAGTTTTGCTAACAGGCCAGCGAGCTTGTTGCGCATGTCTCGTCTGTCAATGATCATATCGATGGCACCATGTTCGAGTAAAAACTCACTTTTCTGAAAGCCATCGGGTAAATTCTCCCGCACAGTTTGTTCAATAACCACACGCCCCGCGAAACCAATTTCAGCACCCGGTTCTGCAATGATGATATCGCCTAACATAGCCAAACTTGCCGATACGCCACCCATGGTTGGATCGGTTAGCACCGAGATATACGGAATTTTTTGCTTCGCAAGCTGTGCCAGCATGGCACTGGTTTTGCCCATTTGAAACAAGGAAAACAGCGCCTCTTGCATACGCGCGCCACCGCTGGCACTAAAGCAAACCAAAGGTATGCCTTCTTGTAAACTTTGATCGCAGGCGCGGGCAAAACGCTCACCTACCACTGAGCCCATCGAACCACCCATAAAATTAAAGTCGAACACAGCAACAACGAGTGCGTTACCGTGGATGCTGCCTCGCATAACAATCAAAGCATCTTTTTCGCCCGTGTCTTTGGTCTTCTGGACTAGTCGATCGCGATACCGTTTGCTGTCTTTGAACTTCAGTATGTCGATCGGCTCGATGCTGTCACCAATTTCTATTCGACCATCTGCATCTAATAGTCTATCGATACGCGTTCTGGCTGTGATGCGCATGTGGTGTGAACACTTGATGCAAACATCCTGTGCTCGTTCGACCTCGGCCCGATACAACACATTTCCACAGTTCTCGCACTTGACCCATAAGCCTTCGGGAACATTCCCTTTCTCATCAACGTTACTACGAGCACTAATACGCGCCGGTATCAATTTTTCAAACCAACTCAAGCGCCCTGCAACTGCACCAGGTTTTTTGATTTTTTTGGCTTTTTTGTCTTCTTCACTCACAGGCCGGTCATCTCGTTATGGTATGCCTCACCCTTGTATGATACCAGCGGACTTCCGAACCGCGTCAACGAATGTGCTCAGAGCTTGATGATCTTTTACGCCTTTAGACAGTTCGACACCGCTACTTACGTCCACAGCATACGGCCTGACCTGCTCTATTGCGGCCCTGACATTGTCAGGATTCAACCCGCCAGCCAGAATAATGGGCTTTCCCACGTTTTGATCAAGTTTGTGCCAATCGAACACATGCCCGGTACCACCCAACTGGCCGGGTTCATTTGAGTCGAATAAGAACGCCTGGGCATGCTCGTATTCGTCCAATTCAGCGGCGCTGGGCATGCCTGCACCAAGTCCAATGGCTTTTAGATAGGGTACGCCAAAACGCTCACAATCGTCGGCACTTTCTCGCCCGTGAAACTGCGGAATCATGCCCGGCAACACGTTCAATGTATGGTCAATCTGTCCGGCATCGGCGTCAAGAAACAGCCCTACACGAGTTATAAACGGTGCTAACTGATCACTGATTAGCTTTGCCTTATGTGGCTCGATGAATCGTTTGCTCGCTTCGCAGAAAACAAATCCCAGTGCATCAACACCGAGCTGTTCGCTGAACCGCGCATCCTCGGCACAGGTAATTCCACAAATTTTTATACGGGTTTGATGTGTCATATAAGCTGGACGATAACAGATATCAAATTAGCGATGAAGAGCGGTTATTTCCATAGTTGCTGGGCGGAAAAATCAGGAATACCATATTCGTCAGGGTATGTTGGCTGCACAAAGCTCAAGCCTTGTGGTGGTGCAGTCATTGCCGCGCGTGTACGGTCTCGTTCGTTTAAAACCTGGAGTAACCAGTTTGCATCCGCATCTCCCTTGCCAATACGAATTAAGCAACCGACCAATATTCTCACCATATTGTGCAAAAAGCCATTTGCACGAACATCAATGCCGACCAGTTGGCCTTGTCGACGGACATCAAGCAACTGCAAATCTCTGATCGCATGTTTTGCCTGGCAATCGGCAGATCTAAACGCAGAAAAATCGTGTGTACCAATTAATTGCTGTGCAGCAGCATGCATGGCGTCAACATCAAGCGGCTGATTTACCCAGCTGAGTTTTCCCGCGTGCATTCCTGAACGCGTTTCACGATTTAAAATTCGGTAATGGTAACTGCGACTCAGCGCTTTGAAACGGGCATGAAAATCGTCACGCACTTCACTCGCCCAATGAACAGCAACATGCGCACAGAGATGTGTGTTTGTACCAAACGTCCAGGCCCTGAGAGGACGGACTGCACTGGTGTCAAAATGCACAACCTGCGCTATTCCATGCACACCGGTATCGGTTCGGCCAGAACAACTCACGCTAATCGGTTCATCAGCTATGCGACTCAACGCTTGCTCTAACTCTGCTTGTACCGAATGGCAATGCGGTTGAATTTGCCATCCACAAAATGGCGAACCGTCGTATTCAACTGCCAGTGCAATTCTCATAATAGCTACGTAAACACGTACATAAATACGGACATAAAAAAAGCGCTGGCCTCTAACTTAAGCTGCCAGCGCTGCATACCTGATCAGGCAGACTGTTGCTGCCTGAGTTACGTTTTTAAGTTTACGATATCTTGCGTAACAGCGTTTCTGCTTCCGAAACCTGAGCCGGATTGCCACCTTTAACGATCTCCCCTAGTGCACTGCTGGCAGAATCTTTATCACCCATGTCGATGTATGCTTTTGCCAAGTCCATCATGGTGTCCATTTCGTCAGAACCATCGATGTTGGCGACATTATCTGTTAAGAGTTCGTTTTCACTGCTTAGATCAGCAATTTCCAGATCTTCCAAAGCACCAGCTGATGTTTGATCATGCAACTCTTCATCTTCAAGATGAAGGTCGCCGGAGAGTTGATCAAGGTCGAGGGTTAGATCTTCAGAAACCGAACCTTGCGCACCATCATTGGCCGCGGTTGCAGCACTATCAATGTCGTCAAGGCTCAGAGCATCATCAAACACGTCACTGGCACCGTCTTTTGCTTTTGCTGCCGTTGCTGCAAGACCACCCGCAGCCGCAGCGGCCGCACCACCAACACCTGTCTTTAACGAGGAACCCACACTGCTCAACTTATCTTTTCCAGCATCAGCTACATCGCCTATTGACTCTATTGATTCCATTGACTCAACTGAGCTGAATTCCGGAAAATCCAAAGAATTATCGTCCGCCTCTGTCTCAGCCGGTTGCTCTTCATTGGCCGAAATGTTGGCCGATGCTTCTTCTTCAGCAATAATGTCATTGCTCATCTGGGAGAAGTCACCGGTCGCTTCTAGATCGGTTTCATCAAATGCAAAAGCCGGATCAAGGCTTTCATCCATCAGATCTGATTCATCTACATCACTGGCGGTTTCTGAAGCATCGCCAAAATCACGGCTAATGCTGCCAACCGCCGTGTTTTCATCGGTCGTGAAATCATCGGCATCCAGGTTTTCTGCGGTATTGCTACTCTTGCCAATACTTTCGATTTCAACAGCCGAGCCTGAAAACAGGTCGTTGTTCGGTTGCAGGTCGTGTCCCAGCTTGCATATGGTGTCCCAGTTCGGTGCATTATTGCCACCATAACTGTTGTGATAGCTGGTTGCCCCCTGAGCAAACGCATCGGCGTTACCTTGAGCGTGCTGGGTTTGCAACAGTTTCAACGCGTACTCATGATTGGTTGGATCTCGATCAATTGCTTTACTTAGCAATTCTTCAGCTTGACCGTGCAAACCGTAGGCAAGATAAACATCGACTTCAGAGATGGTATCGTCCGGATCCAGGCCATCTGGGCCGCTGGTATTGTCAAGACCATCCATGTTAGCGGCGACCGGCGCAGCCTCTGTATCATTTGACTGGGATCCCAGCGCTATTGCTGCACCACCAGCCGCAGCCGCTCCGGCAACAGCAGCACCTGCACCTGTGACGGCACTACTGGCACCGCTAGCAACAGCCGATCCTGCATCAGTCGCCTTCGATGCCATCGTTGTATGAACCTCTGAAGGCGGTAAATCGACATCGCTTTCTGTATGCAACTGAACGCTGTCAATTTCTTCATCATCCAGAAATTCGACGTCATCCTCGTAATCAAGCTGATCATCAGCGGATTTGCGGCGTTTGCCGAGCAGCAAAGCACCAAGCAACAATGCACAAAGGCCGCCAATACCGATGACGAGCCACTTACCGTATTTTTGTAACAGCCCCATGTACCACGGGGTTGATTCCCCAGCAGTGGTCAACGGTTCTACTGCATTGGCCTCGATTGCTTCATCTGAACCGTCAATTAATTCGACGTTTCCTGGCGTTTCGCCCGAAGCTGTCAGCGCATTATTAGGCTCTTCATTAGGCTCTTC
>CAYTJF010000214.1:4779-10407 GCA_964437945.1 uncultured Granulosicoccaceae bacterium
ATTAGGCTCTTCATTAGGCTCTTCGTTTGTGACAGCACCTTCGGCATCTGAGTCTAGAGCCGCTCGTTCAGCTTCAGCGGCCAGTCTGTCAGCTTCTGCCTTTTCAGCGTCAGCAGCCTCAGCAGCCAATCTATCTGCTTCAGCCTTTTCGGTCTCAGCAAGCTCAGCTGCAAGCTCTTCCGCTTTTTGGGCTTCAACAGCCGCCAATTTTTCGGCTTCAGCTTCCGCTGCGGCTGTTTTCAGCGCTTCTTCCAGACGGGCCACTTCGTCTTGACGAATGTTGATCAATGACTCCACGTTGTCGGCCGTACTCTGCAACTCTTCTGATTGCTCGCCTAAATCAGTACGTTCGAGCCTGGTTGATGCCAATTCTTCTTTTGCCAGCGCCAGTTTTTGATTTATTTCGCCCAACTGCGCCGATTCATTCGCGTCAATATTTTCGGCAGTTGCACTGGCTGCTGTGGTTGTTGGATCGCCTTCAGCTACAATGTTAAGTTCCGGACGACCAGCTGCTTCTTTTTTGGCTGCTTCGAGTATGCGCCGAGCGGCATCGCTGAGCTCAGCTGGTGCTTGTTCTTCGACTGGTTCTGGTTCTGGTTCTGGCTCAGGTGCTTGCGTCGGTGGTGCTGTTGCGACTCTGGTACCTGCCGAGCCACGTACACTATCTCGATACTCGCGCCACAGCTGATTTTGCTCTCCCATTTGGGCAATAGCCTGCGCTTGCGTCAGCTGCGTCAATTCGCTGCCCTCTGGAATGCGTAAAATCGCACCCGCTTTCACCAGGTTGACATTGCCGTTAATAAACGCATTCTGGTTAGCATTCAGCAACGCCATCATCATTTGCTGTGAGGAGACACCCGGTACAGCAATCGAATCGGCAATACTCGACAACGTATCACCACGCTGAACAGTAACCTCACCACCAGGCTCGTTGGACACAAGGGTTTCAACGGTCTCGAGTGACTGAGTCTCAAGAGAGTCCAGAGAAACAATTACTGAATCGGCCCCACTTTGCCTGTCCGCTACAAAAGTGTCTGAAACTTCAGCAGTCGAGCCAACCACTTCTACATCAAATTCAAAATTTTGATCAGCCTGAAACTGCGCCGCTGCATCTGTATTTTCTACGCCCAGATCGCTGAGAACGACGACGTCGCCTTGACCGCTGATCGTCTCATTACGACCACCGACTATTTCTACTTCACCTATTACATCTGAGCCTATTACATCAGAACTGTCAGCATTCAGGGAATCGAGCGACACCACGTCACCACCATTATCAGTAATCGCGTCAGAAACCACATCAGAAGCTAATTCTGCGTTGTCAGCGATCTCAACTGAGGACCCGACAATTTCAACATCAAACCCATCATCAACTGAACCGGATCGCTCGATAGGGGTAGGTGTACCATTTGCGGCGCTGCGTTGCAGTGTCGCTGGCTGATCACTAGCTGCATTGCGGTCACTGGCATTCGGGCTCAAGAACACTGGAGGGTCCAGCAATACGGTATATTCGCGTACCATTCGGCCAGTTGGCCAATCTACTTCCACAAGAAAGTTTAAAAACGGCTCAACGACCGGTCGATTACTGGAAATTTTAATAACCGGTGTGCCAGCACTTTCGTCAACTGAAAATCGAAGATCAGTCAGAGAGGCCGTGCGTTCGATACCAGCGCGAGAAAATGCGTCTGGTGAAGCCAATTTAACAATCATGCCGCTGGCTTCACCAGGCTGAACCGACGTCAGTCGGATTTCTGCGTTCATTGGCTGGTTCAGCGCGGAGCGCATTTCAATGTCGCCAAGCCCAAGGGCACGCACAGACCCCGATGATAAGACCAGACTGACGGCTGCTGCCGTTGCAAGTTTTCGCACTTTGATATATCCCGCATATCGCTTCACTTAACAGATACCAACCGGAATCGGTATTGCCAAGCTGACGATGTTAACTAACTCAACCGTATTCTATTTTATAGCTGAATTTTTTGAGTTTTCAGCAGTTTATAGGTAGTCCGCCACCAGGCACTCAGCGATCTGAACCGTGTTCAATGCTGCGCCTTTGCGGACGTTATCGGACACGACCCACATGTTCAATCCGTTGTCCGTGCTTATGTCCTGCCTTATTCTACCTACGAAAACCGCATCGGTTCCGGCCGATTCGGTCACAGCGGTGGGATAACCACCGTCTTGGTGTTCGTCCAGAACAACAATTCCAGGTGCTACTCCCAGCAAATGTCGGGCCTGATCAGCCGATATGGGTGATTTGGTCTCCAAATGAATGGCTTCTGAATGCCCGTAAAATACCGGGATTCGAACACACGTAGGATTAACCCGAATACTACTATCTCCCATAATCTTCTGAGTTTCCCACACCATTTTCATTTCTTCTTTGGTATAACCATTTTCCTGAAACGTGTCTATATGTGGCAATGCATTAAAGGCGATCTGTTTTGGGTATACAGACGGCTGAATCGGTTGTCCGTTCAACAACCTTGCCGTTTGCCCACCCAATTCTTCTATCGCTTCCTTCCCAGTTCCCGATACAGCTTGATATGTACAAACATTTAAACGTGTAATTTCAACCGAATCGTGAATCGGTTTCAATGCCACCAACATTTGAATTGTCGAGCAATTCGGGTTAGCTATTATGTTTGTCGCTTTATATTCACTGATTGCATGAGCGTTTACCTCAGGAATAACCAGTGGCTTGTCATCGTCATAGCGAAACTGAGAGGTGTTGTCGATAACCACACACCCCGCTTCAGCCGCTATTGGAGCATAGATTTTTGACACCGATGCACCAGGTGAAAATAAACCTATGTTTACCTGGCTGAAATCAAACTTCGCCAGATCCTGAACGACTAGTTGCTGCGACCCAAATTCTACGCGTTTTCCTGCTGATCGTTCACTGGCCAAAGCGTAGATATTTCGGATCGGAAATTTGCGTTCCGCCAATATGGACAGAATGGTTTCACCAACTGCTCCTGTCGCTCCGACTACCGCAACATCGAATCTCTGTCTCATTTTAATGCCTGTGTAAAATTTCTGCGAGAATTTGAGTGAACTATCAATTAACTATTGAAAACTAATTAGCGTGTTACGTTGCCAACTGTAACGAATTGTGTAATGCGGCTACCACAGCGTCACCCATTTGCATAGTACTCACTACCGTTTCGTTACAGCCTTTACTCATCCCGGCAATATCAGCACAACGAACACCATCACTGATGACCTTCGCTACCGCCTGTTCAATTTGGTTTGCCGGAGCGCTTTGTTTCAGTGTGTAACGCAACATCATCGAAACTGACAAAATAGTGGCCAGAGGGTTAGCCTTTCCAGTGCCCGCAATATCCGGAGCTGAGCCATGCACCGGCTCGTACATACCTTTGCCACTTATGTCTAGTGACGCTGATGGCAACATGCCAATTGATCCAGTCAGCATGGCTGCGGCATCAGAGAGTATGTCGCCAAACAGATTGCTGGTTACAATGACATCGAACTGCTTTGGCGCACGAACCAGTTGCATGGCCGCATTATCAACATACATGTGAGAGAGCTCAACTTCGGGGTAGTCTTTAGACACGTCTATGACCACCTCGCGCCAAAGCTCAGAAACTTCAAGTACATTAGCTTTGTCGACAGAGCACAATCGCTTGTTACGCTGCATGGCAATATCAAAACCACTGACAGCAATACGTCGAATTTCATCTTCGCCATACACCATGGTATTAAAACCCACCTTCTGACCGTCTCTGGTTTCGATACCCCGAGGACCGCCAAAATAAATTCCCCCGGTGAGTTCTCGCAAGATCATTAAATCCAAACCTGCAACCAACTCTGGCTTGAGCGATGATGCGTCGGCCAACTCTGGATACAACATGGCCGGTCGCAAGTTTGAAAACAAACTCAGCTCGGAACGCAATCGCAACAGTCCACGTTCTGGTCTTTTATCGCGCGGTGCCTTATCGTACTGCGGGCCACCAATGGAGCCCAGCAAAATTGCGTCAGCGGCTCGGCAAGCGTTGAGTGTTTCATCGGTTAACGGCTCACCGCTTTGATCGTAACTTGCACCACCAAAAGCAAATGTTTGCACAACGACACCAAGACTGTGTTGTTCGTTAATAACGTCCAGCACTCGCACAGCTTGCTCGATTATTTCGGTACCAATGCCATCACCTGGCAAAACCACAATATTTTTTGACATCGTTTTATCGCTTAATTTTGATTGTATTTATCAGACTTTAATTTCTGCTTTGTCAATAATTTCTGACTCATGCGATGCCGCCTCATACCATTGCTTCATAGCTGCATCGTCTAATACTCTATTGAAGTACTTTTGAGTTAGAGGCGGTGTGCGCACACCGTAAGTTTTAAAACGCGACACAACCGGCGCATACATGGCATCTGCAACTGTGTAGTGACCAAACAACCAAGGCCCTTTTGTATCGTGCAGGGCTTGCTCGAACAGTTGAACGATACGTTGTATATCCATTTCAGTATCAAGGTCGGGTGTAAAGTTTTCCACGCTACGTCGACAATTCATTGGCATGTTGTCGCGCAAATGTTGAAATCCACTGTGCATCTCGGCGCTCATGGCTCGTGCACGCGCTCGATCTGTGCTGTGTTCAGGTAATAATTTTTTGTCCGGGTATTTATCGGCAATGTATTCACAAATTGCCAACGAATCCCATAACACCAGCCTGTCGTCGTACAGCACCGGTACTTGTTTCGCCGGACACAGCTCATCGAGCATGAGCGCACCTTCGCTGGTGAATAACGGGATGTGCACTTCGTCGAATTTAATGCGTGCATGCTTCAATAATATCCAAGGACGCAGGGACCATGACGAATAATTTTTATTGCCTATTACCAGTCTCATATTGACCTTCGCCCGTTAGGGAAGCTAACTCCTATTCAAACAGCCAAGGAGCCGACTGCTTGCGCGCTGCCTCATAGTCTTTGATCGAATTGCGCTTTTGTAAGGTCAAACCGATCTCATCCAATCCCTCAAGTAGACAGTCTTTTCGAAAAGCATCGATATCAAAGTTGATCACCTCACCGCTTGGTGTGGTGATAGTCTGCGACTGCAAATCTATCGATAGCTTGTAACCAAGTGTGTTCTCACATTCCTCAGCGAGTTTATTGACAATTTCTTTATCAACGGCAATCGGCAACAACCCGCTTTTAAAAGAATTATTGAAAAATATATCAGCATAAGCTGGCGCAATAACGCAGCGAATACCGTAGTCGTCCAGCGCCCAAACCGCATGTTCACGTGATGAACCACAACCGAAGTTGTCGCCGGCAATCAATACCTGTGCACCAGCAAAGCGCTCTTCATTTAAAACAAAGTCCGGGTCTGGTTGACGAGTATTCGGATCCTGCCCCGGGTAGCCCGGATCGAGATAACGCCACTCATCGAAAAGATTGACACCGAAGCCGCTGCGTTTAATGGATTTTAAAAATTGCTTTGGAATGATCGCATCGGTATCAACGTTGTTACGCATTAGCGGCACGGCCAAGCCATCTAGCTTTGTAAATGCTTTCATCAGAAGTTCCTCACATCAACAAAATGGCCAGCAATAGCAGCGGCAGCCGCCATCGCCGGACTAACCAGATGGGTTCGCCCGCCTT
>CAYTJF010000215.1:0-10381 GCA_964437945.1 uncultured Granulosicoccaceae bacterium
CGTTTGTTCGACCGGGACGCGCAGTTGTATGCCCAATATGCCTTCACAAACGCGCGGGGCCGCCGGCGGTATTGCAGGGCGGCGGCTGGTGAACTCTGAACCCGAATGTATCAAGTGGATGGACCACTAGTGTGGTGTAACAAGCAAACGGCGCAAAGCTGATTGTTCGGGGCGGCCTTCCGTAAAGTTACCTCAACAAGGCACCGTTCGCAGCCAATATAGGTCATATTAGCAAGAATGGTAACGCGGGAGAGGTGATTTGCGGAAGGCCGCCCCGACCGAATCTGACTGTGTCGTTTGTTTGTTACTCCACACTGGATATACCTACGTGGCTGTCCTGATAACGACAAATTGAAATTCAGCCCTTGCTTGTCATGTTTTTGTAGCCGATAACCTGTATAAATCTCGCCCCTCTAATCGAGTTATAGCCATGTTCGGAGTATTAAAAAATACCTGGGCTTTAATGCTGGGAATGCTTCTTCTGATGCTTGGCAACGGCTTGCAAGGCACCTTGCTGGGCGTGCGCGGGTCACTGGAAAACATCGACCCCTCCACTATGGGTTTCATTATGTCGGCGTACTTTGTCGGCTTTCTCGGTGGCTCAAGAGCAGCTCCCTGGCTACTACGTCGTGTGGGATACATTCGTGTCTTTGCAGCGCTCGGATCCCTGGTTTCGGCCGCCTTTATTTTATATGCAGCCGTAGTACACCCATTGGCCTGGTTGCTACTTCGCCTGGTTGTCGGGTTTTGCTTTTCCGGTATCTACGTTGTAGCCGAGAGTTGGCTGAATCACGCCTCGTCAAACGAACAGCGTGGTCAGTCGCTTTCGCTTTATTTAATAGTCCAGATGCTAGGTATTGTTCTGGGGCAGCTACTACTGAATGTGGCAGACCCTGGAGGATATGACTTATTTGTTTTAATCACCGTGCTGGTATCAGTGTCATTTGCACCCATTCTGCTTTCAGTGTCACCTGCCCCTGTGCTTGAAACAGTACAGCCTATGTCTATAAAAGAGCTGATCGAGGCGTCACCATTGGCCTGCTTTGGAACGCTGTTACTCGGTGGGGTGTTTGCGACCCTTTTCGGCATGGCGCCAATTTATGCCAGCGAAATGGGCTTCTCGGTTGCTCAAGTCTCCTATTTCATCAGTGCGATATTTCTTGGCGGCATGTTATTTCAATATCCGATTGGTTGGTTATCCGATCGTTATGATCGTCGTTATTTAATCATTGCCGTATCTGCAGCATGTTCATGTGCTGCCATTGCCGGTCTATTCGCTGGACTTTTCGCCGGAACCAGCTTTCACGTGTTGGTATTTGTTGCCTTCCTTATTGGCGGTATGTCTAATCCGTTGTACTCACTATTACTGGCTTATGCCAATGACTATATGGACTATGAGCAAATGCCGGCAACATCTGCAGGCTTACTGTTCATTAATGGTTTTGGTGCAATGACAGGCCCTATTCTTGTTGGGTACGCAATGGCAGAGTTTGGGAATCACTGGTTCTTCATTAATATAGCTGCACTAATGGCAGTCATCTGCGTCTATGGCATTTATCGAATAACGCAGCGTGTCTACGATATAGCACCTGAAGATTCTGCACCGCACGTGTTAATAACCAGTCGCACAACGGCGGTAGCAACCGAGTTCGCAATTGAAGCGGCAGACGAGGCGCAGTTGGATTTATTGGAAGAAGCTGATGAAGCTAACGAGTGGCGAGATTATGATGCCGATGTAATGGAACGATACGACTCACTAACAGAAAACAGTAATAAACATAAGTAAACACACTAAGTAATTCAGCAAAAAACCGAGACAATGTAACTGTAAGAAACCTTATGTTACAAATTTAATCGTTAAGTCATTGACGGCAAAGCCCAAGATTGCCAACATCGTGCAGCTATTTGCTCGAATGCAGGATTAGTCATACTTGCCATGGCGACGGCCAAGGCGATTGGAAGGAGCTTCTATTGTCCAATGAGTTATCCGATGAGTTACCGATCGAGCGATTTTTAAGTATCAGGGAGTTTTGATGTATGCTGAATTTATCGAAGATGATTACCGCCATCACTTCAACTTTCAAAGTCGTTGGAGCTATACACATCGTAACCATCAGTATGTTGTTGGTGTGGCCAGCCAGTTCTTATGCTGTTGACCCGTTACAAAGGTCAACGCCCACAATCACGCGAACCAATGTTGAGCACCGCATCAATATGGCCGAACGCCTTCTGGCCAAAAAAGAATATAAGGAAGCTGTTCGGAATCTTCAACGAACCGTTATGCGTTATCGGTACAGTGCCGATGCATGGAAACTGCTCGGATTTGCCCATCGCCAGGCAGGTGATATAGATGCTGCAAACGCAGCCTACACCAGAGCACTATCAATTGATCGCTATCACCTGGGCACTCTTGAATACCAGGGTGAGCTATTTATTATGCTGGGCAGGATAGACGATGCTGAAATCAACCTGCGTTTGATGAATGAACTATGCCCGGTGGGATGTCAGGAACAACGAGACCTTGAAGCCTCTATTGCTGCGGCAAAATAGCAGGCTATATTGCTGGTTTTGTTAAAATTATTCAACTGTTACCGATTTAGCCAGATTACGAGGTTGGTCAACGTCGGTACCTTTAATAATAGCAACATGGTACGACAACAGTTGTAGCGGTAAGGTATAGACAATAGGCGCAACCAAATCATCACATACAGGCACTTCTAATACTTCCATCGTGCCATCACTTTCAAACTTGGCGTCTTTATCGGCGAACACATACATCAATCCACCTCGTGCTCGCACTTCTTCAACATTCGATTTTAGTTTTTCTACCAGATCGTTTTTTGGGGCCACAACAATAACGGGCATATCCGCATCGATCAACGCAAGTGGGCCATGCTTAAGCTCACCGGCTGCATAGGCCTCAGCATGAATGTAGGAAATTTCTTTTAGCTTGAGTGCGCCTTCCATCGCGATAGGGTACTGATCGCCACGACCCAGAAACAAACTGTGATATTTATCGGCAAAGTCTTCAGCCAGAGCCTGGATGGGTTCATCCATAGCCAATACCTGCTCAAGTTTTGCAGGCAGACTTTGCAGGGCCTGACACAGTTGTGCTGATTTTTCTTTGGACATGCCATTGTGCTGACCAATAGCTCCAGCGAGCATTAACAATCCTGTCAGCTGCACCGTAAATGCTTTGGTAGACGCTACACCAATTTCGGCTCCAGCCTTCATTAAGTAGGACATGTCTGACTCGCGCACCATTGATGAACCCGGCGAGTTGCATAAAGTCAAGCTGGTCATATACCCTTGCTCTTTTGCTAATCTAAGAGCTGCCAGCGTATCGGCTGTTTCGCCGGACTGAGAAATGGTTACCAGCAGTGCGTTCTCGTGCACAAAAGATTCGCGATACCGATACTCAGACGCAATTTCAACATTGCACGACACACCGCTAAATGATTCGAGCCAATAGCGCGCTGTCATCCCGGCATGAAAGCTGGTGCCACAAGCAATGATTTGTACGTGTTTTACTTTTGCCAGTAACTCACTGGCGTTTTCACCGAAAGCGGTATCCAGCACTAAACCATTTTCAAGACGACCTTCCAAAGTGCGCTGAATAGCAACCGGTTGCTCATAAATTTCTTTTTGCATGTAGTGACGGTAGTTGCCTTTGTCACCAGCATCATTGGTCAAGTTGGATTCTTCAATGGCACGCTCCACAGGATTACCTTCTAAGTCAACAATAGACACAGAAGAGCGAGTAATCTCTGCAACATCACCTTCTTCAAGATAGGCAAATTTTCTGGTAACAGGTAGCAAGGCTAATTGATCTGATGCAATGAAGTGTTCACCAACACCATAGCCAATAACCAGCGGGCTACCTGAGCGTGCAACGATTAATCGCTCTGGTTGTGTCTTATCCAATATCACAGTTCCGTAAGCACCTTCCAACTGGCGCACCACTTTCTGTACGGCTTCGAAAAGGGTATTCGAGCTTTTGAGTTCCTTATCGACAAGATGTGCAATAACTTCTGTATCTGTATCGGATGTGAACTGGTAACCATCAGCTCGCAGTTGACTCCTTAGCGATGCATGATTTTCTATAATGCCGTTATGCACCACAGCAATACGCTCGCTGGATACATGAGGATGCGCGTTTTGTTCGTTAGGTTCTCCGTGTGTTGCCCAACGGGTATGCGCTATGCCCACACCGCCGGGCATACCTTCATCGGCTACCGCATCGGATAACGCTTTCACTTTACCAACACGACGAATACGGTGTAGCTCTCCATTGTTGTCCATGGTGGCAATACCAGCTGAATCGTATCCGCGATATTCCAGGCTTTCCAGCCCCATCAGAAGTATGTCAGCAATATCACGCTGGGCTACAGCACCCACAATTCCACACATAATTTTAAGTCCTTGTACTTATTGGTTCTAACAATTAACGGCTATCGCTTACTTTTTTATCTTGACTGGTCGGGTCCAGCCTTTAATTTCAGTTTGTTTGCCACGACTTATTGCCAGAGTTTCAGCTGGCACATCTCGGCTTATGGTAGAGCTGGCACCAACGGTTGCACCCGTTTTTACCGTTACAGGCGCAACCAAAACAGAGTTGGAGCCGATAGATGCACCATCCTCAATCACTGTTTTGTGTTTATTGGCACCATCGTAATTAGCCGTGATAGTGCCCGCACCTACGTTTACTTTGGTTCCCACTTCAGAATCACCAACGTAGCTTAGATGATTTACTTTACTGCCAGCGCCAATAATGGCATTTTTGGTTTCCACAAAATTACCAATTTTCGCACCCTGAGCCAGTTTGCTACCGGGCCTTAATCGTGCAAACGGTCCAACGTTACACCGCGACCCAAGTTCTGAACTCTCCAGAACACTGTTTGCCAGCACCACTGTATCGTCTCCAATGTGACTATCAACAATGACGCAGTTAGGCCCAATGCTGACATTGTTGCCAAGACTGCACTCGCCAATAAATACACAATTCACATCAATTTCGTTGTCGGTACCGGTGGTCAGTTTGCCACGCACATCCAGTCTAGCGGGGTCTCTAACTGTAACGCCTGCCGCCATTAACATGGCTGCTTGCGATTGTTGATACACTCGCTCCAATTCAGCCAATTGTTCCCGGGAGTTAATCCCCTCCGCCTCCCATTCATCTTCAGGATGCACAGTTTGAATAGTCTGGCCGGCCTTGACCGCCAATTCAAAAATATCTGTAAGGTAGTACTCACCCTGCGCGTTGTTGTTATCGATCTCACTCAGATACTGTTTTAATGCACCACCATTCACAGCTAAAACACCAGCATTAATCTCATTAATTAGCAGCTCTTCGTCGCTGGCGTCCTTCTGCTCAACAACTCCAGTCACCGTTCCGTTGACTCTCTTGATACGCCCGTATCCATTCGGGTCATCCACAATCAGGGAAAGCAACCCAAGCTGATCTTTACTGGTTACATCCAGCAGTGCTTTAAATGTTTCTGAACGGGTTAGCGGCACATCGCCATAGGTGATTAGCACTGTGTCATCATCTTCGATACCGTTCAGCGCCTGTTGCACAGCGTGTCCGGTTCCCAATTGCTCGGTTTGCATGGCCCAGTTCACAGAATGCTCAATTGTCTGCTTAACCTGATCGCTACCGTGACCAATTACAACAGTGATACTGGCGGGGTTCAGGGTAGAAACCGTGTCTAACACATGACCGAGTAACGGCCGTCCCGCCAGACGGTGCAATACCTTTGGCATTGAGGATTTCATGCGGGTACCTTTACCTGCCGCCAGCACAATGAGCCGAATTGCCATTATTCATTCTCCAAACGTTATTCATTTTTATTGCAATGCAGGAACCAGACCTCAACCAGGGTCTGAAAACCAATATTTTGACACTGTTCACCAGGAAGGAGGTGTTAGTTCGATAACGTCGAAGAGCTTAGACCGACATCATGCAAATAACTGTCAAAATGCCATAACAGGACAACGGACCATTGTAGCGCCAAACTCGTCTCTCGCACTAAACCAGTGTTTAAATTCGGTTAAAGATACTAAAGGCGACTCGATGTTGACGGTAGTTGCCACAGCATTATCAGACTAAGTCAGCTAGGTAAAACTACCTTTTTATTGTGAATAACAGTCTGTAAGAGGTACCCTTGGAGAAAACCAAACTGACGAAATCAAAGTGAATATTCTGCGCAATTTTTTGTTACTTATGACAACAGCCTTCCTCTTCGCTTGCTCAGGTAGTAGCGACACATCGTCGAACCAGCAGAACAATATAACAGTAGAAACTGAGGCGAGTGCCCAGGACACTACAAGCACGCAGAGCATGGACGACGATCCACAAAACACCACTGAAGACCCTGACACTGAACAAGGCGCGCCGAGTGACACAAACCCAACCAACACTGGCACCGATGTGGTTAACGAAGAAAACAGACCTGAAGAACCACTGGGTTTAAGAGGCGTTGTATACACCGATACAGAGGTAGAGTTATTTTGGGATCCTTCACCCGATGATACGGTCGTCAGCTATCAAATTGCACGCGACGGCGTCGATGTAGCAAACGTTGATGCGTTGAGTTACTACGACAACACAGTTCAACCAGGTACTACTTACGAGTTCACTTTGCGATCTGTCAATGCAGACGGTGTGCGAAGCCTGCCCGTATCACAATTTCTGATCACACCTGAAAAAATGCCAACAATTAATCCAGTCAATGCAGAATCACTGTTAGATCATGTGATAACAGTCACCAATAGTCTCATGTTCGGTAAAGAGATCGCACGTGCGGAGGCACTGGCCATGAATCTGGACGAATTTGGTTTTACTTTACGACCATCAGACCCAAATGATTTTATGACCAGCAACTATGACTGTGATATCGATGGTCAGCTTTCTTTTTTCACTAATGGTAGTGCACTGCCCAGCTACTTCATTACCTTAGATAATTGTACTTCTTTACAGTTGAATGATGAAACGATTAACGGAGCGATTGATTACTTTCGCAAATTAAGCAAATTCGTCTACAACAGTGGGATATCTACCGATGTTACCTATGAATCGTTAACTTCAACCAATCAGAGTAATGGTCGTCGTGAGTTATCTGGTTTGTATCGCTCCTTTGATGGACCGGGAGCCAGTTGGGTTTTTTCATCATACAGTGAACCTGTAATCGACGAACTGAATCGGTTTGTTCTCGATGAGAACGGCGAAACAGAAAAGACAGACAAACCATTTATTTATACTTCGGCTGCATTCGAGGGACAAACTCGACTACAGATTAATAACATAACTCGACACAGAGGAGTATTTGCCTCTGAACAGAGCACAGAATCCAGTAACGACTGGCGTCACCGTCTAACAGCTGATTTCATTATTCAATCACCTGCTACCGGCAACAAAGCCATTACTGTTACAACACCCGTCGAATTTTTCAGTGATCAGCAAGGCGATTGTTTTGCGAGCGGCCAATTAAGACTTAGCGCTGAAGATGGTAGCGAGTTGTTACTGAATGCGGATACTAACAACAATGAAACCTTGCGACTTGATGTTATCGCAGATGGAATAAAAACAGAAAACATACTGTTATGGTCTAATCAGATCAACAGTTTGCATCTAACACCCGACGAGGTAGAGCAGTTTTATGCTGCAGACTTGAATGATATACCAGAACCAGAGGACTGCACCGTTAATTAACTGTGTTATTTGATCAAACTTGTCATTGGTAAACACCGGTAGAATCGGAAGTGTTTCTACAAGGAAGAAACTGCCATGTTACAGTCAGCTACGACCCGGAATGAAGCTGTACTTACGTCTTTGCTCACAGACGATATGGTACCGATGCGCGATTTACACAATCGATACGGCGCATTGCTTAAATTAGTTCGTGTGCTGATCGGTGTTATACCCAAGTGCGATCAATATCTTGAAATTTGGCCACCAGCGTTTCGAACCTACAATATCATCGTGCCGAATTTTATGAATTTACCGTCAGGTATTTTCGGCATTGGTGGCGCACCGAAAGACATAGTCGGGCTTGGAACTTATGTGGCTAGTCGGTCCGCTGAATGTCCTTACTGTTCAGCACACACCTGTTCTTACGCGCTACGTAGAGGCGCCAGCGAAGAGAAAGTCGCCAGCGCATTAGTCGGAGGAGATCAGTTTACTGAACAAGAGTTGGCAACTATCAATGTTGCCCGCTCACTTGCACGCATTCCTAGTGAACTGACTATCGATGATAGAAGACGTTTACTCAGTTGTTTCCCAGAATCGCAAGCTGAGTGGATTGTGTTGGGCGTCGCCATGATGGGATTCCTCAACAAATTCATGGATGCTACCGGGGTCGATCTTGAGCCGAGTACAGTGGCAGAAACCAAAACGACGCTGGGTACTGATTGGACCGCTGGCAAAGCAGGACGTAACCTCGATGTTAATGCACCGGCAACCCCAACTCCGAAAGCGGACTCCTTGGCAACAAAGTTATCTGTCATACGTTATGCCCCAACTGCACTGCGTTTGGATAAGCAATGGCAAAAAGGTGTGCCGGCCAAGTGGCCTGAGGTAGGTAAGTATTTACAAGATCTGACTGGTCACAATTTTCCAATGCTTTCACGCATGCACAATGCACGTGCAATAAAAGCCGTAGCTTCTGTGTTGCGAGAAAACCTGAATACCCAAACCACCATTCTGGGACTCGATATCAAAGCAATGACCGGTATTGTTTTCGCAAATAGTGTGGCTAATACCGCGCTCAGCTCCGAAGTGCGAATAATCGGCAACAATTTTGGCTTTAGCACAAAACAAATGGACAACGTGGAGCACTTTGCATTAGACCCTGATAACGACGTGCCAGATGTCGATTCGAAAACACGCGCAGCGCTGATACTTGCCAAAGCTGCCTCTCCAAGTCCAGCAGAAATTACCAGTGACGTGATTGACGAAGTTAACAACAGCACACTGACACCTGCAGCCATTGTTGAACTTGTATGCTGGCTATCTGTATTGCAGATGTTGCACAGACTGTCGAGTTTTTATAGCGCTGATTTTTGCGATTAATCAACGCAGCAAAAGCCTGTTCAGGTGGATGCGGTAAAACGCGTTGGCACAAAACTGAAAACGTTGGCACAAATCAGCGTTTTCTATTAGTTTTAGAATTTCAACTGGGCTGCAAGCTGTGACACACGGGTCATACCTAATCAGTGTCGCTTATTAGGCGATTGCCTAACAGCCTGCAGTACAAATTAGTACTGCAGGCCGTGACAAAAAGCCTATGGTGCATGAAGGCCTGGTGTTACTAGCTGCCAGGCATGCCGGGATAAGTCGGAGGCGGCTCATCGAACGGCGAAGATGGCGTAGGCGTTGGCGTCTCATCGGCCGTAGGTGTTGGTGTTGGCGTTTCATCAGCCGTAGGTGTTGGCGTTGGCGTAGGAACCTGTCCCGGATAAACAGGCGGCGGCTCATCGAAATTTTAAAGCTGGACTACACGTGGCTTTTAAATGGAGCACCGGCGCCAGGGGATAAGGATTGTATGTATACTCCAGCCAGATTTTATTCACAACGCGCAGCGCTGATGCTTGCCAAAGCTGCCTCTCCAAGTCAGCTGAAATTACCAGTGACGTGCTCCATGAAGTTGACAACAGCACACTTGCACCTGCGGCCATTCATGTGATAACAACAACCAATAACATTATGTTTGGTAAAGAGATCGCACGTTCTGAGGCACTGGCCAGGAATCGAAGCGAGTTTGGTTTCACTCTACGACCATCAGAAACAAATGATTTTATGAGCAGCAACTATGACTGCGATATCGATGGTCAGATGTCTTGGTTCACCAATGGTAGCGCACTACCCAGCTACTTCATTGCCATAGAAAATTGTGCTTCTTTACAGTTTGATGATGAAACGATAAACGGGGAAATTGATTACTTTCGCGAATTAAGCAAATTCGTCTACAACAGTGGGATATCTACCGATGTTACCTATGAATCGTTAACTTCAACCAATCAGAGTAATGGTCGTCGTGAGTTATCTGGTTTGTATCGCTCCTTTGATGGACCGGGAGCCAGTTGGGTTTTTTCATCATACAGTGAACCTGTAATCGACGAACTGAATCGGTTTGTTCTCGATGAGAACGGCGAAACAGAAAAGACAGACAAACCATTTATTTATACTTCGGCTGCATTCGAGGGACAAACTCGACTACAGATTAATAACATAACTCGACACAGAGGAGTATTTGCCTCTGAACAGAGCACAGAATCCAGTAACGACTGGCGTCACCGTCTAACAGCTGATTTCATTATTCAATCACCTGCTACCGGCAACAAAGCCATTACTGTTACAACACCCGTCGAATTTTTCAGTGAT
>CAYTJF010000216.1:0-10372 GCA_964437945.1 uncultured Granulosicoccaceae bacterium
CTTCGTTACACCCTGTTACAACCTGATCCAGCAGCGCAATGGTCATACACGAACAAACGCCGATACTAATCCTGCACATACACATTAACCAACAGGAACAATATCAACATGAAAAAATCAACCAAAATTACCACCGCGATTGTTATTGCTTTAGGCGTTGTCACAGCAGGCGGTGCTTATGCTGCAAAGTCAGGTGATCGTGATCACAGTCGCAAGGCCGAATACGCCGTGGGCTATATTGCCGATAAACTTGAACTGGATACTACTCAGGAACAAGCGTTGTCTGCATTGAAAGACCAAGTCCTGTTAGCCAAGGATGCCATGCATGATCAAATGGGTACCGCACGCAATGATGTCAAGCTATTAGTTGAGGCCGAATCATTCGACCAGGCGAAAGCGTTAGAGATGGTGAGCACAAAAACAGCCACTATCGATACAGTCGCACCGGAGCTGATTGGCGCATTGGGCAATTTTCTGGACAGCCTTAATGCCGAGCAGAAAGCGGAAATTCTGGACTTTATGGAATCACGTCAAGGTAAAGGTAAGCGTGGACATTGGCGCCATTAAGTCGGATGATTCAGTTGTCCATTACGTCGCTTAGCACCTGTATAAGATAACATGCAAGCTAGCTGACAAGTGACAATAGAAGGTGGATAGTACAGATAAGGTGGCCGTACCGGTCGCCTTATCTCAACGCTTCAAACGCGATATAGGTTCAACTGACACACATTGATGAGAATCAGTTTTTAAAGCACAATAAACAAATTACTTTTAACCACTGAAGTACGGCAATGCTAACTGTTTTGCTAATAGACGATGATGAGAAACTTGCACCGTTACTCAAAGAGTACTGTGCAAAATACGATATTCATGTGGAATCGGAGCTATTGCCATCCAGCGGATTGCAAACGCTCAAAAGTAGCTCTTTTGATGCCCTTATTCTCGACGTTATGTTACCGGAAATGGACGGGTTCGAAGTATGCCGAACCATTCGCACCTTTAGCCAAATACCAATCATCATGTTAACCGCTCGAGGAGAGATAACCGATAGAGTGGTTGGACTTGAAATTGGTGCAGATGATTATCTACCAAAGCCGTTCGATCCTCGCGAACTGGTGGCACGAATCAATACCATAGTCAAACGCAAGCAACCTGCTACGCCAACTCAAACGCAGCTGCATTTCGACGGTTTAACCATCGATACTGAACAACGTGAAGTCTATGTCGACAATAAAAAAATCGTGCTGACCACAATGGAATACCAACTGTTGTTAATGATGGCCGAATCACCAGGCAAAGACTTCAGTCGTGACGATATCCTGAATCAACTTAAAGGCACAGAAACCGAATTGTTTAGCCGCTCGGTTGACATACTAATAAGCCGGCTACGCTCCAAACTCAAGCCAACTAAGCCAATCAAGACCGTTTACGGTTCGGGGTATGCGTTTGTTGGCAAACGAGTTAACGAATGACCAAGCTGCTCATTCGACTAAAACGCTCGTTAACCGCTCGACTACTGGTTGTCTTTCTCGCCACCAGCGCACTGCTATCGATTACCTTGATTGTGTTTTTTGCACACGCTTTCACCAGTCAGTGGCGTTTCAACGCTCGCCCGCATCTTGAACAATACCTGGATTTTATCCGCGCAGAAATCGGCAACCCGCCAAACATAGAAAAAGCCGAAGAGTTGGCTGAGCGTCTGCCTGTCGATATTTATATTGTTGGACCCGACGATTCGTATTCAACCAATGGAAAACAGCTGGACATAGACGAAAACACCTTCTTCAGCCCTGGTAGCCGCCATTTCAAACGAAGACACTTTGGCGAGGCCAAGATTGAATTTAGCGGCGATGAAGATAGAACTTTGTTAAGAAGCATAGTCGGTGATTATCAGGTGTACTACGAACTGGCACACAGACGAGATGCAAAGCATCGTCGCAGCTTGTTCACACCGGCTCTATTGTGTGCACTTGGCGTGCTTGGCATTTGTTTTTTGATTATCAGACGCATGTTGCGCCCAGTTCGCGATATAAAATACGGCGTGAAGCAAATGGGACAGGGAGACCTGGCTTACCGAGTCCCGGTAAGGCACAACAATGACCTCGGAGAATTAGCAGGTAGTATCAATGCAATGGCCATTGATATCGAACAAATGCTCGACGCAAAGCGACAGCTTCTATTAGGCGCCAGTCATGAATTGCGTTCCCCTCTAACACGTGCAAAAGTGGCATTGCAGCTATTGGATGAATCAAAGCCGAGAAGTTCAATTGAAGACGACCTAAATGAGATGGAACACCTTATCTCGAACATACTTGAAAGTGAGCGTATAAAAACAGGTCATGCAGCACTGCAACGCAGCACTTTTGATTTGAAAAAGTTAGTCCAGTCAGTTATCGATGAATTACAAGCGAACCCTGTTGTTATTGAATGCCGCGAAGCGCTACCCGATATAGTTGCTGACGAGACGAGACTCAGAATACTGTTAAGAAATCTGATCGGCAATGCAATTGAACACAGTGAAAGTATTGATGTCACAGATGATAATATAAATGCAGACGAATTAAATGCAGACGAACCACCCGTTGTCATCAAATTGGAACACATCGATGGGAATCTGAAAATCAGCGTTATTGATTCAGGCCCAGGTATCGATGCAGAACATATTGAGCGCGTTACTGAACCCTTTTATCGCACCGATGCATCCCGTGCGCGAGTCACTGGTGGTTTTGGTTTAGGACTGCATTTGGCAAAACTGATCGCTGAAGCGCATGGTGGTGATTTGACTATAAGCAGCCAAACTAATCGTTCGCCCAATACAGGTGAACCCAGTACAATTCAACACACCAACCATTCACGCAGCGGTACCAGCGTTTTGGTTGAGATACCCATAACCCATGGAAGCTCGGATTAGTTTAACTAAAACCCGTAAGCACCACCATCTTTGCGAGGGTCTGACCCACCGGCGTAACCACCAGAATCAAGCCGATGAATAAGCTGAGCACCGCCAAATCCAAAAGCAAAATCCGGTTCTTCAACCAGAATATCGTGGCCCATTGATTTTAGCGATTCCACCACCCCCGCATTCATGCTATTTTCGATCGACACTCCCATACCTTCATCCACACGCCATCGCGGCGCATCCGCAGCGGTTTGTACATCCTGTCCCCACAATTGTGTGCGCAGTGACATTTGCACGTGTCCTTGCGCCTGCATCATGCCTCCCATCAAACCAAACGCCATGATCGGTTCGGACTCACCCATTAGAAAGCCTGGAATAATAGTATGGAAAGGACGCTTGGACCCGCCTACCTGGTTTGGATGCCCTTGATCCAACGTAAAACCACAAGCCCGGTTCTGCAAATGAATCCCGGTTCCAGGAACAACAACACCCGATCCGAAGCCTGCATAGTTTGACTGAATAAACGACACCATCATGCCGTCTGAGTCTGCTGCCGAAAGGCAAACTGTACCGCCGGTTTTTGGTGAACCACTATTAAAGTTCTGGGCTTTCGCCGTGTCGATAAGTTTGGCACGATATGCCAGATAATCGGGATTCAACAAATGCTCAACCGCAACATCATTCATAAATGCCAAGTCTGCAACAAATGCGGCTGAATCTCGAAAGGCAAGCTTCATGGCTTCGAACATCAGATGCAAAGCCTGTGGTTCATCAGGGTGTAAATCCCTGATATTGGTGTGCGAGAGCATACCCAATACCATACACGCCGCTATACCTTGACCATTGGGTGGTATTTCATGCAATTTAAAATGATCAAACTGCTGCGAAATGGTGCCACACCAATCAGGCTTGTTCGCCGCCATATCCTCAACCGTTATAGCACTATTGTGCCTGGCAGCATCTTGTGCAATCGCTTCAGCTAAATGACCACGATAGAATGATTCACCGTTGGTTTCAGCGATCGATACCAGGGTTTTTGCCGCATCAGTATTAACAAAACGCTCACCAGCGACGGGGGCCCGGCCATTGGGCATAAAATGATCGGCAAACCCGGGTTGATCTTTGAGTTCTTTGCTACCAAGCCCCCACAATTTTCCAATAATCGGGGAAACAATAAACCCGTTTTGCGCATAACCAATAGCCGGCTCAAAGAGTTTTTCAAACGCAAGCTTGCCAAATTTTTTGTGCAACTCAACCCAGCCACCTACAGCACCCGGAACCGTCACCGTGTCCCATCCCCGGTAAGGCATTTCAGTAGCGGAGCCGAATCGATCTGACCGCCAGCTTTGCGCAGACCGACCCGAGGCATTCAAGCCATGCAGTTGCTGTCCATCCCAGACTATAGCGAACGCATCTGAACCCAATCCACAGCCAGTGGGCTCAACCTGAGTTAGGGTAATCGCTGTGGCAATTGCCGCATCTACCGCATTGCCACCCTGGGCAAGCATGCTCAATCCGGCCTGGCCTGCCAGTGGCTGGGAGGCAACCACCATATTTTCGGCCATCAGCGCCGAACGTTGAGATGGGTATGGTTGTGGGGCTGGAAATCGCAATTTATAGGTATCCTTGAAAAATCAATACAACTGACTGGCAATTACATATACCATACGCACAACTGCCAAACAAAGTTATCTCGCTAATAGCAGCGCAAAAATGTCGCTGCCAAACACTCTGCGGGCATCCGCCTGCGAATCTACCGACGATCAGGAAAAACAGCGTGTTTTATTGTTACAGATGTCCGCTTTGGATATAGCCGCCCGTTTACGCGGCATATCCAGTACAAGCGCTGGTATGCTATGGATGTTGCTGTCAGGGCTTTGCTTTGTCGGTGTTACAGTGTCAGTTCGTTACGTTGGTACGCGAATACCTGCACCAGAGGCAGCGTTCATTCGATATGTTGTTGGCACACTATTTCTTGCCCCCATTTTGCTGCGTATTGTTCGTGGGCAATTGATCGTACATGCCTGGAATACGCTGCTTGTGCGTGGCGTCATTCACGGTATTGGCGTGTGTTTATGGTTCTTCGCCATGGCCAGAATTCCCTTAGCCGAGGTTACCGCGTTAAGCTATCTAACACCAATCCTGATGACAATCGGTGCTGCCGTTTTCTTCGGTGAGAAACTGTATACCCGGCGCATTATGGCCATTTTAGTTGCTCTAACCGGTGTGTTAATTATTCTGCGCCCCGGCTTTAGTGCCATTTCGATTGGTCAGATTGCTTCATTAACTACTGCACCGTTATTTGCAGCTTCTTTACTACTCACCAAAAAGCTCAACAACACAGAACAACTATCAGTCATTGTGGCTACGCTTTCCATTATATGCGCGGTTGCCCTGCTGCCAGCGGCGTTATTGAATTGGGTCAAACCCGATATGACAGAACTTTTACTACTTTCACTGACAGGAGTATTGGCAACTATCGGCCATTTCACCCTGACAAGAGCATTAAAACTGGCGCCAGTTTCTGTGCTGCAACCGGTGTCGTTCTTACAGCTGTTGTGGGCTACGTTATTTGGAGTGCTGCTTTTTGGTGAGCTAATTGATGGGTTTGTGGTACTTGGGGGTGGTATTCTCGTTGTCTCAATCAGCTACATTGCGCACCGCGAATCGGTTGCTAAAACCCAATCTGGTTAGTCCAACCGAAAATCAGTTCTCGTACTGATAGCTTGTATAAACAAATGCTCGGTATTAAAACAGCTTGATCAAAATATTACCCATATTTGACACTATTAGAGCCAATACCGGACCCATAGTGAGCTACCCACCCCTTTAGCATAGGGCCTTCTATGTCCATTTCCTTTATAGGCGTATGACTTTCGCTAACGCTATATGACGTAAGGTATATCGAATTTATCCCCATGAGTAATTGAGTCTAATTGTTACAAAGTACATAGTCTCCCCAACGATTGAAATGTCTGATTTCAGCGCTGTTAGCAAATTTCAATGGCGCATCAACTCACTGTTTACAGCGTAGCTCGGGAGAAGTTAATGAATAATGTTCAGGAAATTTGTAATTCGGAATCCTACTATTTAGCCAGAAGCATGCTGGATAGGCTCAGCTGGTCTGAACGCGAAAGACTAAAGCACGAAATCAACGCTAAACATGCTTCTGAGCAAAAAGGCCAACAAACCAATCAAACCAGTCTGACCAATCGAGAGAGCGAGGTACTTACACTCATTGCAAATGGCTATACACGAAAGGAAGTGGGTGATGCATTAAAAATCAGCCACAACACGGCATCCTGCCATGTGTCCCACATATATGAAAAACTGGAAATTTCCACTATAGCCGAAGCAACTCATGCAGCTATACGGTTGGGTATTTTGTAAGTTAGCCGTTTTATGCTGGTAAGGTCGAACTTAACAAGCTCTGCCATTTCAATTCGGCAGAGCTTTTTGTATCGTTTGTCGTTACCAGAATATAACGATCGGGCCGTATAAACACAACCTCAACTTGCCATTGCTCGAGTAGATCTGACAATACCGCTTGATCATCTGCTGATAAGTTAAGCTGATTTTGACCGGTCGGTATCACAATTACCGATGTCGGACCGCACCGACTGATCAATACATGCTGATAGCCAACTCGATCATCTAACCGTGTGCCATCAGCCATAACAACTTGATCAAACAATTTACCACTATGCGGACTTGATCGAAACGGTTTTGCAGCGATTTCCGTTACACCAAGCCGCGGTGCAATAGAGGCCATTTTAAGGTCAGTTAATTCACCATCTGAGGCAATTGAACGTACGCTTTCTCGCTCAAGTGAATTGATCAATTTACCAAGTGAAATGGCAGTAGTGATGTACTCACGTACATGCGGACGTCTCTCCTGCTCATAGCTATCCAACAAAACATCTGCACATGCATTCTGTAAAACCATGGTCAACTTCCAAGCGAGGTTTGCAGCATCTCGAATACCGGCACACATGCCTTGTCCCATGAATGGCGGCGTCAGGTGGGCCGCATCACCAGCAATTAATATTCGTCGGTCTCGCCAGCGTTTTGCCAGTTGCGAACGAAACGTATAAATTGCTTTGCGTTCCAGCGTTGCATCTTGCGGTGTTATCCAGCGCGATAATGACGACCAAATAGTTGATGAGTCCAGCGCTTGCTCGTCTGTTCGGGAATCAGATAACGCCATTTCCCATCGACGACGAAGACCGGGATTACGGCAATACGTCATCGGTTGTTCAGAACTACAATACTGAATGGTATGATCCCCGAGTTCAGGCATGTCTTGATTGAGCAACACATCCAGAACCAGCCATCGTTCATTAAAGCCCAAATCCTCCATCTCTGAATGCATGGCCACACGAACGCTTGAATTAGCTCCGTCACAGCCAACAACATATTTCGCTCGACAGGTATTGGTAACTTCAGTTGCCTTATTCTGATAGGTGAGCTCAACGCCAGTGTCCAATTGCACAAGCATCAGCAATTCATACCCAAGCATAAGCGTGCAATTGGCATGCTGTGTTAGTGCACCTCTGAGCAGAATCTCCAGATCTGGCTGGTGCAGTCGGTAACTGGTGTGCCATCCCTGCCGACCAATACCAACAGGCCGCGGCCAATCCAGCAATACCGTTCCAGCGCCGTCAACAAATCGCATACCAGGATTCACTCGAATTTTATTCTGCAACTTGTCGCTAATACCCACAGCTTGAAACACACGCATGGTCTCATCATCAAAATGAACAGCACGAGGAAGGTTATAAATGGTGCCTTCCTTATCCAGTACCATCACATTGACACCAGATTGAGCTAGCAAGTTGGCGAGCGTCGCACCCGTTGGTCCGCAGCCAATAATGACGACATCGTGATCGTAGTCAGTGGAATGTTGTATGGAGTGTTTGCGCATTATTTGCGTCTATCGATAAAACCAGGTCGGCAAACTAGGGACGCCAGAATTCATTAAACAACCACGGGCAATCGGTAACCGGCGGTGTTCGCGCCCCGTCGCGTGCAAGCTTTAATCGCATTTCTCGAAATTGCGCTCGGGCCTCCTCCGATAAGTGCAATCTTTCATGGCCCCAAAAACTGGGACCAACGGTGGTTTCATGCGCGGTCCACGTTGCAGGATCAATCTGCCGTCCGCCCCAGCCACTTTCAACAAAAAAGTCAGACGGTGTATTCGCATAAAAGCTGGTCATGTAATCATTGGTATGCCGCCCCAGGGTATAGGCGATTCGGTCTTTTTCGAGCTGAGCAAGATCATAGCCTTGTCCAACGTCATCCAGATTTTGATACTCAACCATGAAATGATGAAAACCTGAACGCCCGGAACCAACAATGGCAAAGCTATGGTGTCGCTTGTTGACATGAAAAAAATACAAGGGCACCGGCTGCAAACCAAAATCACTCAATGCAAAACCAAGAATATCGCGATAGAAAGGCACGAGGGATTGCGCATCTTTCACATGCAAAACCGCGTGCCCCATGCCCACCGGACCGGTTTTAAATCCGGAAATAGGTCGACCCGGCTTAAAAGGCTCTGCACAAAGCTCAGGATTATGGAACAATTCGATCCTGTTACCATCAGGATCATTGAACGCAACAAGCTGTGCAACGCAGCGTTGATCGCAAAGCGCCGTATTTCCAATTTCAACAGCATAGCCCGCGTTTTCCAGTTTAGTCGCATAGGCCGTCAAGTCATCCTTGTGTTCAACTTCCCATCCAATAAAAGCCAGCGAGTCGCCGGCTTCGTCGGTAACCACGAATCGTTGCTTGTGATCATCCATACGAAACGCAATCGTGTTGCCGCCTTTGTCGACCTGTTGCAAGCCTAATAACCTGGAAGCAAAGTGGTTCCACTGATCAGTTTGATTCGATCTGACACCGAGATAGCCGAGTGCACAAATTGCCATAATGACTAGACTCCAAAAGCGCTGTATGAATTGCAGGCTACTACTTTATTTTAGCGTTAGTTTTTAACCCACGATTTGCCTGGTACGAATACGACTATCAGGTATCACTATAGAAGCCGATACTAAACACATCAACGCCATAACCGGACCAAACCCAGTAAAACCGATTCCAGAATACAACCACCCACCCATTAACGCGGCACTCAACCATCCGATACTGGCAATTGAGCTATTTAGACCCATAATAACGCCACGTACGTCAGTAGGCACATCAGCCAATGCTGCCAATAGTGAGGGCCTCGACAATGCATTGAAAAACGCAAAAGCCACGCCTAAGCTAATGGTGATAGTCAAACTCGACTGCACTAAAAACCACGGTATTGCTATAACACCTGAACACACCAAGGCCGCTGCAAAACTAATTCGTCGGTATGCAAACCGGTCCGCCACTTGTCCACCAAGCAAAGTACCCACTATATTGCCACCTGCAAACAAAGCCAATGGTACAGCTACAGCACTGATCGGTAGTTCATAGGCGGTACGAAGATACGATGCATAATAGAATGTCGAAAGACCAAAACACACGCGCTCCGCTGCCAGCGCGATAAACAAGCGAACGATTGGGCCGGTTAGTGCCTGACGCAAGGCTTTTCCTGTGCGCGCCTTTTGCTTTACAGATGAAGTATTGGCTTTGGCACTTGTGTACAGTGCCAACAACATACTCATGGCGGCAAAAAGAGCCAACCCTGCCAACGCCACATGCGTGCCTCGCCACCCGATGCGTGAACCTAATAAGGCCGCAACCGGGATGCCAATTAACAGTGTCAGAGATTGTCCACTCATTACGTAACCCAGTGCGCGCCCTTGATGCGAGCTGTGCGTGCGCAATGAGATTTCTGCCAAGGCCGTAGCCGTGTACGAACCACAACAGATACCTGCCATCACAATAATAAAAGCCAGCATCGCATAACTATTAGCTAGCGATGCGGCAAACATGGTTAATGCCAGACAAGCAGGAGCGGCAATAAGAAAAATTCTTCGACCAAATCGATCAGAGGCTGCGCCAACAACGTAAGAAGAGATACCCCAAACTGTTGCGGTCAAACCAAACAGATTGGCTATGGCTGGAAGCGATACACCTAGCTCTGCCGCCATATCAGGAAGAAACGGCGCGCGAGTGCTGCCTGTAGCGGTGGCTGCGAACATGCCAATACACCCGGCTATCACCAAGCGCCAGGGCATTGGGTTTGTTGTCTGCATGTCGGGCATAATACGGGATAAACGCTGCCAACAAGTTAATCTCAGCATCAACCCTTACAATAAGATTCACCATGCCAACGATTGACCAATTGTTGAACGACCCGACCGGGTTCGCATTAATAGCACTGGCCGCATTTCTGGTCGGGTTATCCAAAGGCGGGATGCCAGCTGTAGGCATGCTTAGCGTACCTATTCTGTCATTGACAATGCCACCATTGGTGGCTGCGGTGCTGTTGCTACCTATCTATATACTCTCAGACATTGTCAGTGTGTGGCTGTATCG
>CAYTJF010000217.1:0-10366 GCA_964437945.1 uncultured Granulosicoccaceae bacterium
TGGATGAAATTCCGGTTATTGGTCAATCGCAAATCAGTACACAAGCCATTGTCAAGGCCGGAGACAGTTTGCTGATTGGCGGTATGGTGCGCGAGACAAAAACCGATGGCGAAACCAAGGTGCCGGTGTTAGGTGATATTCCGGGGCTTGGCAACATTTTCCGAACGAAAACCTCCAGCGGTAACAAAGTGGAGCGCCTGTTTTTAATCACACCACGCCTGGCTTACAAAAATGGTTTCGAGAAACGCATGGAAGGGCCAATACTGCAAGGCGAAGCTGACAATATTCTGGACAGCTCAGGTGATCGGCTAACGGCTGCTAAACAGTTACTTCAAACAGCACGAAAGCGAAATGTTATGTCGGCTGCTGAACGGTTGGAACAGATTGCCGCCGAAGAAAAACAACAGTTCACCGCCGAGTTTCAGAACAATCCAAATTCGGCGATTGATATGGCGAAAAACGAACCAGCTCAAGCTGCAAACGCCGGAGCCATAAAAGATAATCTGAGATTGCCAGCATTGACACAGCAAGCCTCAGGCAAACCAATGCAAACACCGACACCACATGAAAAGCCCGTATTGCCAGAGAATGGTGGTGAGACTATCGCGATCGTGGATGACGATGATGAATGGCAGGAGGTGGGTGTCGCACCCGCAACGCAGCCAGCTCCGCAAACCGATCCGATTGTGGCGGTACCGGTGCGCAAGGTACCAGAACCAGAAGTTCCAATCAGTGAGATACCTATCACAACAGTGCCACGGCACAACAACACTGCAAACGAACTTTTGCAGGATATCGACGATGATGACGGCTGGCAGGAAATCAAATAATGACTGAACCGTTCGAACTTCTGGTTATACAAGGGCAAAAGCAAGGTGCGCGTGCTCCTGTATCAGACTCTAAATTGACATCAGTCGGTAACGACTACGATTGTGATGTCATGCTGGGGCTACCAGGTATCGAACATGCGCTGGCTTTGCCAAACTCGGAGAATCAAAAAAAGCTGCCGGTTGATTTCCCTAAAATGGAAATGAAGCAACATGAGGGACGTTTGCTGGTAAGAGTGGTTAGAGGCAACATAAAGGTTGGTCAGGAAACGTTAAGCGAAGGTGGTCAATCGGAATTGCGACCAGATACACCTGTCACTTTAGGTGACAGTGTTTTTGTGGTCGGACCAACATCAGCTTTGCAAACAGTAGAGAATCAAATAGATGTGTCAGGTAGCCAGGACGTTGTAACGAGCGATGCCACCAATGCGACGACCAACGCACAGCCTACAGAAGAAACCGAGGTTGATCAGGTTAATGCAAAGCCGAAGAATCGTGCTGCTGCGGGTTTGATGTATGTGGTTGCGGGGCTGTGTATTGTTGTTGGAGGCGCAGTTGCCATTTTAAATTATGGCAATGCAAGTAATGCAACTGAACCTGATGCGTCAAAGGTTGTGGCAGCAGAACTTGAGCGTGGTGGATTTGCAAGTCTTTCGGTCGCGTTACTCGAAAATGATGCGGTTTTGGTCAATGGGTTTTTGGAAAGTCGCGCAGAATTGCATGAGGTTCGAAACCTGGTGCAGTCGTCTACCGATGCGACAATTGAAGAGGATATTCAGCTTGGAGAAGAGCTGGTTGATTCTGTTCAATCGGTGTTTCAGGTTAATGACGTAGCTGCAACAGTAGAGTCGGTTTCGAAAGGTTCGGTATTGGTTCGAACAAACAGCGATGATATGGGGCTGTTGGAAAGAATAGAGAAGATTGCCTACGACGATGTAGCCGACCTTGAACACCTTGAACTGATCAACACAATTCCGGTGGTTACTGCAGAAGAGGAAGTTGAACCAAAAAATAATAGTGTGGATAGCCTTCCCGGAAAGCGTATAGTGTTAATAGTGGCCGGAGAATACATAAAAACTGAGGACGATTCGGTTTACTATCAAGGTTCGGTGTTACCAAGTGGACATAAAGTATTAGCAATTTTGGATAAAAAAATCCAGGTTGTGTTAGATGGTAATCAAACCGAGTTAACTTTCTAGTATAAATGGGCGTATTGGATTTGTATTGGAATAATAATGTGTTCTTGATAGTTTCTCGGTAGTTTAAGGATTGATTGTTTAATTTAATAGGAGTCTCAAATGAGTGATATGTCAGCTATATCCGCATCAGCGATAACAGCAGCAAGCAGCACCAACAAGAAAGATTCTGGCAGTTGGTACGAAGCCATGGCAGAAGCCTGGGGAAAGGCACTTGATAAGCAAGCGGATAAAATTGTTGAGCTCGCTGATCAGCTTGATGAAGGCGGTGATACACCATCAAAGTACAATCAATTTACAGCAGAGTCTTTGCGAATGGGTATCATTTCGAATGCCTCTCACACATCGCTCACCAGTGTGGCAAGCGCACTGGAAACTATGGCACGAAAGCAGTAATTCCTGCTGACACAATTACTGGTAATAGCTTAATTTCCGGTAGTCGTTTAATTGCTGGTTTTAGTTTAGAGATAACAGGACGGGGTATTTTATGAGTACTGATCCAATCGCGGCTGTACAAGCAGTAGAAGTTTCGGCTGGTGGCAGCCTTGGTGTCAGTGGTGTGGACATTAGCGGTGTCAACGTAGAATCCATGCCATTGGGGTATTCGGCTGGGTTCACCAGCGACGCCGGGTTGTTTGCCGACAGCCTAAGCAAGGCTGAAGCAGCTGGTGGTGTAACTGCGCTGGAAGGTGGCGACAGCAATGCTGTCATGAAAGCGATGATAGAGCCGCTTGACTACATAAACAAAGAAGCAACAGCACTGATTGAATACGCTGAGTCTGCGGTTGCCAGCGGTGAGGAACTCTCTCCGAGTGAAATCGTTATGTTAACGGCTAAAAGTCAGGAATTTATGTTTCACAGCCAGCTAACGTCCAACGTGGCAAATAGAACTGCCGATGGGTTGCAACAACTGTTCAGGCAGCAGAGCTAACATGGGTGCCCGGTATTCCAATTGCCGTGCGGCGCTATTGGTATTTGTCTTACTGTTGCTATCTGGCTGTGGTTCGGAACAAACGCTGTATCAGGGTCTGACCGAGCAAGAGGCTAATGAAATGGCGGCCTTGTTGCAGCGCTCAGGTATATCGGCAACAAAGGCAGCGGGTAAGGAAGATCTTTTCTCTGTTGGTACCGATGAGGCGTCCTTTGCCGATGCGGTTCAATTGCTGCAGGCCAACGGATTACCGCGCACCAAGTTTGATACCCTTGGCGATATATTCGCAGAACAGAGTTTTGTATCGTCCAGTACAGCGCAGCGTGCCCGATACATTCACGGGTTGTCGCAAGAAATCTCTCACACCATTTCGAGTATCGACGGCGTACTGTTGGCTCGGGTACATTTATCTGTCCCTGAGAAAGACCCATTATCTGATGAACCGCCGGAGTCGAGTGCTTCGGTATTTGTTAAACATCGGAGAAACATCGATCTATCTACGCAGGTTGGTCAAATAAAGGCGCTGGTAGTCAATGGTCTTGAAAACTTACCCTATGAAAACGTGACGGTTGCGTTGTTTGAATCAAGCCCTGATCAACGATTAGTTGCAAAGGCACCAATAAAAGCTGACAAACCAGAGCCGAAAAGTGAACCGAAGAACATGCAAATGCAAATGGGCTCAGTTTACGGTTTGGCTATCTTGATTTTTGGTGTGTTTATTATGGCTTTCTACAGCTTGTTGTCACGCAAAACTAAAAAGACCAAATCAAAAAGCAAGAGCTTGGCTCCCTAGTTTGTATGGGTGCGTTATCCACAGCACGGCGCACACGACTGCATCGCACCAATGCGGCCATGTATCTGGCGTCACTGAATACCTCGTGTTCTTTAGACGATTTATCAAAGATAGATTGGGACGCTTTGCTCTGCGTTCCGCACTGGTGTTTTTCTGATAAAACCCAAACTAATCAACTGCAGTTGGTTTGCGGAACTGTTTTTTTGGCGCCTGCTATTGTGCACTGGATAGATGGCGGTCGCCTGATCGAAGTACGCACACTGGTTGGAGCAGACTATTTTGACAATGCCATTCGTGCTGGTGCAGGGCGTGTTGGTTGTGAGCCCGTGGACATAAAGACCGAAGTACCGGAATTGCTGGCAAGTGCCGGCGCTGCTGTCATGTTAGGTGCTGTCGAGAATGCAACAATTCGCTCTGTTCTGGCTGATCAGTTTCCAATGGATGTGGAAACAATAGAACCGGATGTTGCCCGAACGGTCTACGAGCTTGCACTCTCTACTATCGACACAGTTCATGAGGAACGCGTTAATGCGGCGCAAACGAGCCAGGCAGTACAAGCAGGCGATCCTGCAAGCCAGGAAGCTTCGTGAACATCATTTGTTTGCTTGATAATCCTGAAGTGGTTATTGCCAGTGGTAAACGCGTGTTTAGCGCTGAGGAAACGGGTGCACTATTGTCACTGGCCGACTCGGCCAACCGGCTTGAAGAAAGTGTTAAAAGCGAAGACAGTAGAATCAAGCAAGCTGAACAAGACGCTTGTGAACGTGGACGCGAAGAGGGTTTAGCACAAGGGCGGCAAATTGCGACTGCTGAGCTTGCAAAAACCAGTTTGTCACTTGTGGATCAAGCTAATGATGAACTTGGCCAGGTGCGAAAAGAAGTACTATCGCTTGCATTGCAAGTGGTAAGGAAAATTGCTGATGGTGTTGCCACTGAAGATATGCTCTTCGCTCTTGCCAATACTGCCGCCCAAGAGTGTCTGCCCTCAAAATCCGTCGTATTAAAAGTACACCCTGATTCTGTTGATGGAGTAAAACAACGACTGTCAGATCAGCAGGCAACCAGTGACACGAACCATCCGATACACAGTGTCGTGGCCGATGAAGATCTCGACCAGAAAGCCTGTGTACTGGAAACCGATGCAGGGCAGGTGTGTGCGGATATCGATACACAACTCAGCGTGCTTGAAAAACACCTGGCAACTACGGCTGTACAGACTGCCGGGCTACCAGCGGACAACGCAGCGCCCCCGAAGGTGGACGCAGTTGAGAACGATGCAGTTGAGCAACCAGCATAATGAGCACGTCGGAATCGTCAGTGTCCAACGCTGCTTCCCCAACCACGAGTTCGGTTGATGCATCAATCAATAGCAGTGTTGATGCATCTCTGGCTTCCAACTTACGCTCGGTAACATCGGTCCAGCACGTTGGTCGAGTTGTTCAGGCATTTGGCACGAGCCTGCAAGTGTCTGGCATTCCAGCTCGAATTGGCCAACGGTGCAAAATCACCGACAAGCATTCTGGCAATGTGTTGTTTGCCGATGTAGTGGGGCTTAAAGATGGTATCGCCATTTTATTCCCTCTGGGCAGTCTTGTTGGCGTGGCTGTAGATTCACTGGTGACAGTAGACGAAGAAGAAACCACCGTTCGCGTCGGTGATAACATGCTTGGTTGCGTATTGAATGGATTGGGCGAACCAATAACCGACATCGTTTTGCCCAATGATATCCCTCGTTATCCTTTGGATGCCGATTCGCCCAGCCCACTTGCCAGACCGCCAATCAGCGAACAATTTTCCACAGGCGTTAAATCGATCGATAGTTTGCTGTCAGTAGGTGTTGGCCAACGCCTGGGTATTTTTGCGATGGCTGGCGGTGGTAAGTCTACTTTACTGGCTATGTTGGCGCGGTACTGTAAAGCCGATGTTATCGTCATTGGACTGATCGGTGAACGTGGTCGGGAAGTGCGTGAATTTATCGAAGATAGCTTGGGTGAAGAGGGGCTCAGACGTTCGGTACTGGTTGTAGCGACTTCAGATCGTCCGGCAATTGAGCGTATAAAAGCCGGTTTAACCGCCACCGCAATTGCCGAAGGTTTTCGCGATCAAGGAAAACGTGTGCTGCTGTTAATGGATTCAGTTACGCGGTATGCACGCGCGCTAAGAGAGGTAGGATTGTCTATTGGTGAGCCGCCAGTGCGACGTGGATTTCCGCCATCTGTATTTGCAGAACTGCCCAAGCTTTTTGAGCGAACAGGCACTACTGAACAAGGCTCGATAACGGCGTTTTATACTGTACTGGCCGAAGATGAATCGGGCACCGACCCGATTGCAGAAGAAACGCGTTCGATTCTGGATGGACACATTGTGCTGTCTCGTAAACTTGGTGAGAAAGGTCATTATCCTGCAATCGATGTGCTGGCCAGTGTGAGCCGCGTGTTCCCTAACATAACCGATCAGGAGCATCAGGCAGCAGCACAGCATGTTCGATCACTTATGGCCAAATACCAGGAAATTGAATTCCTTATTCAAGTGGGTGAGTACGAAGCAGGCAATGATGCGGTAGCTGACGAGGCGGTCAACAAACAGGACAGCATTAACGCATTCCTAACACAAGCAACAAATGAAGATGTCAGCCTGGAAGAGTCATTGCTTAACCTGAAAGGTCTGTGCTGATGAGCAATCTACCGGCATCAAAGCAGTTGCGAGACCTTGAGAAAATCATGCGGCTGCGAACCATGAAAGCGCAACGTGCGTACAGTAAAAAACAAGAAGAGTGGAACGAATTCAAACGCCTGGTAGACGAATCACAAGCCAAGGTCGACGCATTTTATCAAGAGCTTGGTGACGTTGCCCAATTTAAAGAAGACCGTAAAAATTCCAACAATACGACAACACTGCAGGATGTAACCGATCGACGCCACTGGCTAATCTATGATCAGGATCTGGAAGTGTATTATCTTGGCATTGCAAAAAGTGATTTACAAGAGGCCACCACGGAGTTGGCAGCGCTGAAAGCAACATGGCTAAAGGCGCAAAATCGTGAGTCGAATATCAAAGATAAAACACTCCTATCGCAGCAGGCAGAGTCTGAAGAAGAAGAGTCATTGCAGGAAATTGAGATAGAAGATCTGCAGTTACAAGGAGGTTCTTTCCATGGTTAAAATATATCATCGACCCGATCCACCGCCACCCGATGTTGACTCGAATCGGGCTATTCGTAAAACCGACACCTATCTGAATAGCGTCGCCAGTGCTGGGTCGTTTCAGCGAGCGCTGGTTAAGGCGCAAGGTCAGGAGCAGGCGGTAGAACAGGCAAAAGTGGACGATTCAGGCCAGCAACAACAAATTGAATCGGATGCCCATTCTGCGCTTGGTACAAAAGCCACACAGAGCATGCCGGCTTCGCAAAGTGAAACTAATGCCAACAATAAAGGTGCAGAGCTTAATGCTGTGGAGGCTGGGGTTGAGGCTAAGAATGTCGTCGGGGCTGAAGAACTGGCCGAATCGCCTGAAGTGGAAGGCTTGCCTGATGATTCAACCGATGTGGATAGCGCAGATGAGGCGGATGAAAGCGCACAAGATGCGGGCTTTGCCGGCTCGGCCACAGGGCTTGACTCTTCAGCTGCCTATCAGCTGTTTGAGAATATTCAACAGCAACACAATTCAGCTCAAACGGAGCCACACGCTGATTCCACTGCGTTAGGTGAGAGTGTCAACAGCGGGCAGGATGCAGCGGGATCAGTACAGCATGAAGTGGCTCACTCTGCAGCTGCAACGACTGCGTCCACGGCTGCATCAATGCAAAGTCGAATCGATACCGTGTCTGGTTTGTCTGATCTTATCGACATGCTCGAAACGTCGAGCCCGCTTTCAACTGGCAATGAGTGGACCCTTATTCTGGAAGATGATGGCCCGGTGTCTGAACTCACACTGTCAAGCGATCCGGATGGTCGATGGAATATTGACTTACTCACATCATTCGATAAACAAGCGGACTTTGATAATGAAGCGATCAAGGGTGAATTAATTGGTAACTTACGAAATCAATTGGATACAGCCGGTATTTCGGTTGCCAATATCGCATTGGTCGATAGTGCAAAGGATAGTGGTACCAGTAACATCGCATGATTGAGCCTACCCAGCTTTCGCTGCACCAGAATATTGCTTTTCTGGTTAAAAGCGATTTGGCCCAGCACGATGTGATGCAGTCGCTGGCACGCCAGGTTGCCAGAGAATTTGCCATGGCCGACATGGTTGCAGCCAATCGGCCCGTATCCACTCCGAATACCGATCCGACCAACGTAACTCGCTCCGGCATTGATGGCAGCCTGGCATCGATTGACGCTATTGCTGTTCCACATCAGCTACATTATCCGCTAGTGTTGAAGCGGGCGTTGCAGAAGTTTGGTTTGGATGAAGCTATGTTCAATGCTGGATTAGAACAAACAGCAGACGAAATTACCAGACGCGAGAAGGATGAAAGCAGCTCTAAAAACTCCTCTGACAATGAAGATGATAACGAAGATGACAACCAAGAGTCTCAATCTGATTCTCAGGTTGATTCTGAGCAAGATTCAACGGCAGTTGACCTAACCGACATTGCGGTTTTTCGGGCTGTTGATCAGCTTTTACCAGAACTTCAAAATCTGGGTCAGTGTGCTGGCATGCAGTTGAGTTTCTATCGAGCCCCGGCGCGCATCAATGGCATATGGAAGGACCGGCACATTATAATAATGCTGCCCATTGATGGTGAGCTGGGACAGCAAAATGCGGCATTCACTTTTCTTCTACGTCGCGACTTTGCACCCATTTCAATTCAAGGTAAATTGAGCATGCAACCTGGAAGCCTGATACAGCCCTGGCCATGTCAGGAGTTGATAGACGCCAATAAAAATGACATGGTCATGCGTGCCCAGCTGCGCCTCGAAGGCCATGAGATTGCCGGTAAATCCTTTTTGATGGGTATGATCACAGAGATGCTGCCACCGGTGCATTGGTTTGAATATGATCATCGAGATGTTGCTTGAGTTGCCACCATGGAGTTAATCAGTGCAAAGCCATGATGGGTTCGATGGCAACGAAGGCGAAAGCGATGTTGCAACAAATGATGAACACTCCGCTGGTGACATTGGCCGACAAACGATGTGGGCATTTCAGCATGCTTATTTGGTGATTGAGCGTACCAGTCATAAACTTATCTGGTCCAGCCCGGCTGCCGATAAAGTACTGCCTGATCTGTTAAGTGATCTGAGCTGTGTGTCGAAGCATTATCCGAGTCTGTGCAGGGCAATTGATGCTTACGGCAGCAATAACGACATTGAACAGGAGTCTCATAACAGTCTGTTGCTTGGTTCAAGGCGTTTTCAATGCCAATTTGTTTCGCTTAACAAACGACACGTCGGTGTTATGGTGAATGCCGATGACAAACATATTGCTCAGTTGCGAAAGTACATGGCAGATCGCGAGCAATTATTCACTACCTCTCGCACTATTTCAGTGAGTGAAATGGCAACCTCACTGGCACACGAAATCAATCAACCAGTTGGCACTATTGCCAATATTCTCAAAGGCGTCAATGCACGTTTAAAACGCATAGATCCCATCCCGGAGCAATGTGTTGTAGCAATAGATCGGGCGCTGGAGCAAACCAATTTTGCTTCTCGTATTGTCGCACGTATCAGAGATTTCACTACAGCGCGACAACCCAAGCGTGTCGACTGTGATGTTCACACATTGCTTGATGAGTCGGTGCGTCTTCTGGATTGGGTGCTGGTACAGGGCAAAGTGAAAGTGACGTTGGCAACGCCTGAAAACGATGTGCGAGTTAATGCTGATGCAACTATGCTGCAACAGGTATTTACCAACCTTATCCGTAATGCGGTAGATGCCATGCGCGACTCTGCCAGCGATGAACGCGAGTTACATATCAAGGCGTTTCGCAATGCTGATGATGTTCAGATAGAAATAACTGACACTGGTCACGGTTTAACTGATGCGGCTCAGGATAATCTGTTCATACCCTTCGTAACCCAAAAAACGCAGGGTATGGGGGTAGGTTTGAATATTTGTCGATCGTTTATCGAACTGCATCAGGGCAAACTTTGGCTAATGCCGAATGACCTAGGTGGTTGCACAGCGTCGGTACTGCTACCGGCATTGTCGAATTAAGGAGGCTTCCCAATGAGCGAAAAACTCGTATTTGTGGTTGACGACAATAAGGATTTTCTGGAATCCACACTGTGGATGCTTGAAGGCGTTGGCTATGAAGCCAAAGGATTTGAGGATACCAATGCGGCCCTGGACGCGTTCTCGGAGATCGATAATTCAACTCCGTGTTGCGTGCTTATGGACGTAAGAATGCCCGGCATGAGCGGGTTGGATGTGCACGACGCAATGAATGCTCGAGCCATTCACCTGCCGGTGGTATACATGACGGGTCATGGCGATGTACCACTGGCTGTAGAGGCCATGAAAAAAGGTGCGCTGACCTTTCTTGAAAAACCATTACAAGACGAGGCATTGGAAAGTGCACTGGAAAAAGCATTTTCAACAGAAGTTCAGCTTAATCGTGGCATAAAGCAACCTCAGTCGGAAATTGACGCGTTCAAAAAGAAAGTGG
>CAYTJF010000218.1:0-10359 GCA_964437945.1 uncultured Granulosicoccaceae bacterium
GCACCATTTTGATGAGTCCCCTGCTCTGACCAACTGAGCTACAGGCCCACAAGCGCCCATTTTACATCAAGGAAGCTAACAAGTCTGGTGATTTGGGCTCGATTTTGTACCAAATGACGGGTTTGGGGGGTGATGGCTCACACGTTAGAATACTGGTATGGACAGTCACGATCTGCAACGAAAATCCGTTTCCATGTATACGTATGTGTGGATAGCATTGTGCACATTCGGTTTATCCTATCTAACAACGGTTCTTGTTGTTCATTGGGACACGGTAAATATGCTTATCTACGAATCTAGTCTGGCTAAGTATGAATCCATGACGGGTGAGCGGGGGCCCATGACCTACCTTATATTTCACAACGATATTGTCGCGCTGCAGGCCATGGCAGACAAACATGACGGAATTTTGGGTGTCGAGCAACACACAAGTAGCAATGTGGCAAAGATGGCATTCGCATCTGCCAAATCGCCTTTGATTGAACAGATACGTCAGCTTGCAGAGGTTTCAGACATGATCAAACGCAACGTACCGATGATTTGTCATTGAATCGAGCTTATGCCACTTTGCTCATGCCATTGGATTTAAGCAGATCATCATAATTTTTCAGCCACTCTTCAAACTGTGCCGCCGGAATGGGCTTTCCGATGAGAAAGCCCTGCGCTTCATCGCAACCCAGTTCGGTCAACTTCGCTAGATGCTCATTGGTTTCCACACCTTCTGCGATCACGCTTAGTGACAATCCTCGAGCCAGGCCGATAATTGATTTAGTGATGGCTACGTCACTGGTGTCGTGATCAATGTCTCTTACAAAAGACTGATCAATTTTCAATCTATCTATCGGAAATTTCTTCAGGTAGCTCAGACTGGAGTAGCCTGTACCAAAATCGTCAACGCTGATATCAACACCAAAATTTTTGAGTTCTTTAAGCTTATCGATGGCTGTGGAGACATCAACGGCCAACAGGCTCTCCGTAATCTCCAGCTCCAGATCGGCAGGGTTTACACCGGATGACTCAATGGTGCTGCATACTTGGTCGACAAAGTTATCTTGAGCGAATTGTCGAATGGATATGTTTATGGCCATTCGGCGCACATTGACATTCTGTCGATTCCAAGCGGCTAACTGCTCGCAAGCCGTTTTTAGTACCCAGTTTCCGATAGGGACTATTAATCCAATTTCTTCGGCGAGCGGGATGAAATCTGCTGGTGAGACTGGTCCCAGTTTGGCTGAGTTCCAGCGAAGCAGGGCTTCTGTGCCGACCACTTTCAATCCTGATATTTCAATTTGTGGCTGATAATGCAAGGTGAATTCATTGTTGTCCAGTGCCAGTCGCAGATGCTCTTCAAGCAGCATTTTTTGTTGTGCTACATCTGAGAGATTTGCATCATAAACTTTGTAATCATTTTTACTTAATAGTTTCACCGAGTGCATAGCCGTGTCGGCGTTTTGACTTAACACTTCGGTAGTTACCCCATGTTCTGGATAGACCGCGATACCGATGCTGGCAGAAATGGTTAGCGCTCTAATATCGATTTTATATTGTTTGCCTAATTCCCAAACCAGAGTACGGCTGACTTCTTCAAGGCTACTATCGCTCCACTGGTCTACCAGAATAATAGCGAATTCATCTGCACTGAGTCTTGCCAGCATATTCAAATTTGTGCGCTCATTGATTTCTTCTGCTGGCACGAAATGCTGCGACACTGTGTAGCCCATGCTGTTCAGTATGTCGTTCAATCGATGGGCCACTGAGCGCAACAGTTTATCGCCTACGATTGGGCCAAGGGAATCATTGATTCGCTTGAAGTTGTCTATATCGATGTGGAACAACGCGAATGATTGATGTTTACTACAGGTACTTTGTGTGAGCGTGTTCAATCGCTCAATCGAAGCAGAGCGATTGAACAGCTTCGTTACCTGATCGAACAGAGCCAGTTGACGAACTCGCTCGTTGGTTGTCTCTCGTTCGGTAATATTCTGAATGGTGCCAAGTAGCCCTTTGGATTCACCATTGAAACTGTTAATTGATTGCGCGCGATGATGAACAATAATTTCCTGGTCTTTGGCGGTGATCATCCTGTGTGTCAACACCATTCTATTGTTGTCGCTAAGTTGCTTTAACTCCTGTGAAACCCAATCGCGATCGGCTGGGTGTACATAGTTCATTAGCTGAACTGGTTGATCTACCTGAAGATCAAGTAGCGTCTTCAATCCTTCTGATATGTCGACTTTGCTGGCATTGACTGTTTGTCGCCAATTTCCGGTACCGGCAATTTTTTCCGCGTTGCGCAGTTCAATTAACACTTCCTGACTGCGCATCACGTACTTGATTTTATGCCGCAGCAACGCCCAGTTCACCGGCTTCATTGCAAAATCGGTTGCACCAGCCTGAAACGCATTGTCGATAGATTCAGCGTCCTCATGCGATGTCATCATAATTATGGGTTTATTACCAAATGCTGTGAATTGACGAACCTGTTTACAAGTCTCAATACCATCCATGCGCTCCATTTCAACATCCAGCAGAATGATATCCGGATTGTGCTCGGCTAATTGCTGAAGAGCTGTATCACCATCGTCCGCGCTGATAACCTCGAATCCGAGTTGCGACATGGTTTGAATAGCGACCGTACGAGCGACTACGTCGTCATCGACCACCAGGGCAAGGTGCTTGTTAAATATGGACTCCCGATTGCTCATTAGGCTGCCTTATTCCTGACTAACGATAATGCACTAAGGGTCGACTCAAATTTATCGGGTAATTCTTGAGCTTTTTCTAAGCAAAAATTTAGATTATTTACTTTTGCTGAAGATTCGATTTCTGCGGCGATTGATGACAAGCCCATAGCGCCCATGGTCGAGCTGGCAGATTTTAATCTATGTGCCATTTTGCGCACATTATCTGGTTCAGATGATGACAGCGCCAGCATCAAACGTTCACTATCCTTTTTCCAATTGTTTGAAAAGTTGGACAACAGCTCATTGAAAAACGTCATAGACCCGGCGTTGTCCATACTGATCAGTTGATCAACGATTGCTATATCAATTTCACTTGATTCAGAATCTGACGGCTGATTTTCTGTAAAGTCCACTACGTTGTTGCTTTCTTCAGAGGTCTCAATCGCTGAGCCGTTGGTCCACTTGGATAATACGTTATCTAAAACATCCATCGTAATGGGTTTGGATGCATAGTCATCCATACCGGCACGCAGACAGCGGTCACGATCACCTTTTAATGCATTGGCCGTAAGTGCCACGATGGGTTGTCTGAAGTTGCCTGTTTGCTGATTTTCGTATTCTCTGTAGCTTTCTGTAGCAGAAAATCCATCCATGACCGGCATATCACAATCCATGAGCACCAGGTCAAACTGCTGCTGCTTCATCATAGCTAGTGCAATTTGTCCGTTTTCGGCCAATGCGACTGTGCAACCCATCCGACTTAACATGCGAGTCATAATATCCTGATTGATTGGATGGTCTTCGACCAGTAATACACTAGCGTAATAGTGTTTATCAATTGCGGCCACCTCAGCTCCACTGTTGTCATTTGCTGTATCTTTGTTGCAACCAATCAGGCAGTCATACAGGGTGGATTGTCTGACCGGTTTCTTGATTTTGCACTCGATATCAAAGCCATCTATGTCGATATTCTGATTATTAGACTTATCAATCATGCACAATTTGATTTTGCTAAAGCGGTTCAATTCACTGAGTTTGTCTTTTGCGACAAGTAAAAAGTTTTGTCCGTTCATATCGCTTAGGCAATGATCAACTATGATCATTGCAATATCGTGATGGTTCGAATCGCTGCGCGTGCTTAAGTAATCGAGGGCCTTTTTACCGGAGCTGTGTTCAATTGGTTTAGTTCCAAGTCTTATGAGCTGAGACGAAATAGCTTCTTTTGTGGGTTTGTGATCGGACAGTATCATCACGGCCAATGGTTCAGACTTGTCGCAAAACTTCATTTGCTCAATGGTTGAATCGGAAATTTGTAATTCCAGGTCCAGGATAAACGTTGAACCAATACCGACGACGCTTTCAAGTGAAAGAGTGCCATTCATCATTTTTGTAAGTTGGCGGGAGATTGATAGGCCAAGTCCAGTGCCACCATATTTTCGTGTGGTTGAACGGCTAGCCTGCGAAAACTCATCAAATATTCTTGTTTGAGCTTCATCACTCAGCCCGATTCCGGTATCTTGAACGCTGATACGTAGTTGAGCGGTGTTGTTTGGAGTCGTAATGCCTTCTGCTGTTATACACACATCACCTTGCTCAGTGAATTTGATTGCATTACTAACCAGGTTGGTCAGGATTTGCCGAATCCGTAGTGCGTCTCCGAGTAGCTGCTGAGAGGTATCGTAGTTAAGCACATAATTTAATTCCAAATCTTTGCTTTGTGCTGATGGCGCCGCCATTTCACCAATGTCTTCAATCATTTCGCTCAAATCAAATGGTTCATTCTCCAGCTCCATACTGCCAGCTTCAATTTTAGAGTAGTCCAGAATGTCGTTGATAATAGCCAGCAAAGCATTTCCTGATCGGTATATGGTGTCAGTAAGATGCTTTTGTGAATTGCTCAGTGGTTCTCTGCGTAACAAATCCACTGTACCCAGTACACCATTTATTGGTGTTCTTATTTCATGGCTCATGGAGGCCATGAATTCCCCTTTTGCAGCATTCGCTTTAGAGGCTTCTTTTGCAGAACGATCAATCTCTTGCATAAGCTCGTTTCGCTCATGATCTCTTACCCGCATTTTCTCAGCCATCAGATTAAACGCATTGGATATTTCCCCGAGCTGATCTGATGACGCCGGAATTCGATGATCCAGGTTGCCATCGGCTAATGTACGGGTGCCGTCGGTGACCAAAGCTACATGTCGGGATAACTTGATACTCAAGAAAGTCGATACTAACAATGCCAAAACACACCCCAAAATTGTTACTAAATGTCGGGATTGTTGGTATCGGTTAAGCTTGTTGATGAGCAGTTGATCTGTCGCATTCATGTTTTCAGTTAAACTGAATTCAAGCGATGTGAACTGATTTTCAATTTCGGTAATCAATTTCCGGGCGAGCTCAACACTTTGTTGGTAGGTGGCGGAATCTGCGTTGTCTGCAGATTGGATTTGACGCAGAACTGTCTGTAAATATTCTGTTTTATGTATTGCTACTCTATTTATAGAACTTACCGATTCTAATTCCTCGGTTTCATCGCCGACAGTGATGTCGTTGCTGCCAGACATATCAGGCATTGAATGGTTATGATTTGAACCGTGATCCCAAGAATGTTCTGAATGGCTATTTGAATTAAACCTGGCAGGTTTCAGTAATATGGCTTGCTCATCAAACTCTACTAATAAGTCGGATACTCTATTTAATGGTTCAAGTACATCTTCAATAAAAATAGGTTCCTGCGTAAGAAATGTATCGAGTTCATCGCTAATAGATTTTATCAGCGAAAGTGTTTCCTTTATAAGCCGGCTTGATTCGCTGTTTGCGCTGTAATCTCTTAGACTAATTAGTTGCCATTTTAATTCTTCTAATGATTCGTATAGGAGATCAGCCGACTGGTGGATACTATCGCTTGAAAGATCTTGATAGTGATTCCATGCCGATTCGAATCTTTTCCAGGCTACTTTTACGATTTTTGATTCTTTCTCAAGTTGGCTGTTCGTGAACAGGTTTTCGTTGTTCGAAGATGCTTTTAATTTTTCAATCTGTTCGCTTAATCGATCGATTGCTATAGCGTTTGTGGCAAGCTGTGGTATGTCTCTGCGTCGGAATATCTCGAAATTGATCTCTGTAGATTTCAGTAAATAACTAAGTTGAGTTATTCTATGTAGAAGAGGGTGGTAAAGCACATGCATAGTGTGCATAGAATTTAAGTACAGTCGACTTTCCATGTGAGCCAAAGCCGCAAACGTCAATAGTATTAATATCAGTAAAGCAAGGCCCCAGTTTTTAACTCTTTGGAAGTTCACTAGTGCGATGTAACGTGTTTCTGAAAAACAAGAGTAATTGTCTGATCAATTTCTCCAGCACCGTGCTTTGGGTTATTTGAGTTCTCTATTTCACTGGTGCCCGAAATCTCGTAGCGTGAAACACCTAGCTGATATTGTCTGTTAGTTTTAAATCGCACATCGTCAGCGTTACCAGTATCCAGTGCACGCGAAAACTCTATCGTCCATTCATTATTTGACCAGTGACCTTTTGCCTTTACATCTGCTCGACTGCCTGTCGGGTTACGATGTGCATAGGATGACACTTCGTCACTGAAACGAGTAACGTGAATAATTGGTTTGTAAGTCGATTGGCCTTTATCTCCACGACGTACAAGAAAAAATCGGTTTCCTCTTTTAGAAATACGTTTTTTAGATTTTTTTAATCTTTCGTAGGAGTAAACATGGCTTTTGTCATCAGCGTAGCCCATGGGGTCCGTGCGATATGCTTTCCAATACCAAATATCTGCTTTATACGGAACATCACTACTAATAGACAGGTCTCCTTTGTTGTCGTCCATGTTCCATTTAATTAGCAGTGTGTCTTCTCGATCTGTACCGTAGTTGTATAGGTCTTCTTCCTGATTCCATACTCCGGTTTTGTGTGTACGACTTTCCGTTGTGTCTGCGTAGCTTGCTTTAATGTAAATACGTGCTTCATCATAGACGCAGGTAAGATTGTGATCGAGATCAACTACTGCATCTTTGATGGTGGTCTGATTTGCAATATTCCACGCGGGGTCGTCTGCTTTTCCGTCGATAGTTGGTGCATCGATTGTGGGTAAACACGACAATATGTCATCCGAATGCACGTTATTTGAAATCGGCAGGATGCCTAGCAATAAAATTTGACCAAGTAGTATCTTTAATCTGTTCATGGTTTCACAAATTATTTGGCATAGGTAGTTGAGCAATCGGCTTGTGTACTGATAACTTTATAAAAGTCAGTTAAATGTTAGCCAGTTTGTTGTGAACCTCGACAATGTGGGGGCGGCTTGGATGAATCTTGATGCGAAGGATAATAGCCTGGGCAACTGACTCGGCTTGAATAGATCGGTATTTCTAACCATTACCCTCGAAGGAATTATGGGGGTAGAGCAGCATACTGGAGCTAAGTGATTGAAGTGGCGTTTGAGTCGGCCAAGACGTCGCTCATCTATGAGATAGCTGAGATGGAGGCAGTTTCAGACATGATCAATCGATACGGGCCAATGTCGTGTCGTAGGAAATTGTCTGTCCGGTGATGAAACTATTCCAGCCTAATAAAAAAGGCCCGCTTGCGCGGGCCTTTTTTACTGTTATTGACCGCTGCTATTGCAGACCATTACTGCTCCTGGCCACTGTCAAGAAAGCTTCGTAATTGTTCCGATCGTGTTGGATGGCGAAGTTTTCTCAACGCCTTGGCTTCGATCTGACGAATACGCTCCCGGGTAACATCAAATTGCTTACCAACTTCTTCCAACGTGTGATCAGTATTCATATCGATACCAAAACGCATACGTAACACTTTCGCTTCACGTGGCGTTAGGCTTGCCAGAACTTCGTGGGTGGTTTCACCCAAGCCCAAACCCGTTGCTGTTTCAACCGGCGACAAAATATTCTGGTCTTCAATAAAATCGCCCAGGTGTGAATCTTCGTCGTCACCGATTGGGGTTTCCATTGAAATAGGTTCTTTGGCAATCTTGAGCACTTTGCGAATTTTGTCTTCTGGCATTTCCATTTTCTCTGCCAGTTCTTCCGGTGTAGCCTCGCGTCCCATCTGTTGCAGCATTTGCCGCGAAATACGGTTTAGCTTATTGATGGTTTCTATCATGTGCACAGGAATTCTGATGGTGCGTGCCTGATCAGCGATAGAGCGAGTAATGGCCTGACGAATCCACCAGGTTGCATAAGTTGAAAACTTATAACCACGCCGGTATTCAAATTTATCAACGGCTTTCATCAAACCAATATTGCCTTCCTGAATAAGATCAAGAAACTGCAATCCACGGTTGGTGTATTTTTTGGCGATCGAAATAACCAGTCGTAAGTTGGCTTCAACCATTTCTTTCTTGGCACGGCGTGCTTTCGCTTCACCGATCGACATCTTGCGGTTGATCTCTTTAATCTCGTTGATCGGTAGCATGGAGCTAACGCAGATTTTTTCGATGCTGGTTTGAAACATCTCAATTTCTGCTGAACGATCTTTTAGAGCCTCAACATAGGGCTTGTCGTCGGCCATCATTTCAGTCAACCAGGTTGGGTCGGTTTCACGACCCGGAAATGTCTGGATGAAAGTGCGGCGTGGCATCTTGCAGCTTTTAACGCACAAGTCGCGTACCTGACGTTCCAGTGAGCGAATTCGATCTACCTGACCACGCAGTCCGGAAACCAGTGTTGCAACAAAAGCGGGCGCGTATTTGAACTCAAGAAAAATCTCCGAGACTTTTTCCATTGCCTCTTTGGCATTCTTATCCTGCATGCCACCAGCTGAATCGATGGCTTTTAATGCTTTGGCATACTCTTTTTGCAGAGCCAGAATGCGACGCTTGATTTCTTCAACGTCTGGTCCAGTGTCAACGGGATCTTCTTCTTCTTCCTCTTCTTTGTTATCTTTGGCATCAGCACTTGGAGGTGGCTTTGCCACGCGAATTTCATCGGAGGTTTCGCGGAAATTGACAATAACGTCGGACAGACGCATTTGTTCTTCGGTGACCGCCTGATAACGTTCGAGAAGTACGTTTATGGTTTCGGGGTAGGTGCCCAGTGCTTTGAGCACTTGATATAAACCGTCTTCAATACGTTTGGCGATTTCAATTTCGCCCTGGCGGGTGAGTAGTTCAACCGTTCCCATTTCGCGCATGTACATGCGAACCGGGTCGGTGGTGCGACCAAACTCTCCATCCACTGATGCCAGAACGGCTGCTGCTTCATCGGCCGCGTCTTCATCGGTGGTGCTGTTGGAATCTGAAATGCTGAGCGTATCGGCGTCGGGTGCGATTTCTCCGACCTTGATGCCCATATCGCCGATCGTAGCGATGATTTCTTCAACCTGTTCGGGGTCGACAATGCCGTCGGGGAGATGATCGTTAACCTCCGCGTAGGTCAGGTAGCCTTGCTCCTTACCTTTTGCGATCAATATCTTCAGACTTGACTGCTGCGATGTATCCATTGCCATAGTGCGGGATCACTCGTAGTTGGCGGGGTGTAATGTAACCGTTAATTTTACCCAGATTGGTGTCGTATGTACATTAAAAATCGAGCTAAATCGATCTTAAATAGCGCTTTTCTATGTTTATCAAGCCTCTGATCGCCAATTGACGGTTCGGTTCCTGGTTTCATAAGGCAATTTAGGTGCTCAAATGTCCAAATCAACCGCCGCTCGCTGGTTTATACTGGCGCCCGCGGCAAAATGCTAAAACACACCGTAAAACCCTGCTTAACATTACATTGGAAGGATTAAAAATGCCCGAAAGACGTCAACTCGCCAACGCGATCCGCGCGCTGAGTATGGACGCTGTGCAAAAAGCTAATTCTGGCCACCCTGGTGCGCCTATGGGAATGGCTGATATTGCTGAAGTGCTATGGAATAGCTTTCTCAACCATAATCCGGGTAATCCAGGTTGGGCGAATCGAGATAGGTTTGTGCTGTCCAATGGTCATGCATCGATGCTGCATTATTCCTTGTTGCACCTATCCGGTTACGAGTTGCCGATCGATGAGCTCAAGCAATTCCGTCAGCTGCATTCAAAAACCCCGGGACACCCGGAGTATGGCTACGCGCCGGGCATCGAAACCACCACTGGCCCGTTGGGTCAGGGCATTGCCAATGCGGTTGGGATGGCTATTGGCGAGAAAACCCTCGGTGCACAATTCAATCGCCCAGGCCATGACATAGTTGATCATTTCACTTACCTGTTTCTCGGTGATGGTTGTTTGATGGAAGGTATTTCGCACGAAGCTTGTTCTCTGGCTGGTACCTTGAAACTAGGCAAACTTATAGCGTTCTATGATGATAACGGCATCTCGATTGATGGCGAAGTAGAAGGTTGGTTCACCGACGATACGGTCATGCGTTTTAAATCCTACGGTTGGGATGTGATCAGTGATGTGGATGGGCACGACAGCAACGCACTGCTTGAAGCGGTTACCAAAGCCCAAGCCGCTGCCGATAAACCCACGTTAATATGTTGTAAAACTACAATCGGATTTGGTTCTCCAAACAAAGGTGGCAAGGAGAGCAGTCACGGTGCCCCGCTCGGGGATGATGAAATCAAGTTGGCTCGGGAGCAATTAGGCTGGACGCACGCACCATTCACCATTCCGGATGAAATCTACGCGGCATGGGATGCCAGGCAAATTGGTGCTCAAAAAGA
>CAYTJF010000219.1:0-10315 GCA_964437945.1 uncultured Granulosicoccaceae bacterium
ACCACTGGCAGCCACCCGGAATATCACACCTCCGAAACACTCGATGCACTGCAAGAATACAGAGACACTGGCGGGCATTTAAACTACCTGGGCGGAAACGGTTTCTACTGGCGTATTGCCGTACATAAAGAGAACGATAGCATGCTAGAAATTCGCCGCGCTGAAGACGGACTTCGTGCCTGGGCCGCAGAGCCTGGAGAATACTACAACGCCTTCGATGGGCAGTACGGTGGATTGTGGCGTCGCAATGGCAGAGCGCCGCAAATGCTTGTGGGGGTTGGCTTCGTTGCTCAAGGGAATTTTATTGGTGACCCCTACAAACGTGTTTGTACTGACCCAACTTACGACTGGATCTTTGACGGTATAGATGACGACATCATTGGCGATTTTGGATTTTCGGGCAATGGCGCTGCGGGCTATGAGCTTGATCGAATGGATCAATGGATTGGTACTCCCGATAACGCCGTTTTACTTGCACGATCAGTCACAGCCGAAAACGGCTTTATGCTGGTTCCTGAAGAACAGCTGACGCATCTGGCAAATCTATCCGGCAAGTCAGAAGTTGATACCAAACACGCTGACATGGTGTGGATTGATTACCCTGGTGGTGGTTCGGTTTTCGCAACCGGCTCGATAACGTTTTGCGGAAGCCTGGGGTGGAATAACTTTGACAATAATGTTTCGCAGCTGTTAAGGAATGTCCTTGGGAAAGTGTTGAGCTGACTGGTATTGGTATCTCTGGCTAACCAAGCTCAAGAGTGGCAACACCAAACAGTTTTTCAGAATTTAATACCGGCGGTTGGCCTCGATACATACGGGCTGTCTCAAATATGGGTGACAAATCAAGCTGTTTCATCATGCCCATGGCAATCTGATTTGATTCTGGCACATCAACCATCAGTGATTCAATGCCAATATATTCGTGTATTTTGCTAAACAATTTATGTGCAATGGTTTGATCATCCGCTATCCATGGCCCGACTTTATAGCCCTCAATGCATTGTCTTATACCGATTGCACCCACAATAGTGTCACCTACCAGGGCGATAAAAGATTGTCTGGAATTGCAGCGAGTGAGCCAGGCTCGGTAAAAGTCCTCGCGTTTGATACCGCCGACATCGGCATCATATAAAGTCAATGAGCTGAGGTGGGCATTACTTGCCTCAACGATGGTGAGTGCTTTATTGGGAACTTTACATTTGCTGTCTGAACGTTTGTTATCTGATAATGTACCAGCGAATCGCACATTTCTATGTGAATAAACAAAATGCTCGCGTAAGTAATTACTTTGTTGTGCGACAACGCCATCCAGTCCGATACTGCGTGCACCGACAGATTTTATGGCCGTGTTCCACGTCTGCATGCCATAACCTTTGCCGCGATGTTCTGGTGTGCAAAGGTAGAGCCCCAGGAAGGCATGTTCTGAGTTTAATTTGACTACAGAAATGCCGGCAACGGGTGTTTCATTAAGCAGTGTTACAAAGAAACCAGACTGATCTGTTGCGTAAAACAAATCTATGTCATCAAGACCAGGATTCCAGCCTTCACTTTGGGCCCATGACAGCAACAGACTGAGCTCATCGTTTGTAGCTACTCGGGTTTGTATGTTGTCTTTTTCCATGGTCGAGGAGTTTTATTAACAATGGCGGAAGTAGAATCAGCGAATGGGTGCTATCGTTTAAAAATGTGATTGCGTTTGATATGTCATAACTACATGATTTGAAAACCCATCAACTATGTCACATTTTGTGATAGTTGATGGGTTTCCTTTTCAGTAGTATGCCGTATATGAATCTAACGGGTTATTGAAAGACCGTCAATGTTCATGTTGCTCCAGATTCAGTCTTGACTTGTACTCTGCAGCACATTGCTTGATTTCGCTAATGAGCTTATCCAGTTCTTCGTTAGTCAAACTCTGACGATTCAGTTGTGTATCAGCCGCGGCACTTTTTTCTGTCGCCATAGCGTTGAACTCGCGAAGATTTTCCTCAGATTCTACTCGCATCGCAATAAGCGTTGAAGTAAATCTATCTGCTGCAGCTCGTTGATTGTTAGCTGTCGCTCTAACTCGATCAGCGCAACTTTCGTCAAGCTTTGCCTCATGTGCAGGTGATGTGCCGTCGTCAGACAATATTGACGGTTCAGTCAATACAACTGAGCCAGCAAACCTGTCTGCGTGTGGCACTGCAGTGCTTCGACAATAGAGTGATACACACTGTCGATAACCCTCTGTTTGCGCGCCAGTTACATCGGCTGCATCGTTGACAAATACCTTCATATTGACAATTGCTGACTCAACATCAGTAGCCAGCGATTTGGTAGCGTGCAGAGAATTACGCAGATCAGCAACGATTTTTCGTTCTTCGTTAGTGATCATTTTTCTCCCCTTAACCTCACCGGACCGCCGCTTACTTTGCGCACTCTGCAGCGCCCGATCAGCAGTGCTGTAACCAGGGTAGATATCGCTGGCGTGCAGCGCCCCAACATAAGCCATCGTTGCAGACAACAGTATGGCCAAAACGATATTCAGTGACTTGCTGCTGGACGCTTCAGTACCCTGCAAATTTACAAAATGTGTTTTCGCATTGATAAACGCTTGCTGCCGATCGGCCTCGTGCTGTGCCGTTAAAGCGGTCGCTGAAGTTCCGAGATCACTCGTAGTCGACGGTAATCGCTCTATTGCTGCAACCAACAGACACAGATAAAATGTAATTGCAAAAGTACCAATTATGCCCAGCAACATACAAAAAACACCGGGAAACAGTTTTTTTGCTAACTTTTCGTGGACCAGATACCTAAGCCCGAATCGGCCAACAAAAACGCCGCCAAAGATCAGGTTCGCTACTACGAATGCCAGTACGAACATGAAACCTTCTAATGTGTTGCCAATGAAAAGCTCACTCAATTGTTCACTGCCGAAAACAGTTTCAACACCAATGATCAAAACAGCCAATGCACTAATCAGCATGATAGAAAACCTCGACACTTTTCGTGGATCTCGGTGCTGTAACTTGTTCAGATAACGAAACCGTTCGAATCGCCTTTCTTCTGAAAGCTCGTTACTGCTTGCTCGTCTTAGCTTGAATTCGGCCTTCAGAAAGACTGTATTCAATTGCTCTGGTGCTCGTACTTTATAGTCTTTGATTTTCCGGTCAGCAGAATCGATCGCCAAATCTAGCTCCAGTGATTTTTGAACTAAGCGTGCAACAACGTCTTGAGCCAATTTCTTCATGGCGTGGTACAGATGACTTGCAAGCTCACGAAATTCACTTGCTATCTTTTCATCCGGGCCAGGGTTGACCTTGTTTGCAGCATCAATCCCTGACAAGTTTGGTTCAAGTCTCTTAATCAGATTGGCTACGGATTCGCTCGCGTCAATACCAGCCAGTTTTTCAATCCGTGTCCGGTACTGATGATTAACAAGAAACAATGAGGTGCTAAAAAAGCCACTCTGTCGATGCAAGGCGGATTTTTTACTAGCAGGAAACCCTGTTTTTGTTTCACTTGGGCTATTTAAGTTTGAATCGTTTCTTATATTCATTAGTAAACCTCCATACCGACAAACGCAGTTCAGCGTCCTCAATTGCAGTATAGAAATAAAAATAATGTGAACTTTAATTAATATATTAAATATAATTTATAACTATATTAACGTAAGCCTTTGAAATGTAGATTAATACGGATGTCTAATTGAGGCTAACTATAGTTATTTGATTTAATTTATAGATGGAGCAATTAATATCAGATAAGGCAGATAGGTCTGGAAGGCCCGCTGCCAGCACTGACACAGTCAAATCACAGTGGTCATCGATGCTCGAATACCATCAGTGGTTAAGAGGAACAGCTACCGGTGCGCATCCGGTTGTTCCATGCGACGAGAACGAAAAGCCCGCCACCCCAAGACAGATTAAAGCATTGGCCAGCAAACTCTGTACAAAAGAGTTTGAGTTACCACTGATTGCAAAGCTTCGTTTGATCGTCAACCATTTGTTGGAATCAGGCGACCCGCAGTTTCAAACTTTGTCTTCTGTTTTGGAATACTACGAAAAAGCGTGTACCAGGCAAGATGTGCAATCGAAGCTGGCAAGTTTAAAAGTGTCTATCAGTCTAATCAGTGACAATGACTTTAATGTCAGTCCTCGAAGTGATCAGGTATTGGTGGGGTTTGGAGCACTCCTGTCAAAGCGGTATGAAATTGACCCCGCTAACTGCATACCACCAGAAGACATTGGAAGGTTACTGGTTGAATATAAGGGCGAGGAGGCATTAGAGAAATTTCTCAATCGACTAAGTAATGTTCAGCAAGATCACCCGTTTGATACTGGTCGGGCGTTAGTAACTCGTGAATTTGATGCACGACATCAACTTTGTAACGACGTTGAACAAGCGTTGGTAAGCGGCTCACACATGCTAATTAATGTACATGGTGCCAACTGGGATGCGTTAACTGCTTTCAGCGAAACAATATTGCGCGAATTTTGGAAAACGAATAAATCTAATTTGCCGGTTATATATTTACCGCTACGGTCTTGTTTACGAGTTAACAATCTTGGCGAAGTTCAGGCAGAGTCGAAAGCGTTGTCGCTTGAAATGCTTATGGGGCATTTATTCGCCTACGTTATGTACGGCGATAAGTACGATGCTGCCCGCGGTGTGAAAAAAATTTCACATGCTGATTTCGATTTGACCTTAAACAAGATAAGAGAAAAAATAAAGACAGCACCTTGTATTTTTATTATCGATGGCTTGTATATACAGGCTAATGCCGGTAGTGAAAGACAACGCATAGAGAGACAAATTCGAGACGATCATTGGCTCTATATTATTTCCCGACTTCTTGAACCGGTTTTGAGTATGGATGAAGTGCCAACCGGGCTCGATCAGTTTGCTCAAAATCGAATATTGATTACTTCTAATCAGGCTGTCAGTCTTTCAAATTATCAGTCTGATTTACATTCGTTGCCAGAGATAATGAACCAACCGTTAACATCATCGATGCCTCTGGTGGAAAAAACCGGATTGCAATACAAACTGGACAGGGATAATCGTGTACTGAACAGGTATTGGGGATCGTTACAAGATTCGATGGACCATGCCCTGCGGGTCGAAAATGTTTTTGCATCAAGGGCTGGTCAGTATATTGATAGAAATGACACAGTTCATAGCTTACTCAGTGCGATATTCACTGTGGCAGATGCTTTGAATAACGACAGTAATAGTAGTTCAGCCATAACTGATGAATCGATCCATGCATTGCTTGAAGACTACGCCACTGCCGCGAAGCCAGAAAGTAGCATAAAGATAACTTGTCAAACCCTAATACATATATTCGATCATGCCTCTTCAGAGTTGGGTGCACTATGGCGAGAATTATTTCTACTAATCTCAATCACGCCAGAAGGTATTCGTTATGAAACAGTCGAGCGGATTGTTCGCCGGATGCAATATGTGTTTCCGGAGAATGCTCGGCGGCTTCCAAGTCTGTCGTATGCCGGGTTGAACGGCTCACTGTTTAACCATGTCAATGATTTTGCTTTATCTATGCGAAGTATCCTTGGTTTTATAAGAGAGGAGTATGTGGAAGGAACTGAAAGCGGTGATCACAGAGAAGAGTACTGGGTTAATTCAGTATTAGCTGATTGGAGCGAAGACGAGTATGTGACGCTTGATGATGTGCAATATCGCTCGCTTTCAGCTCTGGATTTTCGCTACCCGGAAATCAGAGAAACGCTTCTTGATCTTATTGACAAAAACGAAGTTGAATTTGGAGCCGAAGTTGTCCATAGGTTGCTCTGTGAAATCACAGTGCAGCATCAGGTTATTCAACTTCGACACGGGGAAGTGAAGGAATCTGCAAACATTCGTCAATGGCATAACAGTATCAACGCGATATATCACGGGCTTATGAGTCTCAGGTTTGATCTAAATGATTCGTCAGGCTTAGAGCAAATGGTGCTGATCGAGCAGGAGTTTGGTACTCGAGATCTGGATTGTCGAGGTTCTAATCGCGATTTCTGGCGGTTCGTCTATTACATGATTTATTGTGATTTACTGGATGGTAGGGGCGCATACAGATTATCCAAAGTGCATGGATTAGCGGACTTGAAAATCGCTCTGCTTAGGGTGCTGGAAAACCCCTGGTTACTCACGTGGACTCGAAAAGAGAAAGAGAAACAGAAAGGTGTATGGGGTCATATTTCCAGACAATCAAAACGACTGACAAATGATGCATCGGGTGATGGCAAGCTTCGACATCAATACGGCTACGATATGGTTTTGTCACATCTGTCTCGCAGTGAAGCCGACACTGCCCACCACTATTTGTTTGAATACCTTATAACGGAGCCTGAACTAACGGAAATAATAAAATTCGACTCGTTAGATAGACAAATAATTCAGTACGTAAACATATCAGAAGAGATGGATTTACAAAGGCTGAAAACGCTTAATCTACTGCTTCGATTGTTGAACCAGAAAATTGAATATTTGGATATTGATGAACTTATCGTAAACATAGCTGAAAAACTGGTATGCGTTAGCTCTATTGTTGAGCTTGCTGATAAATTCAGGATAAACCTTGAAAAAGTACTAAGCAATTCCAAATGCGATTTGCCGGATGTGTTTGAGGATTGGAATATTGATTCAGATATAGAAATAGCTATTGTTGACTTAGTTTCAGTAAAAGAAGGGTCGAAAGAGCTGCAGGAGTTAACGAGGCTTTTCACTCGTATTGTTGATGTGTTAAGCAATTATGCCGACTACATGGAGTTGCCTGGCCCCCATTCTAGCAAAGATAAAACATACTCAACAGATAATCCTGACGAGTGGAATGAAAAGGTATGGGCTGTTGTAAAAAGATTGGCCGGGAAGGGTCACAGTCCGGATAAACTTAGGCTCAATGCATTTGGTCTTACGTTAGCAATCGAACGAATCAGGGCGATGGTTAATCGCACCAGGCCTGATGAGCTTATATCGACACAATTTACCTCATTATCGTATTGTTCGATTAGTTTGGCCCTGCAGCTTAACTCAATTTACAAAAATCAGAATGCAATTACCGACACACTACAACGAACGCCATTTGAAAAATTCGCTCGTAGAGTGTGCGATATGCAGTTAAGAATTGGTTGGCAGCTTCCTATGAACAAAGCACATTGTTTTATTATGGAGGCAAACTTGTTAAAAGACGCTGCCAGTGATGAAATTAAAAAGATTGCCCGTATTAACAAAGATGTTGAAAAAGCGATGAAGGTTAGTCGCGCTTTTGATATACAACAGATTTTGCAAGTTAAGGAGGACTATTTTAAAAGAGCTGTAAATCTTTTAAGTTTAGCTCGCAATATGATAGGTCGAGCAGAGAAATTATTAGTACAATCTAATGCTAACTCACAACCACGACTCAAGCTTGCATTTATTCGGACTCAGCTTCATCATGACATAGCATATCTTCATACTTTGCATGGATCCGAGCAAAATGAAGATCTTGTTCGAATTTGTCAACAGCTGTCTGCTGCTGACATTGCCTTTTTAAGTCGAGTCGGAAATTTTAGAAATCGAGGATACGCTCGAGTGCGTGCATACTCTCAGTCGCTGGAAATATAGCTAATATTTACTCTTGCAATGCAGCCCATTCAATAAGGGATTGAAATAGAATCTAATGGAACTCGACCAGCAATTTAATCTTCCAGAGGCTGAATGGAAGGGGACAGTCCCTACCTTGGAGCACAGCTGCGCTTTGGCGGGGATTCGAGTAGCTGCGCTGGAACCTGGCGATATTGATATTCACTACGGTACTGATCGCTATCTGCTGGACATCAATCTTAACGATGTTCAATCAGAAGCTGCCTTCAACAGCGACAAAATGCAAAGCATCCAAGTCGAAAAGAACTCGTTGGCCTGGTTTCCACCAACATCCGACTTCCGAATAAAAGTATCGAATTATATGTGGGGTCTGCTAATGGAAGTGGAGCCCGGTAAAGCTTTTGATCTGGCACCCGAGCTGATCGGCAAGCAAGAATTGTTGCACGAGCTGGTACCCTACGCGCAGAATCGGCAAGCCGCTATTCTGGGGCGTTTGTTGATACAGCATTTGAGGCAGCCATCCATTGATCCGCTCTATGTCGAGGGCCTTTCATTGGCCTTGTTTTCCACTGGTCTTCCATTTGATCAAAGGTGTATTCCTGTATCGACAGTTGGCACGCAAAGTCGTATAAAACAGTCAATAGATTATATCGAAGCCAATTTTGGCTGTGAACTTTCGGTGGCTGAGCTGGCCGCAGTGGCTTGCATGAGTCCAAGCTATTTTTCTCAATGTTTTAAAGAGGTCACTAGTGAGTCGGTTTGGGCTTTTGTTAAGCGTCGTCGATGCGAGCGCGCTCACGGCATGTTGCTTTTTACTTCGGAGTTGATTTCAACAATTGCTTATAAGTGCGGTTTCTCTAGTCAGGCACACCTTACAACCATGATGAAGGCTAAATATGGCGTTACGCCAGCAAAAATCCGAAAAGATAAGTCCGGAGACTTCTATCTGTCGAAAAATCGCTAGCTGTCATGGATGTCAACTGGTAGCTAGTTTTCACTAGTGTGAGCTGCAGTGAGCAGGATAGTTTAGCGTGACTTGTTGGCACACTTGGTTAGACAACTGCTCAATCACCATCTGCGCCACACTCGCGCCTGAATTGTACTGTTGTCCAGTGATCAAATTACCATCGGAAGTGGCAAAGTCGGCCCACATACCACCCTGAACATAATTCGCACCACGAGAAACCGCTGTCGGCTCAATCCACCAATCGAAATACTGTACACCGATTGTCTGATCGGCAAAGTCATCTTCAGCTTTTGAGAATCCGGTGATGGTTTTACCGTCGATAAGATAGGAGCCGTTTGCCTGCCTTATGTCCATGAGAGCAGAGACACCATGACACAATGCGGCGGTTGGCTTGCCAGATTCGAAAAACGCGAGAATGAGATCTTTTAAAGTTTCATTCTGCCGAAAGGTATACATGGTTGCTTGTCCGCCGACAACGATGATGGCGTCAAAGTTTTGTACGTCTACACTTGAGATGGAAACAGTGGACCTTAGTAGCTCCGAATACTCTGGTGAATTGATAAACGCCAGACTGACTAAATCGTGTTCAGAGTAACGACTTTCATGGCGCGGGTCCGAGTAGTCGTCGAATGTCACTTCTCCTCCATCGATACTGGCAATAGTTACGTCAATGTTGTGGTTCAGGAGCTCTGCATAGGGGTGGGTGAGTCCGGCCGACCAGAATCCCATTGGCAATCCCAACTTTGGATGTTTGCAGGTATTCGAAACGACAATAAGAACTTTCTCCCTGTTGTCTGCCGCTGCGGCTGCAGTAAAATTACACGACATAATTAGAAATCTCCCGGCATTTATTCGATAAAACGAAGAAAGCGACCCATTGTGTGGTCTTTGGCTTGGGTCCGCATAGTGACCTTCAAGCTACTACTGCGCGCGAAACGTTAGCTTTCAAATTTCGACGGAATATTTATATAAATGTACGTAACCAGTATGTTACGTAAGGTAATGCTTCAGTACGGCCATTTATTATGTAAGTACTACTGGCTGGTAATCAGCCATTCGCCCAAATTCCTGCGGGCAATGGTACTTGTAACAGCTTGTTAAACAGCAGATACAGTACTGCTACAACAGCGATGGCTTGTAATAACAGTAGGCTAACAGACTTGAAAGACTGGGCATGCGTTTGTAGAGAAAGAGCAAAAAGAAGATAGAAAACAATACTGGCAGACACAAATCCAGCGATTGGAATCAGTGCTACATACCCCGCCAACATCGCAAGCGCTAGCAGTATCCGGTGTTTCTCAGCCAAAGAATTAAAAAAATGATTTTTATCCGGATTGATAAAGCCTTTAATAATTGCTACTGCGCCAAGAACTGCCAGCACCAAGGCTGCACTGCGAATAAATACATTGCCGTGATAACTTAAACCAAACGACTTACTCCAAACCACCACTGCAATGAGCAGTGCCACACAACCCATGATCAGGTCGCTGTTCAATCGCCTGCGTCCATTCGCGCTAATTTCATCATCGTTACCAGGTTTGTCTATTGAAGGTGTGACATTGTGAATCGTCTCGGTGTTATTTGCATTGGAGGCCCATGATTTTTTCAATGCTATCAGCAATGGCCAGCTCGCGGAAACGATGCACAGTGCGATAAGAAATAGACTGATAGGGCGTTGAGTCATATACGAGAGCACGCTGCCTGATGCACCGCCTATCATGATGGATTGAACCAAACCGTCTTCTATATAAGGCCCAAGAATTATCC
>CAYTJF010000220.1:0-10294 GCA_964437945.1 uncultured Granulosicoccaceae bacterium
GACAACGGCTGTGACGCTCTGAACCCGAACATATCATGTGGTTGGACCACCAGTGGTGCGGCTGATTTTGGTGAACTATTCCATTTAATGCTCCCGGCTTGCTAATGTCGCGAGCTACTGAACCAATCGGAGCGTCATCTCAGCACTCAACGTCTGCCCTGCGGCTAAAGTAACAATTCCAGAATCGACCCCTTTGTCAGCCAGGTTGACCCCATCGTTCGCATTGGTAACCGGCTCTAATGCAAAGTAGGGGGCATCCGGGTTGAACAGCACAATGTGAGAGCAGTTACTCGATGCATGCATTTGTATGGTTATGCCAGCGTCTGGCCAGGCAATGGTGGCAGGGCTGGTAAAGCCTGTCAGACAATGATCAATTCTTTGATCAGGATTCAGATCGGTCGCATCGCTAAATTCAAGCTGCGCTGGCAGTTTGATCGCAGCTCCGGTTGGCAAGCAATCGCCATTGGTATCAGGATAAACGCCATTGGCCGCAATGGTTAACTTGGGGCTGGCTCCTGCCACACTACGGCAAAAGTAGGGATGCCACCCCATGCCAGCTGGCATGGAGCTCTCTCCGTGATTGGTCAGCGTCATCCGGCTTATCAGGTTTTGCCCGATGAGCGAGTAGCTAACCGTTGCCTGGATAGGCCATGGCCAATTAATTTTTCCATCATTCCGACTGTCATATTCAGCACTTGCGCTGTTTTTTGTCTGATCGGTTATATGCCATGGCCGTTCTCGCAGAGCGCCGTGGATGGCATGTTGTTCGGCGTGCTCTAGTTGTACCGCAACACCCTCATGGGAAAATCGGCCGTTTCTGATGCGGTTGGAGTAGGGCAGCATATGGAAATTGCTGGCGTTTAGTGGGGCATCTGCGGCCGAACAATCGGGCATAATATCGTGCCAGGTGTGTGCATGATAAGCCCTGCAAACTTGTGTTTGCATTCCCATCTCCGGACGCAATCGCAGCTGCCATAGCTGAGATTCAATCTCTATAATGGGGTCGTCGGCTTGGAGCTGGTTCATGCTTGCTTTTCCTGATTCGGCAAAGTTGTAGTGGATGTCAGTTTGGTAACCACAGTACGCCAAGTCCAGGCTCTAGTGTGGTGTAACTTGAACGAGCGTTCAAATTTGCATGCAGCCATGCTGAAATCTACACTTACATAGTTACAATTGCGACTTGAAAGTAGAGATAGACTTGCTAGTAGAAATACTTGGTTGTGAAACAAATATGAGATAAATAGTAGATAAATAGTAGATAAGTCGTGTTTCTTACAACTTAATTTATGTTCCGTATCCCTTTTCGTCCATTTTAATGTTTGAGGCCAGAACTTCCGTGAATTCAATTTTAAAACTCCTAGCAACTTTGGTGATAAGCCTAACCTGTACCACTTTCGCCCTGGTTGCCGGAGCGCAATCGACAGGGCTCAAACTCGGCCAGGAAGCACCAGAGACACCGACCCCTAAGCTTGACTTGGGAGCAGGGCCTGCCACACCGGACGCGGCCAAAACTGCGCCGGCGCAGACTAAACCAGCCCCAGCTGAGGGCGTCGTTTCCAATGGTGCCTGGCAAGTGAGCTGTGTGGAAGGTGCTGATTGCGCTATGGCGCAAATTGGCAAGGATAAAGAAGGCACTCCAATCCTTGAAATGGTCGTGAGAAAACTACCAGCACCACTTGAGGCCGATGGCAGAACGGCCATCGCCGTGGTGGATTTTATTACACCTCTGGGTGTTGTACTAACATCGGGCCTGGAGGTCAAAATAGACTCAGCTCAAGGAGAATCGGCGCCATTTCAAATCTGTACTGAGCAGGGTTGTCTGGTGCGGGAACCGGTGGATCAGTCGTTGATTGACCGATTCAAAAAAGGCAGCAATGCGAACGTCTCTGTCGTCGCTGCAAATCAGGGAGATGTTACGGCTATTATTTCATTGAGCGGGTTCACTAAGTCTTTTGACTCGCTAAAGTAAGGAATAATGATTAAAGTTGCGCTCGTTGGAGCGAGCGGCGGCATTGGTGCCGCCTTGCTCGCTCATCTGAGTGCCAGTACCAATATCCAGACCATTCACGCAACTTACTGTCAGTCATCCGTTCATTCCACCGGTACTGCAGATTCACCTGGGGTGAGTCGGCCAGTTTTAACACCGGACAATGTGACATCTTCGCCAGTGATAACTTCTGTGGGTGCGGAGCAATCCGAAGCAGCAACTCGGATACACTGGTCGCAGGTCGATGCCACTGATGAGTCCAGTGTAAAGCGTTGGCTCTCAAACATTGAAGAGCTCGATTGGCTGATTAACTGCGCCGGTTTTTTGCACGATGCCAATACCAAGCCTGAGAAATCCATTACTCAGTTCAATCCTCAAGATTTTCGCAAAAACATGGATATTAATTGCCTTGCGAATCTGCTTCTCGCCAAGTATGCAGGGCCTGTATTGAAAAAATCCGAGCGCGGGATATTTGCATCTATCACTGCGAAAGTTGGCAGTATTGAAGATAACAAGCTGGGTGGTTGGTATAGCTATCGAGCCGCAAAAGCGGCCGCAAACATGGTGCTTAAAAATGTGTCGATTGAGTGGCAGCGTACAGCGCCAGATATCAGAGTAGTGGCGTTGCATCCGGGCACTACCGATACGCGCTTATCCAAGCCCTTTCAGGCGCGAGTTAAACCCGAGAAGCTGTTCTCACCAGACAAGGTGGCGGCATTGCTGGTTGCTCAACTTGATCAGCTTCACGATTTTCCAAGTGGGCGTTTCATCGCATACGATGGAGAGGAACTACCGTGGTAGCAGGATTAAACGAATTGTACGGTTCTGGCTGGGCTGCACGTGAGCTTTCTTGATGGTTCTCGTCAAAGTTATAAAGTGTTTTATCCAGTAAGTGCGATGGTTTAACGTTACGCACAGCACTCATCAATGACGCAATACGTTCTGGATCATTTTTCTCCCATTCGCTAATCAGTGCTTTCATATTCTGGCGCTGCAAATTGGGTTGAGAGCCACAAAGAGTGCATGGGATTATGGGGTAATCGATAACCTGTGCGTGTTCGGCAATATCCGATTCACGACAGTAAGCCAATGGTCGAATAACGATATTGCGGCCATTGTCGGCGTGCAGCTTTGCGGGCATAGTTTTGATGCTACCTCCATAGAACAGGTTCAGCAGCAAGGTTTCCATAATATCGTCGCCATGATGACCCAAGGCCAGTTTTGTCGCACCCAGTTCATCGGCTGTTTTATATAAAATGCCACGCCGCAAGCGCGAACAAAGCCCGCACGTAGTTTGTCCTGCCGGTATTTTTTCCTTCACAATACTATAGGTATCCTCCTCGACAATGCGGTAATCGATGCCGATAGATTGCAAATAGTCGGGTAAAACGCGTGCCGGGAAACCGGGTTGTTTCTGATCGAGATTGACCGCGATTAGATCGAAATCGATCGGTGCCACGCGCTGCAGATGACGCAGCATATCAAGCATGACATAGCTGTCTTTGCCTCCGGATAAACACACCATGAGACGATCGCCATCAGCGATCATGTTGAAGTCGGTTACGGCTTTAGCGGTTTCGCGTTGCAATTTTCGCAGGCGCTTTTGGTTGACCGGAGTGAGACGGGATGATGTATGCAAGGGAGTTTTTAATCTAAATGTATAGCCAAATTGTACCAGTTTAGCGTCTGGTTCAATGTTATCCGGCATTAATACTGAAGAATGAATGTTCCCGTTTCACTTTTAATTCAATGCTTTACGTAATGCGAGCATCTTGAGAGCACTATTTTCGTGCAAACATAGGACTGACGTTTTGATAATTACCTTGACTGGATGGCCATTATCGTTCGCATCATGTAGTCTATGGATAGGGTGTAGCTCTGCGTTATCGGACGACGTGGTGGATTGTCAGCAGCGCCAACCAACATTGCCGATATCAGAAATACCTCGGAACCAACCAAGCGATAGCTCAGGATTACTGCGAAAGTGCTGCAAAAGTACTACGAAAGTAATATAAAGCTACCGTGGAAATACCATAAATGGGTGATTTGGTTTGAATAGCTCGTGTGTATACTCGACGCTGCGAAGGCAAAGATGGTAGAGGCCTATGAAAATACTTATTCTTGACGATCACACACTATTCCGCGAAGGCATGAAGTTGCTGCTGACCGGTCTACACCCGGAACTTATCATTCACGATGCGGAAACGATGCAAGCAGCACTGGCATCAGTTGAAGCGAACACCTACGATTTGGTTCTGCTTGACTTGAATTTGGCTGACACGCATGGTCTGGATACACTCGACATCGTGAAGCGCAAACTTGAGGGTACTCCGATAATCGTGCTGTCGGCTGAGCAAGATCCCCCGACCATCTATCAGGCAATAGAAGAAGGTGCGATGGGTTTTATCACTAAGTGCGCTACCCATCAGGAGTTGCTCGCGGCAATCAAGTTAATACTGGCAGGTGGAATCTTTCTGCCTCGCGAAGTGACATCGGCTCAAACCGTTGTTGGCAACAAAAGTGGTACAGGATCTTCGGAAACCGAGATTCTCAATGCTTTGTCTGATCGTCAGCGAGAAGTGTTGAAATACTTGTTGCAGGGTAAGCCAAATAAAACAATTTCGGCGAACTTGCACATCTCGGAAAATACGGTCAAAGCGCATTTATCTGCGATATTTCGGGCACTTGGTGCTCGAAACAGAACCGAGGCGGTGTATTTTGCGGCGCGCGCTGGCGTTCCTCTGGACTAATCCTCTGGACAAGACTGATAGATTATTTTAACTGTCCGCTTGACTAGGCTTACTTTACTGACAAATTTGTTCACGAAGGCAACGCACGGCTGCCAGTGTCTATTGGTTGGCGTGGTTGCCTCGTTTAGTCAATCGGCATCCACATCCCGGTGTTGTTTGACTGGTAAATAGCGTCCTCTATCTGCCGGTTGATCAAATACGCTTCGGCCTGGTTCTGCACCGGTGTCCCCTCTAGCAAGTGATCAGCAATATGCCTGCTGGTGTTGAATACGCAATCCCCTCCAAAGTCGATGTCCTGCCATTCGAACTGGTGCTCAATCCAATGACTGCTACCATGTTCCCGAAGTTGAATTCGACCGTCACCATTTAGCGTCAATGTTGCACGACTCCCATGAACACGCATTTCACCCATCGTGCGGCGCGTATTGTCGGCGGCATGATCGCTCAATCGGTTTCCATTCAAAATACCTCGAGCACCACAGGCAAAGTCCATAAGCACAACTCCTGCATCCTCTCCAGCTATGACTGGATTAAGCTTTTTCAATCGCGCAAACAAACCCTCAACATCACCCAGCAGATAACGGAATACATCCACGAAATGGATGCCGGTTTCCTGAATGAAAAAACGTTTCTGCGTTTGGAAATAGGGCTGCCTGTCGAGGTAAGCCTCTGGGCCTTGTCCGTCGCCGGGTCTGAAATCGAAATTGACTTCGAAGATCTGGCCCAACTGGTCGGACATAATGATGTGCTTGATTTGTTGATACCAGGGTTGAAACCTGAAGTTCTCGTGTACTACCACAAACCCATCACGTTGTTTTATATAGTCAACTGTAGTAACAGCTTCACTGTAGGAGCCACAAAATGGCTTCTGGCAGATAACATTTAAGTTTTTGTCGACACATTGTCGAATAAAAGCAGCATGCGTATGAGGCGGTGTGACTAAGTCGATCAGATTGGCATCACTTTGCTCGAGCATTGACGTTAAGTCGGGGTAGATAGTGTCTACGCCATACTCGTTTTGAAAGTTTAATGCCTCAGATTGATCAAGCGTCACCAGACCAACCAGTTCAACATCTGGCATACGTTGCCAGGCCGCGTAATGAAAGCGACTAAAGTACCCTGTTCCGATCACGGCAACGCGCAGTGTTTTAGTGGCAGCCATTGTCATATCATCTCAGAATGAACTATTTTTCAACGCATTGGTAACGGCGTTTGTCACATCCATAAGGCCACTGTCGCCACCCAGCTCACATGTGCGTAGTTGACCACTCGCAAATGCACTAAATACCGCTTGTTCAATCAATTGCGATGCTTTGAGTGCGTTCTCGTCTTGATGTTTATCAGCAAGCCAGTCGAGCAACATTGCACCGGAAAGAAACATGGCTGTTGGATTGGCCAAACCTTTACCTGCGATATCTGGTGCACTGCCATGACAGGGTTGGAATACGGCGTGATTATCACCTATATCAGCAGAGGGTGCGTAGCCCATACCACCAATAAGTGCTGCGGCCTGATCAGATAAAATGTCACCAAAGATGTTCTCGGTCACCATAACGTCGAAATCCCACGGGCGCGTTATCAGATGCATGGCCATGGCATCAACATAAGCATGATCCGTTGGGGCGTCGTAGTTGCTGGCCACTTCATAAAATATTTTTCGAAAAAATGCAAAGGCACCGAACACGTTGGCCTTGTCGATACAAGTCACCTTATTGCTACCACGATTTAGGCGTTGGCGTTTTTGCCATAATTTGAACGTCGCATTAAACAGCTTTTCTGATACATCGCGCGTAATAACCAGAGTTTCAGTTGCAATTCGATCGTCTTCAAGTGTGCCTTTGGCATCTGGGGCGAACAAGCCTTCTATTGATTCGCGAATCAGAACAAAGTCAATGTTGGCCGCACGCTTATCTGCAAGTGGTACTGGTACACCGGGAATACTGCGAACGGGTCTAATGCCTGCGTACAGGCCTAAAATAAATCGCAGTTCAATCTGTGGTGTGATCTCTGTACCATCCGGATAACGAATCTCTGGGTCGCCCATGGCGGCCAGTAAGATAGCGTCGGCTGCGCGCGCTTGCTCAACAGCGCTTGTCGGTAAGGCTTCGCCGGTTTGTTTATACGTTTTTGCTCCGGCAGGCAAGATGTTGGTTTCAAGTTTAATGTCCCCGACACGCTCGCAGGCTATGTGCATAAGCTCAACGCAGGGGTCAGTTACTTCGTGGCCAATGCCATCACCCGGAAATACCGCTAAAGCGTAGTTTTTCATTGTTTTAAACAACCATATTAAACGTTCAGGAAATCTTCCAGATAACCTAACGGAACATTCCAGTGTGAAGGGGCCACACCGCGCATAGCAGTGTCAAAGCTATACAAGCAACTACCCAGTAGATTGCCAATGTAAGCGGTTGAACGATCATCGCCACCAAATGCCAAACTGGATATATTGGCGAGTTCGGTGTTCCCTGTACTGGCCAGATGTTTGCTGCTCAAACTATCAGACCGGTATGCAGATTCGACCGCCTCGACAAATTCACTATCAGCGTCCTCAAGTATCAGCTCTTGCTCACCATTGGCAGATACTTTGATAACACGATTGCTAACAATACTGGTGACGATCAGGTTGCCATTTTCCTCAAGGGTTAGACCATCCGGATAGGTGCCGAAATCGAATGTTGTGAAAACATGTCGTTTGGAGAGAGTGCCATCGGTTGCCAGGTCAAATCGCAGCAGACGTCTACCAAAAGTTTCGTTCACATAAACGTAGTTATTGTTCAAGTCGACAATGCACTCGTTAGCATAGCCAAGGTCATTGACTACTATGCGTGCATTGTGTTGCCCTGGTTCGGCAACGGCGATAAAGCCTGTGCAAGCGTTTTTACGATAATCATCTGCGCGAGGCGTGATAGTGGTGCTGACGGTTAACCAAATGCGGCCAATAGCATCGATTGCTACAAAGTTTGTTGGTGGCAAAGGGTAACCATTCGCATGCGTGACGACATCTGAAATAGCGCCATCAGGTGCAAGGCGATAAATGCCACCGGCAACATCACCTAAATGGGCGAGTAAAAAATGTCCATTGGGTTCCATCGCAATACCATTGGGTTTTATTGGGTTTTTCACATCATTGCTGAGTATGTGGTGTGTTTCACCGTTGGTGCTAATGACGCTGATTCCCCCTGAATCAGCCCGATTTGATGTGAAAAGCAGTCCTGAACTGTGCGTCAGGACACACTCAGGTCTGGTTAAACCGTGGCCAACATTGTGCAAGGTGGATATGTGAACGTTAATACTGGTATCAACTCGGTTTTTTTGCTGGTGCCATATGTGCGGTATTGCTCTGCCAGTATAATGCGTGGACCCTATTGTACGACGTTGCGATACGCTCGTACCAACATCATCAGGAGTTTAAAATGAACACCGCAGCAGATTTGGCAGACAAAAAGGAATTGGTCGAGAGCGATCGCAAACACATGTGGCATCACCTGACGCCGCACAAACCATTGGAAACAAAAGATCCGATGGTCATTGTGAAAGGTGATGGAATGCGTGTTTGGGATGCTAATGGAAAAGAACATCTGGACGCCGTTTCCGGCGCTGTGTGGACTGTAAACGTAGGTTATGGTCGCGAGAGTATTGCCAATGCAGTTCGAGATCAGTTGGTTGAAATGTGTTATTTCGCAGGTTCAGCTGGCAATATTCCAGGCATTAAATTTGCCGAAAAACTGATTGAAAAAATGCCGGGTATGAGCCGGGTGTATTACTCGAACTCTGGTTCGGAAGCGAATGAGAAGGCGTACAAAATTGTTCGCCAAATAGCGGCTAAAAACGGTGGCAAGAAACACAAAATCCTGTACCGTGATCGTGACTACCATGGCACAACCATCACGGCGCTTAGCTCATCTGGTCAAATTGAGCGTAAGGCACAGTATGGGCCGTACACGCCAGGGTTTGTTGAAGTGCCGCATTGTTGTCAGTACCGTTGTCAGTTCGAAGACGAGTCCGACTATGGGGTTAAGGCAGCTTTGGAAATCGAAAAAGTTATCCTGTCTGAAGGGCCCGATACAGTGGGTGCTCTGGTACTCGAACCCGTTACCGCCGGCGGAGGGGTTATCACGCCGCCAGAAGGTTACTTTGAAACGGTCCAGGAGATCTGTAAAAAGTACAATGTATTGCTTCATATAGATGAAGTGGTGTGCGGTCTTGGTCGAACTGGCACCTGGTTTGGCTATCAGCATTACGGTATCAAGCCAGATATCGTCACAATGGCCAAAGGTGTTGCCAGCGGTTATGCAGCAATTTCGTGTACCGTCACTACAGAGGAAGTCTTTAATCAATTTAAAGACAGTGACGATAATATGAATTACTTCCGCGACATAAGTACATTTGGTGGTTGTGCTTCAGGGCCTGCTGCAGCGTTGGAAAACATGCGCATTATTGAAAATGAAAATCTTCTCGAAAACTGTACTCAGATGGGTGAGTACTTGCTTGAGAAGTTGCGTGGTCTGCAAAACAAATACAAGATCATTGGCGATGTTCGCGGTAAGGGTCTTTTCTGTGGCATGGAGCTGGTTCTGGATAGAAATACCAAGGAACCAGTACCTGAGACTGTGTTAGCGAAGATTGCTGCAGACTGTATGGAGCAGGGTGTCATCATCGGTCGAACCAATCGAAGCCTTGATGGATTGAATAACACCATTTGCCTTAGCCCGGCATTGATCTGCACAACAGACGATCTGGATGAAGTGGTTGAAGCGATAGATAACGCTATGTCGCGACACGGCGTGTTGTAGTATGGTTTAGTCTCAAACTCAACAAATTTACAAGCATTAAAAAAGGCAGTCGCATTAGTAGCGACTGCCTTTTTTCTTGGGTACTACTTACTTGGCTAAGCCATCAAAGGCGCAGCCTTCAAGCTGGTTATTCAGCAATACCTTTGAGTTTATCCATCATAGGTCCGATAACTCCACCAAGAACATCGCCAACACCTTCTTTGTTCAGCACGGTATCGGTGAGGGGTGTTAGCTTGGCTAAACCGGAGCCCACAACTTTAGTCAATGGACCGCGTGCAGCTTCTGGTACAGAGTCATAGTCGGCGAGTGCACCATCCAGACTGCCAGAGATTTCTTCCAGCTTTGGCAGGGCAGCGTTCGCTGAATCAACGTCTGATACACCGCCAAGAACAGCGCCAGTGGTACCAAAAATACCGCCAAACTTACGGCTAATAGCACCCAGACTAAAACTGCTTCGATCAACGGATGTTGCTACGGTAGTGGTGGTGGTTGTAGTTGTTGCAGCCTCACTTCCAGCTGCGTCGCTTTCAGCGGCTTCACCTTCAGCAGCTTCGCCTTCAGTTGCTTCGCTTTCCGGGTAAATTGTCGCACCGGTTACAGGGTCTACAGGAAGTTTGTCTGATTCTGCTGCAACAGCTTCACCTTCAGCGGCTTCACCTTCAGCAGCTTCACCTTCAGCGGCTTCACCTTCAGCGGCTTCGCCTTCAGTTGCTTCGCTTTCCGGGTAAATTGTCGCACCGGTTACAGGGTCTACAGGAAGTTTG
>CAYTJF010000221.1:0-10272 GCA_964437945.1 uncultured Granulosicoccaceae bacterium
TTCGCTCATAATTCACCCTGCGCTTAATTGATCACCTGCGTAATTCAATCACTTACACTATACAACCACCTACACTATACAATCTCTTACCCTAAGTAGCACCAGCCATATCAGCCAGTATTTTCTGTTTGTCAAAATTCGGGTGCGCGTAGTGACCTAACGCAAGACCCTGGTATAGCGTGATAACGCGATCAGCCAGTAACATAACTTCATCAATTTCATAGGAGAGCAACAGTACGCCCACACCATTGCTCGCCATGGTCTCAATAACTCGGTAAATATCCGCTTTGGCATGAACATTGGTGCCTCGCGTGGGTTCCAGTAGCAATAATAACTGCAGATCGGCATCGAGCCACCTGGAAAAACAGATTTTTTGCTTGTTGCCACCAGAGAGAAATCGAATCTCCTGGACCGATGATGCCATTTTTGTTGAAGTCGCGTTTACCGCGCTAGTAACACGCTGATTAATCTGTGTGCTGTCTATAACACCACCGCTGACACACGCGCCGGCTATGATGCTGGGTGATCGATGTGCCGATTTTATTCTGGGGATACAGTAGTTACAGCGCAACACATCATCTGAATGTTTGGCAGAATCTGCTCGTGGCTGTTGTCCACAACAGGTTCACCAATTGGGTTCATCCTCCAGCTCTCTTAAACTTCTGATGTTCATCCTCCACTAAGCCTATTTTCCAGTAACCGGAAATATAGACGTCATTACGAGGAATCTTTTTTTCGTTGTAGAGGTAATCGCGTAGACTTCGTATAACAGCGGACTCACCGGCAACACAAGTCTGTACACGACCTTCAGGCCAATCAATGGCGCGAATAAAATCTTCTTGTTGGGTCGATGCAACGTGTGGATTAGGTTGGACCAACCAGTGAATATCAATACCCGGTGGAGAATTGATTTGTTGACGGTCTTCCTCTGCGGTTACTTCGAAAACAGCAACGCCTGTTGCATTACGAGGCATGGCTTCAAGAGTTGCAGCTGCCATCGGAAGCGCAGAAAGATCAGCAGCAAAGAGATACCAGTCCGCTTCAAAGTGATTTACCTTTGGCGCGCTGGGACCGGCGAAGCCAAGAAAGTCTCCTGGTTTTGCATGCATTGCCCACCTGGATGCCGGACCGCTGTCACCGTGGGCTACGAAGTCAATATCCAGTTCCTGCAAATCTTGTCGGTAGCTGCGAACGGTGTACGTTCGTTTTGCGAGTGCAGAACCTGACGATAAGCGAGCAGAAAAATGCTCTCGACTCTCGTTGGGCTCTGGCAACATGATCTTGCAGTTGCCTCCTTCACGTCCGCTTGGGAAATTTTCAAGTTCCGGCCCTGCAAAGGTGACACGAATCATATTCGGAGTAAGGTGGCTTGCATTCTTGAAGCTTAAAACCCGAGGTGCGGGACGGCCGCTTACTTTACGTACTGCTTTTTTTATTTCGTTAAACGCACTCAATCTATGTGTCTCCTGTAGTGAGACACCTATATGGAGATGTCTCTGAATGATTGCAAGGTCGGAAGCATAATAATAAATGGTTAATACGTTACGCTATTGCCTCCAATATTTATATATCAGCTTACTGGATTGGCACATTTAACCGCTATTAGGAACTATCAAATCCAGAGCAGCAACTAAACGATCACCACATTCAACAATCCGCATTTCAGGAAAACCAGTTTCTTTTATAACGCGCTTAATGGGACGTTGCGCATTGTATGGCGCAGTATCCATAATTCGCTCATTCCATGCTTCAGATAAATTTGCCTGGCTGGTAAGAAGATTTTTACCATCCACATGTGCTTTAAAGTGAATATGGATTGGTTGTGAATAATAAAATCCAGGATAGATGGTGTCGAACTCGGCAATACCATCTGCATCGGTTTTAAGAGCGCCGCGGCAAAACCGTGACTCAAGATCAGATTCAATATGTCCGAACAGTATGGCACGAAATACCGGTGGCATTTTATCCGGGCTGTTGTCATATCCAGAATAGTAACCATCAGCATTACAGGCCCAAATATCTACAACACCACCTGGAATGGGCTGGCAGTTCCCATCGACATGACAGGTTATCAGCTGGTCTGATGGTCCACCTGATGGCGACAATAGCGTCGCCTGAAATTAAAACCCATCATCAGCAAAAGCAAAACGCCCAAATTTGAATTTTGCTCACGGTCACCGCTAATGCTACATCCAAAACTCGACTTTCTTTTGTCAACAGAGTCATTTAACAGAATCGGCGTACTTGCCATGGCGGCCAAAACCGAAGCCGACTCCTTACCACTATGCCCAGGGGTTTGCACATGAAGGTTTCTTGCCTGCATGACAAATCCATCCCAATGCGAATGCATCACGTGACGATCTTCGTTTCTGGGCACATGATGAAACGAGATACGATGCCAAAGCACGATGTCCTCGCCGATCAAACTCTCGTTATTAACAAACTGCAAAACGTTCTCACCACAATCAGGGTAATACTTGTTGTTCTGGCTGATGAATCGCTCGCAATCGTTTTGTCTGCTTACAAAGAAGTCAAATTCGGTGTAGGGGTCGGCGACTTTGTTAACCATTTTATGGCCATAGTTCTGTGGTTCAATCAAGTACCCGGTACTTGCCAGTGAAAAATCATCCTCATCACTGATTAACCATGACCTCATATTCTGTGAGTCGATCGCTCTTGCAGCTTCTACGCGTAACGGCGTTAGTTTGCGAGCCCGGCGTCCCGCCGCGTCGGTAACAAATTGCAACTCTGATACAACATCATCTTTAGGGTTTGTTCCTAAATCAAAATCAAGTTGCCAGTAATAATTGTGAGTGTGAGACAACCAGGTTTTTTCTGGTACATCTTCAAGTTCTCTACCGTGCGGCGAATGTGCATCATCCGATGATCTCTGCAAAGCACCTGCGGCACCAACACTGGGTTCTACAGAACCATCAGCAAAGAATTTCCAGGTGATCAAATACGCATAAGCACCAACTTGAGACACAGAAAAAACGCTTAAACTTTGAGATTGCCGAGTCTCCGTTGGCGTGGTATAGCTATCATCCCCAGTGGACAACAACGTACACAAACGAGCAATGCCGCCAATGTCAATCAAGTTACCTTCAGGGCAATCATGTTCGTTAAGCTCAGAAACGTAGCCCCCGCCCAGTCCAAACTCAGTGACATCGTTGTAAGTGACATTACTATCGTCGTAACTGACATGCAGTTGAGACAATCGCAGCGTGCTAAAAACAGAATAAGCCTGCCCGCCATCCGGCTGATAATGAACATCACTCAGTACGATATTCTCTCGCTTGCGTGAGTCCCAACACATCTGCCAGGCAGCACCATTATCAAATTCTGCATGAATCTGATTTTCTACTGGGCATGCCATCTGGGATTTAGCCAAGTCCGGAAAAAACAGCAGGACGTGGAAAATCACAATAAATTTCTGAATGCGCACAGTGCCTATTCTTCCAGTGCAGTAAAAGGTGTTGAAGCACTCCAGTCGAAAGGAATTAATTTAAAACCCGCTTCAGCAGTACTAATCGCCGGATAGTCTTCGGCTCGAGGCAGGAATTGTCTGGCAAGACTAAACCAAACAGTGACATCCTCGCCCTGCAACGATTCGCCGTTAACAAAGTCATCCAAATCGTTACCGCAATTGCTATTGTATCGATCATTACCTGATGCCAACTGCTCGCATTGACGATTACGCGATACCGCCAGATCATAGTTGGCCCAGTTCATGATACGACTGACAAAATCAAAACCCGAGCTTTGTGGATCAAGGTAATAACCAATACGCGTAGCACCAGTGGAACCAGACGAAAGATCTTCATCTTTCACTAACCAGCCACGAAAACGAGTTCGATTAACTCTGTGAAAAGACTCAACACCTATCAATTGCGTATCTATTGAACGGCGTACCGTATTATTCTCGTGCGGTACAAACTCAACTTGCTCCACCAGGTCATTTTTTTCTGTGTCAGCTATGTTGAAATTCAATCGCCAGGTGTATAACAAACTTGCATTGGCAGCGAGCGGCCTAAGGTCTTTCACTGGCGATCCGTACTCAGTCTGGTGAGTAAACCGGTCAAGCTCGCCGCCCATGCGAACGGCAGGTATTATCTGACCATCTTCGCTGAAACGCCATACCTGTTCGAAACTTTGCGAACCCACTGTGGAAAAAGCATGCAGCGATAGCTCGTGACGTCGAATCGATTCGCTTCTACGTAAACTGGTCAAACTGTTTTTGTTACGAAGCTTTACGCAGATAGCCGAATTATTTTCACCAGAATGTATGTCTCCTGCAAGGCAACTTAGCGCGTCGGCTACTCGATGCTGAGACAAACCCAGTCCAACTTCCGACAACACCTGTTTTGCAGACCTGTCCTCATCGTATTTGAGTAGTATTTGCGCCAGGGAAGCAGACTGCAGCACTTTTCTAACAGGCTCCTGAGGCGCCCCATAGGCAATATTGCTGAGAGTCAAACCAGTCTGCGCATCAACGTGCCAACACATCTGCCAGCGCGCACCTGAATCAAATTGATGTTCCAGTTCACTTGGGCTTAACGACCTCCCCTGACCATCCACAACATCGGTGCATGACTGTGAAACGGCGCTAGATGCGTAAAACAACGCCAGCGCGAAGAAAAAAAACTGGACTAACATCAACTCTGTAATTGAGGTACGACCAGTCATTGCACCCAATCAATGTTTACGCTACTTGTAGAGAGGTTCACCACGGGCTCAACTGAGAAGTTGTAGTGGTTTTTGGTAAACAGAGAAACCAGGGCGCAGCGTGTGAGTTTGCAATCTTGAGAATACTGCCCTGCATTGCCAGGATTCCAGATGGATACTTTCATATCGAGCTGCTGCAGGCTCACAAGCGGTTTACCAGTCTGTTTTTCGTACTCCAAAGCCAATTCGGTTTTTAAAGCTTGTTTGTTCAACACCAACTGTGTCGCGACTTGTACCTCACGATCATTAAGCGGTAGATGAATATTATTGATCTGTCGGGAATTAACGACACGTTGACTTTCAACATCAACGAGCATAACGCTAGCTATACCGGTGACGTAGTTGAATACATATACTTCAGCTAAACGCGGAAATTCAGAAGTACGAAACTTTACTTCCTGCAGCTCGATGAACAGTACTTCGAAACCCAATTCCGTATTGAACGTATTTGTATTTTTGGTTTGTAGCGACGAATCAAGTTTTTGAGCATTACGATTCTGGGCACTAAAATGATTGTTTGCAGCAACGTTCACAGCCTGAATTTCCATATCGCTCAAACTTGTCTGCCAGGCTGCCTGCGTATTACTGCTGCCCAGAAAGAGAAAGAACAGCAATGCATTAGTCCAATAGTGAGTAGCACCTACACAACGCAGAAACATGAATCTTGTTCTCAGAACTAATACTGACAAAAGCAGCCCGTTATTGTGCTGCTTTTGAATTTAACTACTTAATATAATCTAATTAGTACAACCTTACTGGACGAAACCTAACACTAACAAAACAAATTTTTGTTTTTGCCTACCGAATCTGACGCACCTGTTGCACTGGTAAATTAATGCCTTCGATACATACGTTACTATCAGACCCTAGCACGCTATGTTAGAGCAAACTGACAACCAGAACGTATGCATCACTCTTGTCCAGATACTCTGGCAGATCTTCCATGTCTTGCTTGAAAACCAGCTGTAGCGTGTCGCCAATCTGACGGCCCAATAGAGACTTGGTCAGGTATTCAGGCACACCATTGGTCACTCCAGCTCGAACCGTCAACGGCTCATCAAGCGTATCGGTTGAGTCAACCAGTTCACCGCTCGCCCAACTGTACATGTTGTAGTTCAATACCACTGGCTCACCAAACTCAATTGGATTACCCGTACCCTTGCTCAAGGTACGGCGGGCAGAAAATTGAGGTGCAGAACCGGTTGGTTTTTCCAAGCCCGCCCTTTGCTCAATATCAGATACCGTCGGGAATGAAAAATCGTTGGAGACAATTGTGCCATTAGGCCCGCTGTTTGAATCACCACTTGAACCACCACAGGCGCTCAGTAAAAGCGTTACAGACAGTGCGATACCGGTTACGATAGTTTTATTTGTAAATTTCATATCAAAGCCTTAGAAAAAGTTAAATGTCGGACGAACCCAAAGCGTTCGTCCTGTTTTCGTTTTGTTAGCAGAATCTACCGGACCATTGCTGCCATGGGGGCATAAGGTAACCAGACATCTTCTATCAGAATACTTTTCCCGTTAGACTTGGCGGCACGTGCCATAAATTTATAGTGGTTTAGAGCCAAGCTAATGATCTGATGATCTTCCAGACTGGATAGCTCGCCGTCGTCTACCATGGTGTCGCTGTTCAAATCGTTCCATATGGCCAAACCATCGAGCTCGTTGTTGTTTAGCTGACCATCCTTATTAATATCGAGTGTTGCAAGTTCGTCGAATCCATCAGAATACATGCCAGGAACATTGCCAAACAGCTGTTGCCCGGTAATCTGACCTTCGGCATCACCAGTAACCAAAATACCGGCTGTAGGTGCAAACCACTGACTTAGAGCCTCTTTAATACCGTCGTTGTTTAAATCGACTTCAAAGTTGCCATGAACACGTTGAATTCGACCTTTGTTGTCAAGATCAAGCGCTATTGGTGAAATCAGTGTGCGATCACACTTGGTAAGCGCTGACTCCAGCCCATTCTCGATCGCTGAAGCATAGTAAATAGAGATCTGGTTGTAACCGTAGTCAGCACCATTCCATTCTGTTTCCCAGTTGCCAATATACGGTCGACGCCATTGGCCGGTGTTTTGACCAATGATAACCCTATGGGTGTAGTCATCAGAGCTAACAGTGACGACCAGGTTCTTGTTACGATCGTACAGGTTATATTCGCTACTAAAACCATCCCGCTCAGCATTGAACACATCAACACCTCCATTACTTGAGTTACCGCCCGTTTCAATTCGGCAGATAGGAGCATCGGGCGCATTTGGAGGAATCACTACCGGTACCTCTTCGAGCACCACAATAACGTTAGCCGTGTCATAGGAACCACAGACACCTCGCAAACCATACTCCAATGAATAAGTACCAGCAGCGGTTGTGCTACTGACTTGAAAAGTTTGTGTTTCCTGATTGTATGAGACATTGCCAGGAACGTTGTGACCAAGCAGATTCACTTCGAAAACACCATCGCAAGCCTCATCGTTTTCCAGTACCGCAATACTGAAATCAGTACCGACCTCTTGAGTAACTTCATCGTCGTTAGCAACGGTTGGCTCAAGCGCTACTGGCAATTCGATAAAGCCACCATTGACGTGCTGGATAGAACACGCCGTATCAACCGGTGCTGTATCGGCAGAGAGAATAAAATTTGGTGTTCGACCCGTTGCGAAAATATAGCTTTTACCGGCTTGCACGCTACTGGCCTTTACCGTTGGTTCATGACCATCGGGCGTCACGAACCGAATCGCGTATTCGCCTTGATTCAGGTCGCTGAATACAAAGTTACCCTGGTCGTTGGTACGTAGTGTGTCAACCACGCCATTTCCAACTTCAATTAGTCGTACCTTCACATTTGGCAGGGTTGTATCCGCCGCATCGAACATTCCGTTACCGCTATTGTCTAACCACGCAACACCGCAGATGGCCAGATCAGCAGGTGGCTCGGGTGGTGGCACTGCTACAAAAGCGGCGTCAACGTCAGTGATATCAGCCGCTACATCCGTTAAGCAGATTTCCTGGGTAACCCCATTTGCCCCGGCATCATTGTCACCACCGATCGCACCAGGTTCAACGGTACTATCAGCAACACCAAATGCAACGGTGTAACAAGCGTCAACATCCAGATTGCCAAAGTAATAGCTGCCATCTGCGTCAGTTTCAGTTTGCTCAAGCACGTTACCATTAAAGTTAAGCGTTACCGGCGTACCAGTAATAATGCTCTCTGCACTATCGAAAACAGAATCACCGTTTTCATCAAACCAGGTAACCCCGCTTATTGAACCCTTGGTTGGTTCAGGCATGGGCTGGGCATCAACAAGCACGCAGTCCTGAAAACCAGAGCCTTCCTCACCGTAAATGCCAATAGCAGCAGTCACTGTACCAGCGGGAGCTTGCATACTTGCGGAATACACACCTGTAACATGTTCGAGTATTTCAGTGACCTCTTTACCAAGGATATTATCGTCGGCATCAAGAAACGCCAGTGTGATACTGGCCGCCTTCACCACCGTGATACCACATGTCATGCTATAGGTAATACCGGGTTCAGCCGGTGTTGTGCGGTATGCACATCCACCTGCATCCAGGTTGGCAACGTCAACCCCTTGTGAATCAGTACCACACTCGAGCCAGGGCGAGGTTAGGTTTGAGCTGGTTAACAGATCGTCAACCACAAGTGAGGCGGTTGCTGTCGAACAAACCAAAAAGGCACCCACTAGTGCGCTTGTTGCGATGTTAAAAGGTAATTTTCTTATCATTAAATTGTCCACCTGTCAGACACGTTCTGGTTGGCATATGATGCTGTCCGAGCGTCATATTCATACGGTAATCAGCTCTATTCAGGCTCCGGCAAGGGGCCGAGCACTAACAGAGCTCTCATTCGTCTGAGCCTTCATGCCACTTTCGTGCCACGTGACATGCAATTTAATGCTGTAATTAGGTGGAGTGTGGAGAAGAAGATGTGTTTTTAAACCCGATTTACGCCATTTTTCTGGTTAAAGCCGCCAATTCATGGCTATAGGCAATCATGGGATTTCGCACCAGTTTTCATGTAGAGCACTGGTTACTTATGAGGACTACAGGTGTTTTTACCGTTAGTTACAATCCGGCCGTCCCTGGCCTAGCACCTTGGAGGATGTTAGTTGCTGATTGGTGTCTATGGTAACTAAAACAATGCCGCTATGAGCTTTACTCAAGCAGCTCCGACATATTATTTTTGATGCAATCACCAACGTACAGCGCCAGGGCTTGAATGGTAGAAGTTGGGTTAACCGCACCAGCTGTCACGAAAATCGAACCATCAACGATAAACAGATTTTTCACATCGTGGCACTGACCCCATTGATTGACCACCGAATTTTTAGGATCATGACCCATACGACATGTGCCCATCTGATGCCAGCCAGCACGCCACCATACATCATCGCTACTTTTACCAAGCACACGCTTGGCGCCTGCAGCTTGCAACAACTCTGTTGCGCGCTCAGTACCGTGCTCAAGCATCGCACGGGTGTTATCACTCAGTGAATAGTTTACTTTCGGTGCCGGGATACCGTTACTGTCGGTGAGCGTATGGTCCAGCACTACACGATTATGTGCTTCAGGCAAATCCTCAGTTACAACCGTTAGCCCTGCAAGATACGGATAAACATCATCCATAATGTCGCGATGCTCAGCACCCCATGGAATTGGATGATCGATACCATAACCACCCAGAGCAAACGTCATAGGAGTGGTTGAACGCCCAGAATGCAGCCCATAACCTCGAACAAAACCACGTGATGGATCACTTTCATAAAATTCCTGCGACAAGATAGAGCAAGCCATCGGACCTTTATGGCCATCCATTGGTTCATCGAAAACACCGGCAACACCGGTTAACGGGTGGAACATAAGATTACGTCCAACCTGATCTGAACGGTTTGCAAGCCCTTCAGGAAATAATTTTGAAGTGGAATTTAGCAAAATGCGCGGTGTACCAACACCATTACACGCCATTATAATCAGCTCCGCTTTCTGCTCATGAATTTGGCCGAGCTCATCGTAGTAAAGCACTCCCGTTGCAACACCAGTGTTATCGTTAACAAGAATTTCCTGTACACGCGACTCAGTACGTAATTCAACGCCGGCGTTCTTAAGCATTGGCCAGTAAGTGAAGTTGGTTCCACCTTTGGCACCCGATGCACACCCTAAATCGCAGGCACCTGCATTAACGCATTTTTGTCGACCATCTTTATCCTGACTCAGTATCGCTACATCCGATGGCCACCAATGCCAGCCCATCTCATTAAAGCCTTTTGCTAAAACCTGACCCAACTTGCCGATAGGAATTGGCGGAAGATCCGGTGTGTAGTCTGGATACGCCGGGTTTCCGCCAAGCCCCGAAACCCCGGTGTTACGATCGTTCATTTCATAGAAGGGTTCAAGAGTGTGGTAATCGACTGGCCAATCGTGTGCAACGCCATCAAGCGTATAGGTACGAAAATCTGATGGCTTCAGTCGCGGCCAGTGCCCGAGAAAATTAATTGTCGAACCACCAACGGCGTTGTA
>CAYTJF010000222.1:0-10252 GCA_964437945.1 uncultured Granulosicoccaceae bacterium
TATCGCCAAGTGCAATTTCTGTTGCGGCCTGCCAGGACGGACGACGATCATCATCAAGTTTAAGTTCCATATCCGGCAAACCGCTATTAACACCACAGCCCGGAACGGGCAGCAAATCTCTGTCAAAGGAGACAGCATAGGCGGCCCGCGCAAAACCGACCGAGCCACTTTTGGCAACATCGGGTGGTATGTATTTACCCCGTGGCAAATTCAGTAAGTCGCAAAATAGCGCTCTGGTGCGGTTCATTTAACTATGACGCCCTTAACTATGACACCCTGACTGTCAATCGCTTTACACCACTAATAACAAGCGTTGCTCCTGACTATCGAAAATGCCACTGAATCAATGCGAGTCATCAGGAAACGCATCACCGACTTCGACGGTCTTGTCACGATTGACCTGGTGAATGCCAAGCTTAATTGGATTCATGGACGCAGTATACAGATGCAACACAAAACAACGGTACATATCAGACGCAAAAACGCCAGATGCATAATGCCCGATGGTTGAAGTCGGCCGCCGGGATACCAGCAGCCTTACACGTATTAGCCTTTAATAATCAACGGCTCTAAATCACTCACCTAATTCAGCGTTCTTGGCTCTGTCTTCCACTATGCGAGCAGCAGATGCTTCACCGTCCTGCCAGTAAACACGGGCACCAGTCTCTTTCATCAATTGTTGAGCTTCCTCGCCCATCATGGTTTCTTCAGCAATCTCTGCAAGCACATCGATGACTTCCTGCGGCGTACCCTTTTTAACAAACAGACCATTCCACAGTTCGATATCATTGATGCCTGCCTGCGCAGACAATGTTTCAACCCCTTCTAATTTTTCAATAGGGTCTGAACCGATATTGGCAAGTACTTTAATGTCACCCAAACAAGGCTCAATAAGCGCAAGTGTTGTATTGATAACATCAGCATCTCCTGATGAAAGCGAATTGCAATCGAGCATATCGAAGGCAGAATCATCAGCGTATTCAAAGTCGAGCTTTTTGGCCGCCGCCATAGTGGCTCTGGTTGGGGTGAGGCCTGCACCAAAATGTCCAAGCACAACATCGTTAGCTTTTGCGTGCTCGGCCAATTCAGCCATGTTGCTGTATGGCGCATCACCACTTGCGGCAAGTACGAACGGATAGGTTAAAAAGATGCCTACAGGCGTAAAACTGTCTTCTTCAATGCCAATGTCAATGACTGGCCCAACCACAGGCACGCCAATAACGAAAGATCCAACCATTGAACCATCCGTTGGACCATTCAGCACTTCCAGCGCGCCAGGGAATGGTCCATCTCCACCACCAGGCTTATTAACGACGGACGCAGAAACACCGGTTTTCTCTTCCATCTTTTTTGCAATCATGCGGGTTAGTACATCTTCAAAATCACCTGGTGGCCAGGGCACAATGAATTGCACAGGTGAAGTAGGGTACTCGGCGCTTGCAGATGTTGCAAAGCCTGTTAACGCGGCGGCCATACTTGCCGCAATAATTATTTTTTTAATCATGAATTCTCCAATGTAGGTGTTGTATCCACCGGTCTAATGTGTTTCCGCGCGTTTCCGCTGCATCACAGCATGCCATACAATGTATGCCAATACTAAGATAATAACTGCAAACAGCGTCCCGGAAACCGGTCGGTTGATAAGATCAGCGGCAGTTTTTATCTGTCCTGCGCCTGCCGTGAGTCGTTGGGTGATGATGGACCCCAACACCAGACCAAGCACAATCGGTACAAGTGGCCAATCTAATCGACGCAGGACAAAGCCTATAAAACCAAATGCAACAGCGAAGACACAGTCTGCGAGACTATTGCGAATAGAGTAAACCCCAACAAAAGCAAGCAGCATGATCATTGCGCCCAGAAATCGGTTAGGTATATAGATCATCCGGGCAATTAATCGAGTTGAGAAAATCAGCGTTAGCACCACCAGTACATTGATTAATAGCAATGCTGTAAAAAGACTAAACAGAAAATCTGGATGATTTTCAAATATATCAGGCCCTGGTTTAATGCCGGCATCAAAAAATACCACCATCATCATGGCCGTTAGTGCTTCGCCAGGTACACCCAAAGCTAATAGCGGAATCATCGCAGCAGCAGGGACTGCATTATTGGACGTTTCAGAGGCGATTAACCCTTCGGGCGAGCCGTGGCCAAAACGGGAAGGTTCTTTTGATAGAGAGCGGGCGGTGGAATAGCTGAAGAACTGGGCCACAAATTCACCGACCCCTGGAATGATTCCCATTATCGTGCCGTACATTGCCGACAAAAATGCAACCAGCTTTCTACCGCCAAGCTCTTTTAAACCGTGAAACAAACCACCCGTCACTCTGGCCGGAGGCGGATCGTCATCCTTGCCCGTCATCAGGTTCATAGCCTGGCTCAGTGCAAAAATGCCAACGATAACAACAATAAGATTAAAACCGGAATAGAGATACTCAACATCGAATGTATAGCGATCTATTTTGCGTGTGGTTTGTCGTCCGACAACAGAAATAAGAAAACCAAACCCGAATAGCAATGCCGCTATACCCATGTTCTGCTTGTGTGCAGCAACAAGCAACACACCTCCGAGTACCGCAGCCATCATGATGTCGCGCTGTCCAAACAACGCACCAAGATCGCGAAGATAAGGACCAAACGCAAATAAGGCTAACAGCGCCATGCTAATGGAAAAGCAAGCACCTAAAAATGATGAGGTATAGGCGATGGATAAAGCGCGCGAGGCTTCACCCCGCTTTGTCATGGCGTAACCATCATAAGTGGTGAGCGCGTTAACAGGTGTGCCCGGTGTATTGATCAGTATTGCCGGTATAGCACCGCCATACATGGATGATCCGTAGACACCTAACAACAACACAAGACTAACAAGATCATCCAGAAAAACCGTTGCTGGCAGCAATATGGCTATAGCGATTGCCGGACCAATACCCGGCACTGCCCCTATCATTAAACCACCGATTGAGCCAATGAGAATAGCAACCAGCACTGCCGGTTGTAATAGTTGATCAAGGCCAGTAAGAAATGCTTCCATAGATCAACGTCGTTAAAAGTAGGTCAGCATGAAAACACGTAGCCCGGCAGGCAGCTGATCGTAGAGCCAAATACTAACCGGTGTTTTGATCTGTAGAAAACTTCGAAAAACAACCACCACTGCAAAGCTACTAAGCAATCCAACCAGCAACCACTTTGGCGTTCGATACCCTAGTCGCCAGGTAAGATACACACCAAGCAAGAGAGTCGAAATCAAATAACCCAGCAGCGGCACCGACAGTGTGTACAAGATAAAGTACGCAACGTACTCAAGCGCCGCTGCGTATTTTGCTGTTTCATAACTTGCATCGGTGGGTAAAAGAAATCGTTGACGCCAACGATGCACCTTCCACGATTGAAACAAGTTCATGATCGATGCAGGAACCAGAATCATTAAACATATCAAGGGCACAACCCACGACTGTTTCAGGATAGAGCCTAAACGTGTAACACGCCCTTCTATTTCAACAACCCCAAGTTGATGCCCAAGGTAGCTACCTATATCGTCAGGCAATTTTCGATTTTCCCATCCGGTTTGTGTCCAAAAGAAAGCCAGAAAGAGTAGTGCAATAAGCAACGCAACAATGGATGCATGAAAATCACCCCTGCCCCGGCGAAACTTGAACAAATTCTCAGACTTGATTTTTTTATCAGGCGGGCACTCACTCTTGAAACTTAAGTCCGAATCATTGATATCAACGGGCACTTGCTCTTCGAACAACAGTAGAGATTCGAGATTATGTGTATCTGTGTTCAAGGGTTTTAGAGATTAAGACTTTGTTGTACCAGACGATGAAAATGGTGTATTGCGTGCTCGCCGCGACCGCTGCGGGAACTGTCGACAATCATCGGGCCTTGAGTGTAACCTTTGGACTGAAGACCACGCTGAACGCTTTCGCACAGAGCAATGTCTTCTGGCACCAGTACATCAGCTGTGTATTTAGCGCGGGCTTCATTGAGATCATCACCGGTTACAAGCTGATGTCCACTAAAATCTGTTTCGGTGAGTGACAACGGACGTATAACCGCTATAGCCAATTCTTCTGACCCAGGTAGTATATTAAAAGTAGTGTTGGGCCACAAAAACCAGAATCCCGACATCATATTCTTTTCATTGTCTGCCAATTTATAGGCTGAGTTGTCTTGCTTTATGTCGGTTCCAAGCTGTCTCGCCCACAAGCCAAACGTATCGTGCTGGTAGGTATCCATACTGATCAAATCAGCAAAATCCGGATGTGCGTGATCGCAGTGATAACACTCGACATAGTTGTCTACCACCACTTTCCATCCTGCTTTTATATACGACTCTCCCAGCTGGCTTTGTCGCGGCGAATGAAGCTTCTTAAAGAACGGGACCTTTTCAAGTATATCCGCTTCCAGATCAGCGGCTTGTTCAGACAATGATTCTGCATTCGGGTCAAGATTAATAAACACACAATCCAAAAATAGTTCCAGTTGCACCTGTTTTAGCGAATAGTCAGCCTTGTTAAAACCCGGTCGTTCGGATGATCGCGGCGCACCACGCAACGCACCTTCACGATTGAAAGCCCAGGCATGATAGGGACATACGATCAGGCTCTTAACATTGCCACTCCCTGCAGGTAACAGTTCGTGAGCACGATGCTGGCATACATTATAAAAGGCGCGAAGCTCACCATCACTGCCCAGCATTACAAACATATTCTGATCACATATTTGTACAGTAACGTAGTCTCCTGGTTGTTCAAAGCTGGTTTTGTGCGCTACGTATTGCCAGCTTCGATAGAATATTTTTTCCTTTTCTGTTTCATAGAATTCAGGTTCAGTATAAAGATAGGATGGAAGTGTAAAGGACGCCTGCGGGTCGTCTACTAACGGCTTTTCATAATTTTCAAGATCATGGGGTTTTTCCACCGCCGTGTACTCCTTTAATCAAGTCTGGTCATACCTGGTATTTAAATAGACGTACTCATTGATTGCATCACTATTTTTCGGTCGATTTCCCCAACCATAACGCCTTGCTGGTCGACTACTGGCAAACAGTCTTCTGATTCAGTTAGCACTTCGATTAATGTGTCGAGCTTTGCGTCAATGCTGACTGTTGGTAATCCTCCGGAATACGGTTGGTCGGAATTTAGTTCTTCAACCGGACGCATTACCTTGCCTGCAGACAATACTTTATAGCGAGGTACATCTTCGGTAAAATCGGCAACGTAGCTGTCGGCAGGGTTTGCGACAATTTCTTCCGAGGTGCCGATTTGCGAGATGGCCCCATCACGCATGATCATAATATGATCGCCCATTTTTATCGCTTCTAGAAAGTCGTGCGTAATGAACACCATGGTTTTCTTTAACTTCGATTGCAATGCCAGTAGCTCGTCCTGCATTTCCCGCCGAATTAACGGGTCGAGTGCGGAGAAAGGCTCATCAAACAATAAAATTTCCGGCTCTACTGCCATGGCTCTGGCCAGACCCACCCTTTGTTGCATACCACCGGATAATTCGCGTGGATAATGATCGGCCCACCCATCCAGACCGACAAGATCTATAAACTCATTGGCTTTTTCATACCGGGCTTGTCGTCCCTCACCTCGAACTTCTAATCCATAAGCAACGTTGTCACGCACGGTGCGGTGAGGAAACAATCCGAAATGCTGAAACACCATGGACATTCTATGGCGGCGCAAATGCTTTAATTCACTATGTGAAACCCGGGTGATATCCTGATTGTCTATAAACACCTGACCATCAGTCGGGTCGATCAAACGCGACAGGCATCGTACAAGCGTGGATTTTCCCGATCCAGACAAACCCATAACCACAAAGGTTTCGCCCTCTTCAACCGAGAAACTAACATCGCGCACAGCGACCACATGATCGGTATCCTGCTGAATTTGTGCACGTGAGTGGGTGTGGTCAATTTTGGCAAGCGTGTTTTCCGGGCTCGGCCCGAAAAGCTTCCAAATGGACTCACAGCGTATTTTCGATTCAGATGACATTCAGGACTCTCAACAAAGCCTTTCAGTAATTTTAAGCCCATCAGGGACAACTGCCTAATGAAACAACAGGAACACACTGGCATGCAACCCTATTTCACCGTTTCTTAGGCTTAAATTGTCAATGTTGAGCGCTTTTGCCTATTTATATGCGTGTGCGTATACTGACCTGGTAAACCACTACCTACGCCGACAGACTAATCACAGTTATTCAAAACCCTAGCGTGAACGGCCAGATAAAAAACAGCCTTTTCAGGTTCAGGGGCAACAATGTAACTATTCCGGTGTTCGTCCTCACCGGTTTGTTGTTGTCTATTGCATTCTATGCGGTATTTGCCAATCAATTCCCTTTTCCACAAACCATTATCAATGCGTTTCCGTTCGCCGACTGGGTTAACCAGGCCCAGTCATGGCTGGAAGTAAACCTTAAAGTCTACACACGCGCCATTGCGGATGTAGTCAAGATACCACTCGAGTGGCTCGAAGAAACACTGTGGGAGCTACCGTGGATGGTAGTGATGTTGGCGCTGGTTCTGGTATCACTCGCTTACGGAGGACTTCGATTGGGACTGCTGACTTTTGCAGGTGTCATGTTCTGGGGCATGGTCGATATGTGGTATGAGGCAATGTCTACCCTAAGCCTGATGGCAGTTTCGGTTGCGTTCTCTGCCATCTTTGGTGTGTTGCTCGGCATAGTGGCCTCCCACAGCGACCGGTTCGATTCAATCTTGCGCCCCATCCTCGACACCATGCAAACCATGCCGGCGTTTGTTTACTTGATTCCAGCCATTTTCTTTTTTGGAGTCGGGCCAACTTCTGCGGCAATCGCTATCATTATCTACGCGCTACCACCGGCAGTACGGCTAACGAATCTCGGACTTCGACAAGTCCCTGCAACCATGATTGAAGCCGCACAAAGTTTCGGCTCCAGCAAGCTGCAAATGCTGATAAAGGTCAAACTACCGCAGGCGTTACCATCTATTATGCTCGGTATTAATCAGTGCATCATGATGGGGCTGGGACTCGCGGTACTGGCAGTGTTTATTGGTGGTGGCGGGTTAGGGGAGCAGGTCTGGAAAGCGTTGCTAAAGCTGAAAGTTGGCTGGGCATTTGAAGGAGGCATTTGCATTGTTTTCATGGCAATCATTTTTGATCGCCTCAGTTATGCTGTTAGCGGCGTAGCAAAAGAAGCTACAAAAGCATCGACAGACCGAATGAACTTTCGGTTGTTACCACAAAAGTGGAGTGAAAATAGTCTTGCAATGGCAATCGAAAAACCCATTGGTTTTATTTGCGACGGCTTTAAAACAGCTGGCGTACGCATTACCCGTTTTGTTTGCACTCCGCTGCAATTTGCGGCACCGGGCTTTACCAATTGGCTGGCGCACAAACCGTTCCTGATATTAGGCTTGGCCATTATTACTGTTGTGTATTTCCTGTCACTACACATAAAATGGCTAAATAGTTTTCCATCCATGCTGGAACTGTCTATTCGTGAACCAATCGACTATGTCATTAACTGGTTGACTGTGAATCCTTCTTTTATCAGCGTGACCAAGTTTATTCGATCAACTGTTTATCTCTATCTTCTTAATCCATTGGATTCTTTTTTAAGTGGTTTGCCGTGGTGGTATGTGATGGCAGCTTTGGGTCTCATTGTTTGGAAATCAACAACGTTAAAGTTTGCTCTAATAACAACAGCGTTTTTATTGTTTCTGGCAGCGGCCGGACTGTGGGAAATATCCATGTTCACGTTAGCCGGAACGTCTGTATCCGTGGCCATATGCATGCTGATTGGTGTACCGCTTGGTGTTATTGCAGCCTACTCGCAGCGTTTAGACGCCGTACTTCGCCCGATACTCGATGCGATGCAAACCTTACCGGCGTTTGTTTATTTGATTCCGGCCCTATTCTTTTTTGGCGGTAACAAAACCACCGCCGTAATTGCAACCGTTATATACGCCATTCCCCCGGTGATACGTCTCACCACCCTCGGTCTCCGACAGATACCTCCCGAAGTCGATGAAGTTGCCGGGTCATTTGGTTCCAGCCCGCTGCAAACACTGTTTAAAGTCAAATTACCAATGGCATCACCATCGATTATGCTGGGTTTGAATCAGGCCGTGGTTTTTGCTCTGGCCATGCAGGCTATAACCCCACTGGTAGCCGGCTTAGGGCTAGGCAAAGAGGTATTCGACGCGATGAACTCCGCCAATTTAGGCAAAGGCCTGACCGCGGGTATTGGCATTGTGCTTCTGACCATTATGCTGGACAGACTCACCCAGGGCTGGACGCGAAAACAGCAACGCGCGCTCGGGCTATAGTAGCTTGCAACCGCGTAAGTTATTGAATCGCATAATAATTCATATTGTTTGATCTGTGAGCGCGTAGATCTCGACAGCAAGACCCGTTAATGGTTAACTATCCATACAATATGGAACTTGCCCTGTAACAACGCTTTGTACCAAAACAGGCAAATCTTGATACTGGCTATTTTTTAGTAACCTTATCCTGAATACTATTGTTGATTATTAATATTGAATTTAAATGGCGCGAGGAATTGCTATGAAGAAATACTTATTCTCATTAACTGGCGGAGCGGCACTAACAATTTGTGCCGCAAATCCGGTGTCTGCAGCTGAACTGTTAAAAACTGCAGTGAATGACTGGACCGGCGGAGCGGTCATGTGCGAGATCGTACATCAAATTCTTGAAAACGAAATGGACTACAAGGTCAAACGCATTGTTATGCCATCGGGTCCAGGCAGAGATGAGGGGATCCGTTCCGGTGATCTTGATTACGGTTGCGAACTCTGGCCCTCGTACTCACAAACCAAAGATAAATTTGTAAAAGAATACGGTGGTGACGGCTCTATATTAAAAGTAGCTGACGCTGGAGTGATTGGTGTATCGAGTTACTATGTTCCGCGATATCTTGTTGAGGGAGATAATGCGAAAGCACCCGATTTAAAAACCTGGGAAGACTTGAATCAATATTCCGATTTGTTCAAATCGTTGGAATCGGGTGACAAAGGACGTCTGCTAGGTTGTCCAACACCTGCGTGGCTATGCGAAGACACCAAACGCATGGAGCTGTTGGGTTTGAATTTCGCACCGGTTGAACTGGGTTCTGAAGCCGCGCACTGGGCAGAGATACAAGCCGCCTATAAAAGAGAAGAAGCTTTCATTGCCTATGCGTGGGAACCACACTGGATTCATGCAGCACTCGACCTGGTAAAAATCGAACTACCAGAACATTCAGATGAAAAATGGCCAGCAACCGGCTGGGCAGAAGATGTGACATACAACTACGCCAACCCGGATTTTGCCAAAGAGAATCCCAAGGTTATTGAACTGCTTAAAAACTTCCGACTCACCAACGAAATGCAAGCACCGCTAATTCTTGCAGTTGATGTCGATGGCGTTGATATGGAAGATGTAGTCAGTGATTGGCTGGCCAATAATGAAGAAACCTGGAAAGCTTGGATGCCTAAGTAGCAGTACAGCGCTTAGTTAAATAAGTTTGTTTCGGACCTGTGATGATCACAATGGGAGCATCACAGGTCCGTAAACTTTCCATAATCTTTTTTATAAAAGCCAACATTTGACTGTCTGTAACTCTTGATTGCCGCATTGAGACATCCTGAGTTAAATTATGCGGAAACCTCTACTCAATTCTTCCAGTGGTTTTTTGGAGGGATTACACTACCAGTATTCTAAATATATGGTTGCGTGAAAATATGCAGTCGTTAGCATTGAGAATGCAGAAAAAGCCAGCCAACTCAAATTTATATACTTGCGCTGCTGTGCTTGCGCTAATCGCTAAACCGGTCGTTTAAATAGCACTTCTTCCAGCCTTGCTCTTGTGCTGGATCCGGCCAGGAGCCGTATTACCGGACTTGCAGATAAATGTCCGCTTACCAGCAAATAGTCAGTTTTCGAGTGCACGAAAAGGAGTGGTTTTGGTGCGTTAAAACTGGCGAAGAGAGATTTGAACGCTCGTTACGAGTGTTGAACCGAAAAAACGCTCCTTCATGTTAATGCGGCTAACTGCTGAAAATCCGCATGTCAGATTCCAAAACTGCTTTATCCAGTTCATACGTGGCTTTCAAAGCATTACTTACCCCTAATATTCGTTCTGCCCCAATTGCAAGAATAAACGTTACCAAAGGCCCAACGACAAATCGAATTAACCACACCGGTTGTTCTAACTGCTTATCTCTGCAATTATTTTGCGTTCTTCA
>CAYTJF010000223.1:0-10167 GCA_964437945.1 uncultured Granulosicoccaceae bacterium
CTTGTAATAATGCGAATACCTGCGATCGTTCAGACCATTGAAAACCAGTGCTCACGCTGTGTGCGAACGGCACTTTTGCATTGCTTTGATGAGCGCCGCTGGATGCGTAACTCAACGAAACCGGGCACTGTCGTGACCAGCTGAACTGCGTTATTGTCCAGGTGTCGGATTTTCCTGAGAGTACACATTCAATAGACGCTACTAACTCAGACCATTTTTCAACAGCAAGTACTGCCGATGGCCAGTGTTCAACCAAACTGAAAAAATGAAAGCGAATACCCAATGCGCAGTAGTCTTGCATTCTTTGGCGTGAATCACTTAATGTCAGGTCTTGTATGGGGACGCGGACATCCCGTATACCCATCTGCAGTAGTCTCAATAAACCATAATCGTTGCGAGCCAACTTTCGCCCAAATTCCTCCATTGGGCCGTTGTATGGCAAATACCTGGATTCATGCCAGGCGTGACGCAGGCTAACGGTCAGTTCGTTAAGCTTGGCTCTGTTTTGTTTTTTTGGTACCAGGCTGGATTCGGCAAGTGAAGTATCCAGTGTCTTGCCTTCGGTTGGTATTAACTGTAATTCGTGCCCGTGTTCCAATATATGAACCATAGCGACAGAGTACTTTCCAGCATCATCTCGTCCGAATTCTGGTGCGGGTTCAACACTGAATAGCTCTGCATAGTCTTGCCGCGTAAAGCTGGTTGCTGGCAATATATAAAATGCGCAATCATGTTTTCGAGCATAGAAAAAATGATGAACATGTCCGGAGAATACGATTTCAACGTTGTGCCGCTGGAAAAGTTCCAGCAGGTGTCGTCTTCCAGGGTTTGCAATGTTGTCATAATGCTCTGATTCATCTGGATCGTGAATAAACAAAGGGTAGTGTGAAAACACAATGAGTCGCTGATTTGCGTTTTTATTGAAAGCGGATTCCAGCCAGTCGAGCTGGATTTGCGCTTCATCCAATGAAGTATTAACCAAAGAGGAATTAATAATTATAAAACAGCAGTTTCTATAGTTAAAATACTTCCAGGATGGTCCAAACTGGGTTTGATATTTCGCTAATCCCTTTTTGGTTACAGTGGCGGCAGGGCCACCAACAGCGGGCTTATCGCCAACGTCATGATTTCCTGGCACGTAGTGCAAATTCTCTCCCAGTGGTTTGAAAATGCCTTTGGCTTCTTCGCAGGCTGAATCGTACACAGCCATTTCGGGAAGTGGATGGACCATATCGCCAAGATGCACCACAAATTCTGGCGCTTGCGCTTTAAGCTGCGCAATTGCATACCTGGCCCGCTCGTTTGCCAGATCATTGACTGCATAAGGCGACGATATGTCACCACTGGGAGCGCGAATGTGAGTGTCGGTAATGATGCCAAACGAGAACATATCGCAAAGTCTACTGATTCAGCTGTATATTGGCATTTGGTTTAATCTGTTGCCAAATAAGAAAAGCAATCGAAAGCAATGTCAGTAACCAGAAAAACCAACAAATCCCGCTAGAAAAGAAAATGGCGTAGCTGCCTTTTGAAATCAACAATGATTGCCTGAAGTTATCTTCTAACAACGGCCCGAGTATAAATGCAATTAAAAAAGGTGCAGCCGGGATAGAAAGTTTTAACATTAAAAATCCCAGTGCGCCCATTAAAAACATAACACCGATATCAAAAATCGTATTATTAACAGCATAGGCACCAAATACACATAACACCAAAACAATCGGAAACAATCGCTCTCGCGGAATATCGGCAATGCGGCTAATGGCTCTTATTGAGAGTTTGCCAACAATAAGTAAATAGAATGAACTGAGCATTATCCCCATGAACAAGGCATAAATCAGGCTGATGTTGTCTTGAAACATCAAAGGTCCAGGCCGAAGACCATGGATCATAAATGCCCCAAGAATAATGGCGGTTATGACATCGCCAGGGATACCCAGTGCAAGTAGTGGAATCATTGTGGCGCCTGCCACACCATTGTTGCCCGACTCTGCTGCCGCCACTCCTTCCAGTTCACCAGTGCCAAAATTTTCCGGGTTTGTGGACGATCTGCGCGCTTCGCTGTACGACATAAACGCTGCTGGTGCACCGCCGATGCCTGGGATTGCGCCCAACACAACACCGATAAAGCTACCTCGAATAATGCTTTTGAGGCATCGGCGAAAATCAGAAAACGAGGCGCCAGTGCCTGCAAGCTTGCTTTTAACGGCGGTTACTGTGGAGTTAGTAACAAAGTAATTGATGATTTCAGGCAGTGCGAATAAACCAATTAATACAGGAATAAAAGTTAATCCACTCATTAAATTAACCTGACCAAACACAAATCGGTTGGTCCCGTAGATGAGATCGAGTCCTACTGTAGCCAGCAATAATCCGAAACACGCTGCACCGAAACCTTTGAGCAGTTGCTCGCCGGAAACGCCAGCGATAATGGTTAACGAAAAAACAATTAGCGTGAACAACTCAGCTGAGCCGAATTTTAAAGCGAAGCTTGCCAGATATCCAGCAAACAGAATCAGCGCAATATTGGAAATAAAATCTGCAACACAAGATGCATACAAGGCGATATCCAGTGCCCGTCGTGCTTCGCCTTTTTGCGCTAATGGGTATCCGTCCAATACAGTGCAAGATGCAGCTGGAGTACCTGGCGTATTAATCAATATTGCTGTGATCGAACCGCCGTAAATTCCACCTTTATAAACACCTAATAAAAGCAAAATGCCCGTAACCGGGGGTAGCGTAAAGGTAAATGGTAATGCCAGTGCAACTGCCATAGGTGTAGTCATGCCTGGTATTGCACCTACCACAGTGCCAACCACCACGCCAATCAGTAGTGCAATTGCGTTGTCGAAGGTTGCGAATAATGCAAAGGCGGCTGGGAGCGAATCAAGCATTTAGTTAGGTGCCCACCAGAAAGGATTCGAGTATGCCGGCAGGTATGGGAATGTTGGCAACTTTGACAAAAAAAAAGTACAAACCGAAAGGTAGCACTAATGGCAAACTAATAAGTGCCCAGGGTGAGGATTCGCCAGCGGTTATTAGCAGTAAAAGTAAGACCACTGCTGAGCTCACCACAAACCCAAGCGCAGATAGACTCAGGTAATAAAATACGAGTATGCCTGCAATCCACATGAATTTTATTAGATTAATACCGTTGGATTCTTTTTCCAGCTCCTTTTTTGAATCTGTTGCAGGTTTAGTGATGGTGCGCATGATAAGTAAAATGACGCCAAAACATAACAGGCAGTAACTAACGATTTTGGGATAGTACGATGGGTTTAGCGCAGCAAATTTCACTTTTTTTGGCTCGACCACGCCTAGTGGTATGGCAACCAGTAGTAGCAACATCGCCACAGCGATGAAAAGCAAGGCTGCTATTAGATCTTGCTGTTTTGTTGTCATAGTATGAGGCTAAAAATGGCGCAGAATGGTAAAAAACACAGCGATTCTTTCACTTAAAATTGACGCAACTAATTAATTGTTGAATACTAATTGGCAAAGGTCAAGAAAACATTGGTAATCGAACCAACAAATCTTACCTTTGCCATTAAGTTATCACTGGAGAAAACTCAAAGATGAAATTGAAAAGTTTAGTGTCGTTGGCCGCCGCTGCGGTTGCCGGCATTCTGTTATACCCATCGTTAATCTTTGCGCAGGATTATCCGAGTAGGCCGATTACGTTGGTCATTCCTTACGGACCCGGTGGTGCGGCCGATTTGTCTGCGCGTCTTATAGCTGGTAATGCTCCGAGTACTTTGGGCCAATCCATCTTGCCGGTTAACAAAGCCGGGGCGGCAGGGGTAACCGGTTCCAATTTTGTTATTAATGCCAAAAAAGATGGCTACACCTTATTGTCTGCACGAGTTGGCTCACAGATGGGTGTTCCTGCCATGAACAAAACCATTCCGTATAAATGGGATGACTTTACTGTTATCGGCATGACCGAGCTTAACCCGTTCATATTAACGGTTAACCCTGATTCCCCATACAAAACGTTTGCAGATTTTGAAAAAGCAATCAAAGACGGGGTTGAGATGAGTTACTCATCTGCAGGTGTAGGCACACTATTGCATATCGCTACTGCCGTAATGGCCGATGCAATGGGAGCTGACCCGGACAAACTGACACACGTACCTTTTAAGGGTGGTGGTAAGGCTCGCACGGCAGTGGTATCTGGTGCGGTAGATTTTTCCTGGGGTAATCTATCAGCTTCTGCTGGTGCGCTTGAAGCTGGCCAGATAACCGCGTTAGCGGTAACGACCGCTGAGCGATTTCCAACTATTCCTGATGTGCCAACAGCCAGTGAAGTAGGGTACCCGGACCTTGAAACTATCATTGGTTGGAGCGCAATTTACGGACCGCCAGGGTTGCCAGATGAGATCGTTGCCAAGTGGACAGAGACGCTGACTGCACTTAACGAGAATAGCGCCTGGTTAAAGCTGACTCAGGGTCTTGGCAATATTGTACAAATCATGGGGCCAGAGGAAACCAAAGCATTTGTTGAGAATCAATATACTGTTTTTGATGAGGCGATCAACAAGCTTGGTATGCGTATCGAATAGCGCTTGTTTCTGGGTGGGTGCTAGCTAACTATCACGCTGGCTTGCTTTGCTCGCCGACTTCCACTGCTACGGACTTTATATGTTCTATGAGCAGGGGAGGTCGGTTTTTTTGTATTTGCACCAACGACTAATTTTATGCAACCGAATATTCTGTTTGTTATGGCCGATCAAATGGCCGCAGCTGCGTTGCCAATGTACGGTAATGCAAAAGTTATAGCTCCGCATTTGCACTCGCTTGCTGACTCCGGGGTGGTGTTCGAAAACTGCTATTGCAACTTGCCTATGTGTGGTCCATCAAGAGCTTCGTTGCACACAGCCAGACTGCCATTTGGCATGGGCATGTATGACAATGCGAGTGAATTTCATGCTGACATTCCGGCACTACCGCATTATTTACGCGGACTGGGTTATCGCACAGAATTGGCCGGTAAAATGCACTTTGTTGGCCCCGATCAATTACACGGTTACGAAAAGCGCCATACAACAGAAATTTATCCAGCAAACTTTGCCTGGACGGTCGATTGGACAAAAGGACGAGAATACCGTCCTACTAATTTGACTATGGCACCGGTTATAGAGTCCGGTAATTGCGTTCGCACACTGCAAATGGATTATGACGATGAGGTGACCTATCACGGTGTGCAAGCCATTTACGACCTGGCCAGAAAAACAGATAACAATCCGTTTTTCCTCACAGTGTCGTTCACCTCGCCACACTCACCGTTTGTGATCAGTAATGAGTATTGGGATTTGTACGATCACAACGATATTGAACTACCAACAGTACCGGAGATTCCGCTCGATGAAAAAGATCACTTAAGTCGAAACCTGCATTATTGTCAGGGCAGGCACGAATTTACCGTAACCGATGAGCATAGACGCAATGCGCGCCATGCGTATTACGGCATGATTTCTTATATAGATGACAAAGTAGGTGAACTGCTTAATGCACTTGAGCGTAGTGGGCTGCGTGACAACACCCTGGTGGTATTCACATCCGATCATGGCGAAATGATGGGTGAGCGCGGTATGTGGTTCAAACAACATTTTTTTGAGTGGGCAGCGCGCGTACCACTTATCGCATCGTTACCTTCCCGATTTGAATCGGCACGGGTATCGCAAAACGTATCACTCATCGATTTGATGCCAACGTTTTTGGATGTAGCGGCCAATGAAAGGTTTACTGGGTATGTAGATGACGTTGACGGAAAGTCTTTATTAACGGCATTGGAAGGCAACACCGATTCGCTAACTGATGTTGTGATATCTGAATTTGCAGCAGATGGGTCCACAGGGCCAAGTCGTATGGTAAAAAAGGGTGCCTGGAAGTACATGTATCTTGAGGGTGAAGATACTTTGCTTTACAACCTTCAGAACGATCATCACGAGCTTGAGAATTTAGTGGGCCGGGTGGAATTTCAACAAATCGAGACAGAGCTTGAGTCTATAGCGTTGGACGATTGGAATCCAGCGTATTGGAGAGAAACCATCGCTCATAGCCAACAGCAACGATTAAAAATACACAGTATTACCAAAGGCGACCCGACATACGTGTACAAGGTACGAGATGATGACGATCATCGATACATTCGTAATGCCGGTGCAGCGGACACTAAGGCCAGAGCACGGTTGCCATGGGTAGCACCAGCGAAGCCGGATTAATATCTTACTCTAATCTCAAATACCTTAACCAAATCTCAACTGGCGATCAGTTGCATCACTTCTAAAAATCTAACTACTTCCGCCTCACTGTTGTAGTGACACATCGAAACGCGCACACAACTGTCAAGATCGAGCGGCGTTAGAATGTTATTGGAGTAATGATCAGCCTTGCGCAGGTGGGTGCGTATGCCATTTTCGTTGAGCACTTTAACTACATCCACGGATGGCACTCCATTTACTGTCAGCGACACGAGCCCCTCACGTGCAGGATTGTCAACACCACCAATAATGTTTACCGTTTCCATCGCGGCCAAACCGGGTAGGTTACCGACGCCGTGAATCATTGCATCAGTTAGTGCTTTTTCCTGTGTATGTATTGCTTCACCCGCCGCAATGAATTTGGCGCGCCGGTCGGATGTGTCGCTGACCTGCTCACCCAGCCATTCCATGTAGTTGACAATATCCGATAGTGTGGCATACGCGCCGGTGTCTCGCGTGCCCATCTCCCAGTTGTCTTCGGGCCCATCAATAAGGGCATTGTGTGGCAGTTTTGTAAGCCGATCTGAAATCCAGGCCAGTCCGAATCCGTGCCGCGAAAACATTTTGTAAGGTGAGATCACATAACCATCGATATTGTATTCGGTGAGATCGATTCGGCCATGCGCTGCATGCTGAATACCATCGACAATGATAAAACACTCTGGAGATACTTTACGAATTTCAGCGGCAATTGCTGTTAGATCGACACCCATGCCACTTACTGGCGATGTGTGTATGACAGTAGCCACTCGAGTATCGGGTGTGATTTTCGACGCATAAGCGGAAGGTTCGATTGTGCCAGTACTGTCATCATGCTCGACTAATACATGCGTTTGTCCTGCAAGTTTTGCCCAGCGAGCGCAAGCGCTACGCGTTGCCGGATGCTCCAAGGTTGATCCCAGCACTTCTCCTGTACTGGTGCCAAGACAGGCATTCATGATTAGACGAAACAGCAACTCAGTGCCACTCTCTCCCATAAAGAACTGTCCACCCGACGCATTCATGAAGCTACGCATGTCGTCCTTGGCTTTGCTGATAACGCGAACTAACTCATGACTACCGGGATTGTCGCGGCCCTGATTGTCAGGAATCTGTGCAAACTGTTGCGATGTTTCTGCTACTGAATTCAGCGAAAGTGCACCACCGGCGTTCTCAAAGAAAACGCGTTGGCCTTGAACCGGGCAATGATCGATCTGGGCGAAGCGATCACGAATTTGTGAAAGCAGTTCAGGGGAGATGTGTGACATTGATAGTGCTCTATAAACTGTTATGTGTAGGCGAGATTATTATACTGATCGCGACAATTGCGCGCTCAAAATTTTTGCTAATCGATATTGTGTGAAGTGTCAGTCTTTTTTGGTCATTGACAGATCAACAGGTATTTTTGATTGGATTCGGTTGGTTTAACAAGGCTGTAAGCCAAGAAATCCACGAAAGCGAGTTTTGATATAAGTAGCATCTCGTGGTGGCAACGATCGGGGAAGGTTCTTCGCCTCGATCTTTAGAACGAATAGGCGAGGGCCGTTGGCGGATTGAACCAGTGTCTCACAAAGCGCATCGACTTCATCTATTGTAGTCAGCGTTCGAGTTGTATCAAAGCCGGTTGCTGCGGCCACCGTTGCGATGTTTATGCCCATGCCGGTATGGCTGTCTTGCATACCGGTTTCGCCAAAGTGCTGATTATCTAATACAATAATGTCGAGGTTAGTTGGTTTAGCAACCGCAATTGTTGCAAGTGATCCAAAGGCCATTAACATCTCGCCATCGCCGGTTATAACCATGACGCGTTTGTCTGGCTGTGCTTGTGCAACACCCAAACCAGTTAGCGCAGCACCACCCATAGCTCCCCAAAGATAGTAGTTATCGTCGGTGTCGCTGTGCGCATGCACATCATAACTGGGTGAGCCAAGGCCAGTGATAACCAGCGCACCATTGCGGTTATCCAGCAGTTTGGCAACAGCTGCGCGGCGGTCTATTGCGTTAGTCATTTTTGATTATCAATTCATGTTTGCACATGTTGTTTACCTAAATAGTTCACCAGGTTTTCTTGCCAAGAAGCCGTTGTGATATCAGAACCGCTATTTGTCCATCAGCTTCAAAGGCCATGGTTACTGCTTGCTCGGTTACCTCAACGATATCTTGCGCTGTTTCTGCACGCAATACGGTCACACCAATTGCCTCCAATGAAGCCTGTGTGGCTTTGCCCATGGGTACTTGCCATGGGTTAAACTCATTCCACTCACCGCGCATGGTGACCAGCATCAAAAGTGGCGTGCGAGTTTGTACGGGAAGCGAAAGCATGTTAATGCAGTTTCCAACGCCTGATGACTGCATAAGTACGACAGATCTTAATCCGCCTAGCCACGAGCCAGTGGCAATCGCGATGCCTTCCTCTTCGGTAGTTAACACATTTGTGATGATTTTCGCATCGTCGTTGAGCAGGTTGATCAGAGTGGTGTGTCCGGCATCGGGTACATACGCCATATGCCGAACATGGGCAGCTTTCAGTGTTTTGTACAGCGCGGTTGGCCAATCCATGCTCATGTCGGACACATCAGATTCTTTCAAGGGCTTACACTCCGCCGTGCAGATAACCTAAGTTGTAGCGCAAGTTTAACCCATACGTATTCTGCTGTTTCGTTTGTTTGGCTATACCGGTATGGTATTGCAATGGAACTTATCAATAAACAAATACAGTTCAGGTTATCAGCTGCAAAAACTGGCAGCCTGATCAAGTTGGCTGACCAGCTGGATATTGGCCAGTCTACACTTCGACGATGGGCTGGTTTACGCTATGCTGACCTACTCAGCGGAACTCGATGACATGTTCGATACAGCCATAACCTATGACGATATACGTAATGCCGTCAACAAACTCTGTTTGCAATTTCCGGGTGAGTATTGGCGTCAGGTTGATCGTGATGCGGCGTACCCGGAGGAGTTTGTTAATGCGCTGACTGAAGCTGGGTGGCTGGCGGCTTTAATTCCGGAGGAGTTTGGTGGGGCGGGTTTGCCGCTGTCAGCAGGTGCCGCCATCCTCGAAGAAATTCACCGATCCGGTGGTAATGCCGGTGCGTGTCACGCACAAATGTATACAATGGGCACGCTTTTGCGACACGGCTCACGAGAGCAAAAGCAACAGTATTTGCCTGATATTGCAAACGGCAGCCTGCGCCTTCAGGCGTTTGGTGTTACTGAACCATCTTCGGGTACGGACACTGGTGCGTTGAAAACCAGGGCCACATTAGATGGCGAGGACTTTGTGGTCAGTGGTCAGAAAATATGGACCAGTCGTGCTGAGCATTCTGACCTGATGATCTTGCTTGCGCGCACAACACCATTAACCGAGGGTATGAAGAAAACCCACGGTCTTTCCGTGCTGCTTGTCGACATGCGTGATGCAGTTGGCAACGGGCTCACTATTAGACCGATACGCACAATGATGAATCACGCCACTACCGAAGTGTTTTTCGATAACTTGCGCGTACCGGTTAAGAACCTGATCGGTGAAGAAGGGTCTGGTTTTAAATACATTCTTTCAGGTATGAATGCTGAGCGAATTCTTATAGCCGCGGAATGTATTGGTGATGCAAAATGGTTTATAGACAAAGCCGTGAACTATGCCAGCGATCGACACGTGTTTGGGCGTGCGATTGGTCAAAATCAGGGTGTCCAGTTTCCCATAGCCAAAGCCTACGCAAATATGCGTGCCGCTGAATTAATGGTTAACGAGGCACTGCGTTTGTATGAGCTGGGTGAAAACCCGGGAGCCGAGGCCAATATGGCAAAGATGTTAGCCGCTGATGCATCCAATGAGGCGGCGAACGTGGCTGTTCAAACACACGGTGGTTTTGGTTTTGCGGAAGAATACGATGTTGAACGTAAGTTTCGTGAAACGCGTTTG
>CAYTJF010000224.1:0-6802 GCA_964437945.1 uncultured Granulosicoccaceae bacterium
TGTCCAGCTTGAACCCCTGTTTTACGATTGGATTTCAATTAAAAGAAGCATTGGCATCGCACTTGTCATTATCGCGACGACAGCGACACGCAAGGGCGATAGAACTATTGGAACAAGTCGGTATTCCGGAACCGTCTAGCCGCCTTCGGGCATTTCCTCATCAATTGTCTGGTGGAATGAACCAGCGCGTTATGATTGCGATGGCCATTGCCTGTAAGCCGCTGCTGCTCATTGCAGATGAACCAACCACCGCCCTTGATGTAACCATTCAGGCACAAATACTTGAGCTGCTAATGAGTCTGCAAAGTGAAACGGGTATGGGATTGATACTGATCACACACGATATGGGAGTGGTTGCCGAAACTGCACAGCGTGTAAGCGTGCAATATGCGGGTCAAAAGGTAGAGGAGCAACCAGTACAAGGCTTATTCTCCAACCCCCATCACCCATACACCGACGCACTGTTGTCATCATTACCCGAACGTGCAACTGGTCGTCTGCTGCCAAGTATCCCGGGAGTGGTGCCTGGGCAATTTGATCGACCGACAGGATGTTTGTTTTCGCCTCGATGCTCTAAAGCAGACTCTGTATGCGTTAATCAGTCCGCGCCTGTGTCCGATGCTTCCTTAGGTTTGGCGCGCTGCCATTACCCATTAACGCAGAAACGCTAATGGATACACTCGGCGAATCTCCACCACTCATAGCTGCCGATGCGATAAGTCGTTCGTACACAGTGAACAGTGGGTGGCTAAAAGCTGATGCAATAGTGCACGCACTAAGTGATGCAAGCTTTGAGCTTCATGCCGGTAAAACCCTTGCAGTAGTTGGTGAGTCTGGATGTGGTAAATCAACGTTGGCGCGTGTGCTAAGTTTAATTGAGCCACCCAGCTCGGGCAGTTTCTTGGTAAATGGGACTCAAATAAATCCGCAAACCAGTGCGCCATCCATTGAGCTTCGAGCTTCAGTGTCAATTGTTTTTCAAGACCCGTATGGCTCTCTTAACCCGCGGCAAAAAATCAGCCAGATTTTGCAGGAACCACTCATTATTAATAAGCCTGCTATGAGTAAAAAAGCGCGTGAAGAGGCATCTCGCAACATGCTGGAATTGGTGGGTTTGCGGTTAGAACACTATGATCGTTACCCGCATATGTTTTCCGGTGGTCAGCGGCAACGCATCGCTATAGCCCGTGCACTCATGCTAGAACCAAAAATTCTGGTATTGGATGAACCGGTATCAGCTCTGGACTTATCCATTCAATCGCAGATATTAAATCTTCTGGTTGAACTTCAGGACAGGCTTAATCTTGCGTATTTGTTTATCTCTCATGATTTATCAGTGGTTCGACACATCGCTGATGATGTCATGGTGATGTACCTTGGGCGCGTTGTTGAGAAAGGCGAATGTCGTCAGGTATTTAAGTATCCTCGGCACCCCTACACACAAGCACTGGTTTCTGCGACCCCTGTTGCTGACCCTTTATTACGACAAGACCGCATTCGGTTGAAAGGAGAATTGCCTTCGCCATTGAGCCCGCCGACTGGTTGTGCATTCAACCCGCGTTGCGCGTCGGTGCAGCAACAATGTACTCAACACCGGCCTGCACTACAAATTATTAGCCAGGAAGCGGTCTCGGAGCACCTGTCCAAGCAGGCTGCTGAACAGCAGGTTGCCTGCCATTTTCCGCTTGATCCGGTGCAAAAGTGAAATACTACTCAGTTTAGTTACAGAGCGTTACGTTACCGTGATGTGGCTAACAAGGTAAACTGAACAGATGCGCAATCAGTTTCAATACATCCATGTTAACCCCTTGATATCAACAGTGAAATCAACAGCATTACTACTTTTGTTGTTGTTCTCTCATACTGCTTACGCGGCAGATATCTCACGCGATATCCGCGAAGGCAGAGAGGATGAATCACTGGAACATGGTGGTTACCTTGAATTGAGCTTATCAAGCATTTTAAATAAAATGCCCATCCCCGGCAGTGACGAGCTGGTTGGTACTATTGGTGTAGGTGGACATTATCGTTTTAAGCGTTTTTTTATAGACGCACACGCTGAAAGTTATAATCAATTTCAATTTGGTCTTAATGCCTACTCAGGCGATATTTGGTCGGTGGATTTTCTGACCGCTACCAGTGAACATGGTGTAGATAGCCAGTTAAACACCGAGCTACAATTATTCACCGAACGTGAGGCAGCAACTTATCTGGGTGTGCGCGCCACGGGTTACAACGGACCTTACCTACTGCAGTTTGAATCTTTATGGGATATTTCAGAAGTACACTATGGCACCCTGTTAACGGCAAGCTTCGCCAGAACCTGGCTTTATCGCAACTGGAATTTCCACGCGCTTCTGGGTGCGCGTTTCGAGACAGAGCGAGCGCTGGACTATCAGTTCGGCATAGATGCCGACGAGGCCTCTCCTGCCTATCCTGAATATCAGGCGGGTTCAGGTACAACCTTTGTCACCGAGGCAGGTGTGACCTATCCATTGAACCAGTATCTGGTACTGAAATCTACCTTTCGATGGTGGGAACTCCCCAGTGCAGTGGTTGGTAGTCCGTTTATCACGGACGACAGCTACCTGACGTTCTCCAATTCAATCACTTTCGTGTATTGATATTGTGAATCTACTAAATTTGCCATTGAGGGTGATTGGTTTGGAAAGGAACTGGGTTGGGTCGACTCTGGCAATAGCTATGCTGCTTATTTCCACGTTCACCTATGCTCATGAATCTCGACTATATAAAGTAGATACAGACAAAGAAGATACAAAAAATATCGACTTTAAAGTTTCTCCCAATCGATGCGTAACGCTTCGTCAAGGACAACCCTGTTATGTGCGGGTACGCTTTAACTGGCGTTCTAACAAAGCATTAGCCGTATGTTTATACAATCTCGAGGGTACAAAAATCACCTGTTGGAAATCGTCTGAAACCGGTTCGATCGTACTGTCGCAAACATTACCGAAAACAACGGAATATATTCTTGTTGATACTGATGGAGTGGAGCTAAATCGCGCTAGCGTAGCTGTCTCATGGGTTTATCAAAAGAAGCGTTCCAGACGACGGTGGAGGTTATTTTGATGAACACAGAAGCTGATCAACCCATCCATATTATGGTTGTGGAAGATGATGAGTCACTTGCGGCCTGGATAGCAGATTATTTGAATTCGCACGAGTACCAGGTCAGTGTTGCAACACGTGGCGATGATGCCCTGGAACTCATTCGTGCTGACGATCCGGATTTGGTCGTGTTGGATGTCATGCTTCCAGGACTGACCGGTTTGGAAGTGTGTGAGCAAGCTCGGGAATTTTATTCCCGCCCCATACTGATGCTAACGGCACAAAGTGAAGAGGATGATGAAATCAAAGGACTGGAAACCGGCGCTGACGACTTCCTTCCCAAACCGGTAAAACCCAAAGTACTTCTGGCGCGAATAAAAGCATTGCTGCGTCGAGATTTACCCGATGACCCTACTCATATAATAAGAATCGGTGGGCTTTATATCGACACCGTTTCTCGAACACTTACATTAGATGAAGATGATATTAATCTCTCTTCACATGAATTCGACTTGTTAACACTATTAGCAACTCAAGCAGGTACACCTGTTAGTCGAGAACAACTGATCAGTCAGATGCGCGGAATAGAATACGACGGGCTGGATCGCTCGATCGATATAAGTATTTCCAGAATGCGTAAGAAGCTTGGTGATGCTGCTACAGCCCCAGAGCGCATTAAAACAATTCGTGGTAAAGGCTATATGCTTGCACCGGATGCCTGGTAAATTGCTGTGCGCCGCCTGAGTATATCGTTGCTTATTGTTGTATTGCTGTCAACGATCGGATTGGGTTGGGCGTTTGATCGTCTGTTTTACGGCTTGGTCAAACCAGAAACTGACAGCCTTCAGATATACCGAGCGGTTGGAAATGATCTTATTACATCGGTTGAATCTCATTCACAACTGGCTAATTTTGTAGCTGCATGGCCAGAATCTAATCCGATCAAATTGCGATTGATTGGTGCAACTGAACTGGCCTTACCACTTGAGCTTGAGCAACAAATAAGCTCAGGAGAACCATTGGTGATCGAATCTGATTCCGATGTGTTGTTGTTATTTGCCATACCTGACTCTGAGCAATTATTGTCTTTGTCTCCTCCACCGATTGATAGTGAAACACCATTGGCAGTGGTGCTGACCATGTTGTTTTATGCCGGCATCATATCTTTGGTGTTGCTGTGGATTTACCCGCTTGCGCGGCGCTTACTGGCATTGGGTCGCAGTGCCAAAGCTTTTGGTGAAGGTCAGCTGGACCGGCGTGTGGCTACTCATCAGCGTAGCTTTTTATATGAAATTGAAAATGAATTTAATGCCATGGCTCAGCGAATTCAAAGCCTGATCGCAGACAACAAAATGCTGGCCAGTGCAGTGTCGCACGATCTGCGTACGCCACTGGCGCGGTTGCGTTTTGGTATTGATTTACTCGACGAAGCTAAAGATGAACAAGTTCGCGCAGAGTATCAGTTGCGCCTGAGTAACGACCTTACCGCTATGGAGAATCTGGTCGAAGTGCTGCTTGAATACGCCAGGCTGGATAAGCAGTTAAGCGACATGCCGCAGTCGCCTGTTAGTCTAAGTGAGTTAGTTAACGACAGTGTTGAATCGCTAACTGATTCGACTGACACGGCAATTCAATGGACTCAGACTCCAGAGCCATTCATCACCAATGCACATGCTCGTTATGTTGCAATGATGATAAATAACCTATTGCAGAACGCGGTGAATTACGGAAAGAATCAAGTGTTGGTTTCCTTGAATAAAAAACGTTCAAGTATTGTTCTCAGTATTGAAGATGACGGTCCAGGCATACCGGCTGAGATGCGTGATGAGATGCTAAAACCGTTTGTTAGAGGCAAACACGAAGAGACGAACGCTTCAGGCAAAGGCTACGGTATGGGGCTGGCGATTGTTAGTCGGATTGCTCAGTGTCATGACGCCAAGTTTGTTATCGGTCACAGTGAAAGTTTAGGTGGTGCTCGATTCGATATTATATTTGCGGCTCTGAGTAATGTCGCCGCAAAAGACAGGGTGATCAATAGCAAGGTTCGCTCGTCGGTAATAGCCATTGAGAATAAGTAGATAGCTATAATATTGATTAGAAATGTTGACCAGGTGCTATTATGCCGATCGATAAAAAAATTGATTATATAGAATTACCAGCTGCAGACTTCGCAGCACAACAGGCTTTTTTTGAAGCTGTGTTCGACTGGTCTTTTACCAGTTATGGTACTGAATACCATGCTTTTACAGACGGACAAATCGATGGTGGATTTTATCGGTCAGATGCCGTATCACTGGCAAGCAACGGGGCAGCGCTGGTTATTTTTTATGCGCTTGATCTTGAATCAGTGGAAGAGCAAGTAGTGCAGGCAGGAGGTGTGATAAGTACTGCTGTATTCGACTTTCCCGGTGGTCGGCGATTTCATTTCACCGACCCCCATGGAAACGAGTATGCCATTTGGTCTGACAAGCGGTCCGATAATGCAACTTCTACTTGACTAACAAGGTGGCAGCTCGTTGACGGTTATCGATGTCACACGTGTGGCCTGAAAAACCAATTCGGGCTCGCTACTACTATTAGCGCCAGCAGCAAAATCAGATATTTCCAATTCACCGTTTAGTTGTAATTCGGCAATGGCTGCGTTGTAGACGGGTAGCTCCAGAAATAGTTCATCGTTTAATGGCTGACTAATTTCGCCTTCATTGTCAGTGAGAAAGCAGTTTTCGCCGGTAACAGCATCACTTAATTCATAAATTGTCGCATCAGCTATGCCGTCGTTGTTCGGTGAACCAATCACCAGGTAGGTTTCTTCGCCCGACGCGTCATTCCCATCCCAGTTGGCTGGTAAATCCCACACACCGACCAGTGGATCAATCGCTGCAATAGCTATGTCGTCTGGTACGTCTATGCCACTATCACCGCCAGCCCCACCACAGGCAGCGATAATGGAAAGCAGGAGTGTGCTGATACCAAGGCGGCTAATTTGCATCGATAGATTATTCATATTCACTCTATTAGTTTGGGTTTAATATGGATAGATTAATTATCATTTAGTATGCATTGATTAGACCTAAAAAATAAGTAACGCTGAGTATCAGTGATTTTCCAGGTTACAGAAACAAAAATACCCACCGAAGTGGGTATTTTGCTGGACTAAATTGTCGTACAGGTTTGCTGCACTAGATTGCAACAAAACCAAGTTTAATCAAAAGCGCTTATTCATGGTTTTAACCACCAAACGCTTTCAACTTATCCATAATTGGCGTCAAAACTGGACCAATAACATCCCCTACGCCATCCATTCCCATCACTTTGTCGGCTATTGGCTGCAACTGCTCCATTCCACCAGAAGCGACACTGCTAAACGGTCCGCGTGCAGCTTCTGGAATTTTATCCATGATGCCCGAAACCGAATCAACATTGGCACCAAGCTCTTTCAAAGCAGGAAGCGCATCAGTTGCACTATCTACATCAGTGATGCCACTCAGTGTTTCGGTTGCACCGCTGAATATTCCGCTAATTTGGCCCTGAACCTGGTCAGAGTCAATTGCACCAGCTAAAGCGTCGGTTGCACCTGATGCCACCCCAGTTGCTGTGGCGGCCGCACCGGATGCCGCATCGGTAACAGCATCAGTCGCATCCGATGCTGCATCGGTCGCAGCTTCAGTTACGTCGGATGCCGCATCGGTGGCAGTAGCAGCTGCATCGGATGCCGCTTCAGTCGCAGATTCGG
>CAYTJF010000224.1:6902-10114 GCA_964437945.1 uncultured Granulosicoccaceae bacterium
TTGCGTCAGATGCTGCGTCAGTTGCAGTAGCAGCTGCATCAGATGCCGCTTCGGTTGCAGTCTCGGTTGCGTCAGATGCTGCGTCAGTTGCAGTAGCAGCTGCATCAGATGCCGCTTCGGTCGCAGATTCGGTTGCATCAGAGGCTGCATCGGTTGCAGTAGCTGCAGCATCAGTTGCCGTTTCAGTCGCAGATTCGGTTGCGTCAGAGGCAGCATCGGTTGCGGTAGCCGCTGCATCAGTTGCCGCTTCAGTCGCAGTTTCGGTTGCATCAGATGCTGCATCAGTTGCAGTAGCCGCTGCATCAGTTGCCGTTTCGGTCGCAGCTTCAGTTGCGTCAGATGCTGCATCAGTAGCAGTAGCAGCTGCATCGCTGGCTGAATCAGCCACTGCAGCGGCACCATCACCAGCAGTTGCTGCCGCATCAGTCGCAGCATCTTTCCCACCGGGTAATAAAAAAGTGAATGCAGCCCAAGCCAAAGCACCGAGTGCTACTAAAGGCAGCAACCAGCGGAACATGGAACCACCTTTCTTTGCGCCATGATCGACGGCATCAGCCGCGCTATGAACACCGCCGCTAACTGAGCCAGCTGCACTAGAAACGCCATCACGTGCGCTGCCTACTACTCCAGCCGCACCATCGCGCGCGCTGCCAGCAACTTTACCAACACCATCGCGTGCACTACCTGCCGCGTTACCAACCGCACCTGCCGCATTGGCAGCCCCATCCCGCGCACTTCCAACTGCACCGGCGGCGCCATCTCTTACACTGCCAGCTGCGCCAGCGGCACCATCACGAATTCCACCTGCAGCATCACCGACGACGCCAGTGACATTACTTGTAGTACTACGAGCACTGCTTGCCATGCTTGCAGCACCGGCAGCGACAGCGCCGGCAGCTCCTGCACCGACCCCACCTATGCTCCCGAACAAGCCAGAAGCGTTGAGTTGATCGCCCAAGCCATTCGGCATGGATGCTGAAATATTATTACTTTGGCCAGACAACATGCTGCTAAGGCTACTGGCGTTAAGACCATCGCTCATAACCTTGCGCTTGAGCACACCTAATATGATGGGTGCAAGCATACCCATCAGCGAGCTTGTACCACCTTTACTAACGCCAGAAAAAGCTGATAACGCACCAGCAAGTTTTCCCAGGCCACCGCTGCCGAACAGGCCACTCAGCACAGAGTTTCCGTTGTCTACTACGGTTGCAGCCTGGCCACCACCAAGCATTGAGCCCATGTTGTCTAGAAGTGAATCGTCCTGATTTTGTATGGCACCAAACAAGTTGTTGGCGCCTTCGTCAGTGCTTGCAGACCCACTCATGCCATTGAGTAGGGCAGGAATCATGCTGTCAACTGCGCCAGTTGCTTTTCCACCTTCATTGCCAAGCAGATTGCCCATATGACCAATCAACTGACCTTTTACCTGATCTTTAACTAAATCAACAATATTGAATGACATTTTTATGTCCTCCTTCAGTACTACTTATATTTGACTGAGACATAGGTATCATTGTGCACAGCCCGCTTAAATCGAATGAACCCTCAATGATACAGCACCGGACACATTGAAGCTTCAAGACTCGTTAACTATTGCAAGCAGAAGTGGTTTAAGTTGTGCTGTTACATTGTTTTTCATTAATTCATTGTCAGTATCTGTTCCATCTCATTTTTCATCAGATTAGAAGCACTTTGCGCTTGCAAAAACTGCTTTGATCGCTTGTTTGGCTGATATTAACAATGCTATGTTTATTTAAACCGGAACGCAGGTTGAAAGGTGTATATGAGTGATGATCAAACGGTAAGTTTCACGGCGATGAAAGATGGAACGCGTGCCGACTATAAACTGCTTGAGAAGCTAGAAAAACCGTATTTGCAAAAAACGGCTGCGCGAGTTATGGCTGAATTGGAGCGGCAGGGTGAGGTATCGCTGGAAGGCTATAAACTCACGCGCCTTGATCATGCGCTGCAATCTGCAACTCGAGCAGCCCGTGATGGTGCGGATATAGATTGGATAGTTGGTGCGTTATTGCACGATATCGGCGATGGCCTGGCACCACAGAATCACGATCGCTTCTCAGCTGAGGTCATTCGACCATTCGTCAGAGAAGAGGTGAGCTGGGTGGTTGAGCATCACGGCATATTTCAAATGATCTACTACGCACACCACTATGGCTGGGATGCCAATGCTCGTGATGAGTTTAAAGATCATCCCGGTTTCGAAAGCTGCAGCGATTTTTGCGAACGGTGGGACCAGTCCTCTTTCGACCCTGAATACCAGGCAGAAACGTTGTCTTTTTTTGAACCCATGGTCGATCAGGTTTTTGCTAGAAAGGCATACGACCCGGACGTATTAAAAGCGGGTAAATTTACCGGTTTACCAAATGTTTGATCTGATCAAAGAGCAACTGGCTCCAACCGGTGTATTGCGAGCTGGCATTAACATGAGCAATTTTTTGCTGGTGAACGGTAAAACCACAACGGGTGAGCCTGCGGGCGTATCTCCCGATATGGCGCAGGCTATTGCTGCCAAACTCGGTGTTGGATTGCAGCTCATCCCCTATAAAGGCCCGGGTGAAGTCGCCGACGGTGCGGCGACTCAGCAATGGGATATTGCCAATATAGCGGCTGAATCTGAACGTGCTAAAACCATCACCTTTAGCTCTGCTTATTGTGAAATTCAGGCAACTTACCTACTGCCGGCTGGTTCTGCTATTAGCGCCATCGAAGATGTTGATATAGCTGGGGTCAGGATTTCTGTTACACAGCGGGCTGCTTACGATTTATGGCTAACGGAAAATCTGCGCAATGCAACATTAGTCCGCTCAGCAAGTATTGATGACTCATTTAACGTGTTCAGAGATCAATCGTTAGAGGTGTTGGCTGGTTTGCGTCCTCGACTAATAGAAGATGCTAAAGCGCTTCCGGGTTCAAGACTAATGGATGAGAGCTTTACTGCAGTTCAGCAATCCATTGGTTGTTTGCCTGGAAAAACTGAGGCAGCGGATTTTTTGAACCGCTTCGTAGCTGAGTCTATTGCCAGCGGATTGGTTGCACGATTAATCGAAAAGCACCGTGTTTCAGGCAAATTGTCGGTAGCAACCCCGGTTAGCGGGTGAAGTTGTAAAATTGGTCTGAATTGTGCGAATGGCTTTTACATAGTTCGTTAAAACTACACGGTTCGTTAAAACGTCTAATAAGGTACTAGT
>CAYTJF010000225.1:0-10079 GCA_964437945.1 uncultured Granulosicoccaceae bacterium
AACGCAGACAGTCACGCTGAACTCGAACGTATCAAGTGGATGGACCACTAGGTCTTGGCGGGTTTTTAGGACAGTTTGCCGCCTGGCGAGTATTGATCGATATTATGTTAATCGGATTGTTTGGCGGCTTTTATATCGTACCGCTGTATGCGCTGATTCAAAAAACCAGTGCGCCAGATCGGCTGTCTCGCGCCATTTCGTGCAACAACGTAATAAATGCATTGTTCATGGTGGTGTCTGCGGTCATAGTCGGTGTTTTGCTAAAAGTCGGTGTGTCGATTGGTACACTGTTTCTGTGTATTGCGATAGCCAATGCGCTGGTAGCTGCTTATATTTTTCGCCTTGTACCAGAATTTCTCATGCGTTTTCTTATATGGATGCTGATGCACTCGGCCTACAAGGTTAACAACGTTGGTCTGGCAAACATTCCGGAAAAAGGCGCCGCCATTTTGGCTTGTAATCACGTCAGCTTTGTCGATGCACTATTGGTGGGTGGAAGTATCAGGCGTCCAGTGCGATTTGTTATGTACTACAAAATCTATCAACTGCCGATTATTAACTTTATTTTTCGAACCGCTGGTGCTATCCCCATAGCTAGCCGCATAGAAAATGAAGCCATGTATAACAGCGCGTTTGAGAAAATGCACGAGGTTATTCGCAACGAAGAATTATTGTGTATATTTCCTGAAGGTCAGATCACTAACCATAGAGAAATGAACGATTTCAAGCCTGGTATTATGCAAGTGCTCGAAAAAACGCCGGCACCGGTTGTGCCAATAGCATTGCAAGGGCTATGGGGTAGTCTGTTCAGTAGAAAAGATGGTCCTGCAATGAAAAAAATGCCGAAACGCCTTTTTGCAAATATTGGGTTGGTGGTGGGTGAGCCAATTGCCGCTGACAAGGTCACCTTGAGTGGTTTGCAAAACAGCGTGCAAAAACTGCGTGGTCAGCGGCTTTAGGCAATGCCTTTACGTTTAATTAACCACGCCAGACAAAAACCGTGTTAAAACCAATTCTGTTACACCACACTAGTAGAATCATCAAATGCCAGCCACCAATCCACATTTGCCTGAAGGCGCACCATTGCACGAGCTCAGTATCCCTGTACGTTGGGGCGACATGGATTCATTAGGGCATGTGAACAATATAGTATATTTCCAGTTTTTCGAATCCGTGCGGATGGATTGGTTTGATAAATTGCGCGTCGCCCGCTCTGATTCAACAGACATACAAGATCAAGGCATTGTGATCGTTGATAATCATGCTGAATATATTGTGCCAGTGATTTGTCCGGCCACGGCTATAGTTCGAATGGCTGGCCACTCACCGCGTAGAAGTTCTTTTGTGAGCACCTACACTATAACGGTGGATGACACATTAACAACACGCGGACACGCCCGTATTGTCTGGGTCAGTAACCATGATATGAAATCGATGCAACTGCCTGAGCATGTACGGCAATTAGTCGACAAGGAGAAAGGCTAGATTTGTTATGTCTGAAATACGTTTTTGCCAAAGTTGCGGAAATGCCGTTCAATACGTTGTACCCGAAGGGGATAATCGTCCACGGGCTGTTTGTGAATCGTGCGAGTTTATACATTACGAAAATCCAAAAAACGTGGTGGGCTGCCTGCTCGAATGGCACGGTAAAGTGTTGTTGTGCAAACGATCAATCGAACCGCGAAGTGGGTTCTGGACGCTGCCGGCCGGGTTTATGGAGAATCACGAATCAACGCGTGACGGTGCAATGCGAGAAGTGCGGGAAGAGGCCTGTGCCGAATGCGAGGACTTGCGTCTGTTCGGGGTATACAACTTACCCAGAATTTCGCAAGTGTATTTTATGTACTTTGGTCGGCTGAAAGATGGCATCGCCACAGCGGGTGAAGAAACACTGGAAGTAAAACTGTTCAGCCAGAATGAAATTCCGTGGGGTGAGCTGGCGTTTCCTGTGGTGACAGAAACCCTTACGCGATACTTCGAACGCAGACAAGACCGAACTCGCGTGGTTCACTGTGCGGATATTTTCAGTCGCCCAGGGTCGTCACTGGAAATTGTTCGTCATTGACGCAAACCCATTCACTGAATGAGCCGGCATACATGGCACCAGGGTCTCGTTTGGCATGTGCCATGGCCAGCATATTGTGTGCAGCCGTAACACCTGAGCCACAATAATGCACAAGCTGTTTGTTTTTGCTGTGTGCAAGGATTGGGTCAAATCGTTGCTGTAATTCGTTAACCGATAGAAACGTGCCATCCTTATTGGTATTTTCCATAAACGGTGCGTTTAACGCGCCTGGTATGTGGCCAGCGACACGGTCGATGGGCTCGTGTTCTCCACGATATCGTGTCGCTTCTCTTGCATCAAGTAAACACAATGACGGGTCGAGCACCTGGTGCTTTTCAATAACACTGGTGAGTGATTCTGATCGCTGGAATTGCCCCAGCGTTGAAGCCGAGTCGGCTATGTTGGTATCGCTGGTGTCTAAAGGTAGAGCCGCGTTTTTCCAGGCATGGAACCCGCCGTCAAGCACTGCGCAAGTGTTATGGCCAAGCCACCGACTTAACCACCAAAGCCTGCTGGCAACTGCGCCGGACTTATCGTCATAGGCAATGATTTGAGAGTCGTTGTTGATGCCCCAGCGCTGGAATTGGTTTTCGAGCACACTGGCATCGGGTAAAGGGTGTCTGCCAGTAACGCCTTTCACTATTGGGCTGGAAAGGTGTTTGTCCAGGTGGGCGTACTGTGCACCGGGTATGCGAGACTGCAGAAAATGCGCCTCTCCCTGACTCGTATTTGTCAGAGAGAATCGACAATCAATCACCACCCAGTGCGGTAGGTTCAGGCCTTTGTTAAGCTGATCTACCGATACCAGTGTGGTGAATGGCGAATGCATTTAAATACTATAAATCACGTAGTTCGCGGCGAAGAATTTTGCCAACATTTGTCTTTGGCAGCTCATCGATAAACTGCACAACCTTTGGTCGCTTGTAGCCGGTCAGGTTTTCTTTGCAATGTGCTTTCACCGCAGCCTCTGTTAACGAGTCATCTTTTTTGGAGATAACCACTTTAACCACTTCACCCGAATGCTCATCGGGTATGCCAATAGCGCCGACTTCTGCCACTTCAGGCATCATGGCAATAACCGATTCAATCTCGTTAGGATAGACATTAAATCCTGATACCAGAATCATGTCTTTGAGCCGATCAACGATTTTAAAGTAGCCATTTTCATCCATAACAGCAACGTCACCTGTGCGTAACCAGCCATCGCTATCTATAGCGTTTGCGGTGGCTTCGGGGCGTTGCCAATATCCAGCCATGACTTGCGGTCCGCGGATACATAATTCACCGGCTTCACCTATGGGCAGGGTAACGTTGTCTTCACTGCGCACACAGGCATCAGTACTCGGTATTGGTAAACCAATGGATTCGTTATAGTCTTGTAAATTCATTGGGTTGATGCAGGCCGCCGGGCTGGTCTCGGTAAGGCCATAAGCTTCAACCAGTGGTACACCGGTGATCTCTTTCCAGCGCTCTGCCACAGCCTTTTGCACGGCCATGCCGCCACCGAGTGTCATTTTTAACCCGGAGAAATCAAGATCTTTAAAACCATCCGTATTCATCAAGGCGTTGAACAAGGTGTTAACACCTGTAAATGCGGTGAATCGAAATTTCTTCAACTCTTTGACAAAGCCTGGCATGTCGCGTGGATTGGTAATCAGCACGTTTAATGCGCCCAGCTTCATAAAGGTTAAGCAGTTCGCCGTAAGTGCGAAGATATGGTAGAGCGGTAAGGCGGTGATAATAATTTCTTTGCCTTCGTCCAGGTCGTCAACAACAATCCAGTGGTAGGCCTGAACAATGTTGGCTACCATATTGCCGTGCGTTAGCATTGCTCCTTTGGCAATCCCGGTTGTACCACCAGTGTATTGTAAGAATGCGATGTCGTCATGGCCAAGCTCAGTCGTTACAGGGGGCAGGCTTGCGCCTTTGGATAACACGTCTTTAAATTTAAACGAGCCAGGCAGTTCGTAGGGCTTGACCATTTTTTTCACATGGCGAATAACAAAGTTCAGCAACAATGATTTTGGAAAACTCAACATGTCGCCAAATCGCGTAGTAATGACCACTTTAACATCGGTGTCTCCAACAACGTCGGCAAGTGTTGATGCAAATGCTTCAACAACGACGATGGCCTTGGCACCTGAATCTTTTAATTGGTGTTCCAGCTCACGATCGGTGTACAGCGGATTGGTGTTAACCACGACAAGTCCTGCGCGCAGTGCGCCGAATACGGCAACTGGGTATTGCAGCAGGTTGGGCATCATGATCGCTATGCGATCGCCTTTTTTCAAACCCGCTTCGTGAATAAGCCAGGAGGCGAAATGATTAGTGTAGGTATCAAGCTCGCGATAGTTGATCGTTTTGCCAAAGTTGGTAAACGATGGAAGGTCTGCATAGTCTTTGCACGCATTGGTAAAAATATCGACAACCGATGGGTGTTCGTTTAAGTCTATTTCTGCGGGAACACCGTCTTGATACGAATTGAGCCAGGGTTTATCCATCGTGCATCTCCTAGTCGTGCAGGTTTGAGTCAGGCAGCCTGACCGCAACATTTTTTATATTTCTTTTTACTTCCACAAGCGCAGGGTTCGTTGCGGCCTTGTTTTGGCGTATCTCTGACAAACTGTTTTATTTCCGGAACTTCAGCATCACGAAAGTACCATTGGCCGTGATACTTCTCAAATACACCCACTTCATGATGTGTATGGCGTTGCTTGTCTGAGTCTCGATAACGAGCGGTGAACTCGATGCGTGTGGTGTTCTCTTCTGAAGTGTCAACATCGCGAATATCCAGACCCAGCCAATCCGATTCTGCCGCCCATTTTTTAGTTGCCGCCTCATCGATCTCGCTACGTGAGGATGGGTGGTGCGTATCAATGATGAACTTCATTTTGGCCAATGTGTGTGCAGTATACCGGGCACGCATAAGCTGCTCTGCCGTCTCGGCCTTGACAGCTCCATCAATAAAAGGTGCGCAACAGGCGCTCAGGGCATTACCTGAGCCGCAAGGGCAAGGCGTCATAACGAAATTTCCATAAGTAACTCAATTAGCGGCAGTTTACCGTATTCCTTTCCACCAACCCAGTCCTGGCTGAAGTGCGTCGACAGGTCAGGTGATTCTTGAGACGTGGCACGGGTCTCATTTGGGTGTGCAGGGGTAGTCCATATGACGTAATACGGCAGCTTGCCATGCTTTTTTATATTGTGTGTTTAATCTGAGTCAGCCTGTGTCGATAGGTTCTCTATAAAGAATCGATTGGGATATACGCATGCTATCGAAAAAAATGGCCGTCGTGGCTGGTATGGCAGTCAGTCTGGTGCTTGGCGCTTGTTCTTCTGACTCCAATTCGTCAGACCAGGCGTCTGCAAACGATGTATCTGACCAAAATGTATCTGTACAACCGGTGGTTGAAACCAATCCATTATCTTCGGGTGAACAACCACAACCATCGGTTGAACAACCCGCAACTGATACGCAAGTGGTTACTCCGCCACAGACCGAAGCACCCCCGGCGGCAACCTTATCCACAGCCCGAATAGCAACGCAACTCGATGACGGTGTGCTCGATAACATTGTTCTGGGTACCGGGGACACGCCTATGATCGGCGGTACCTGGCCTACGTTCACACCCGACTCATCGTGGACCTGGCAACTGCTTGGCGACACCAAAACAACGTTTGACGTAGATGTGTACGTGCTCGATATGTTTCAACAACTCGAAGGCGATGTTATCGAACGCTTGCATGCGCGAAATAAAACAGTCATTTGCTACTTCTCCGCAGGAACCTATGAACCGTGGCGCCCGGATGCTGAGTTGTTCGCTGACGTACCGCTTGGTAATCCGCATTACGCCTACCCGAGCGAGCTGTGGGTTGATGTTACATCGGCAGAAACGGCAAAGGTTATGGCAAACCGAATGGATATGGCTGTAGCACTCGGTTGTGATGGTATTGAACTTGACAATGTTGACGGTTATACAGCCGATCTTTGGAGCCCAACACCAACCGGTTTTGATATCACCGTAGAAAAACAAATCGCGTTTCAGCGTTTACTGGCCAATGAGGCGCATAAGCGCAATCTGGCAGTGGCTTTAAAAAATTCGGTTGACACTATTGCCGATGTTGCTGATTACTTTGATTTGGCCATTAACGAAGTGTGCTTCGCTTTTGATGAGTGTGGTGTGTACAAAACCATTACCGATGTAGGCAAGCCGGTGTTTCATGTTGAATACGATCAAAAGTATGTGAACGACGCTACCGAATATGCCGCTATGTGTGCAAAGTCGGCAGAGCTGAACATGCGATCGCTGGTGATGCCTAAGGCGTTGGATGGTTCTTTTCGTATCAGTTGTGACGAGTAGCTCTCTTTTTGCGGGAAAATTGACCGATTTTTATTTGTATAGTAAGAGTTTTCCGCTTTGATCAATGCCTGCGACAAATGGTGATTCATGCTGAGCGGCAAATCGTTGTATTTTATTGAAATGTTCCGCAACTAATTGCGATAAATCATCGCCAGTGACGTTTTTTGCTCGAATCGCAATGACACTGGCTATGTGTTGGTGGATGGCGTCGATTTCCGCGTATCGGTAGCGGATGTTCTTATCTTTGCTTAGTGCAATCCAGCCGCGTTGTCCGACGAGCTTGATTCAATCTTCGTCAGGTGCGTCAATCGGCAAATGATCATCATGCACTTCGACAGGGAAACCTTTGTTTCGCAGTGCGTTGTCGATGACATGCTTTCCCAGATTTCGATCGAGATAAAGTGTTCTGGATTCAGGCGGCTGTTTTGAGCTAGCAACGGATCGCTTCTTCGATTTCCGCTGGTTTGCGTTCATAGTCTTTTGCCAGTACGCGAATGGCATCGCTAGCTTTGTATCGCTCGGCAATGATTTCAGTTGCCAAGCCAGACCCAGCAATCACTGGTCGGCCTGCTGACAAGGATGGGTCTATCACCACGAGTGCAGGGACATTGTCCAATTGGTTCCGTGTGAATGGGAACAATCGAACTGGGATACCTTTTGGGTCACGCTCGATGCGTTGCAACGCGGAGCTCAATATTTCTCGCATGGCGTTCTGCCCTGACCTGCTAATGTTGACAAGTTGTCCGTGACGTTCGATGAATAAATTCAACCCGTCGGTTTCGAGTTGTTGACTGATTAACGGGTGACGACGATCTAGCACTGTCTGTTTTGTTTGTGTCTGAAGATAGTCGATTGCTTTTCTGACCTTGGGCATCGGCACGTCATGTTTGCGTCTTAGGGCAGCCAATACATGAAGCTCCACCATGTTCAGGAACGACAGGAGTGTCGGTGAACTCTCGGGGATTTCAATGAGCGGTTCGTAACTTCGCTGTCCAGTTGACCAATAACGCACGGTTGCGGACGGTACGCTTAAATAATGCGCTGCTTCTGAAATCGTGTATGCCAGTAACTCCCGCGTATCACGCTTTCGCTTGGAATTGGCCTTAATTGCCCTCCGCTCACATTAGTAGTTTAGTCGTTTTCTGAGTCAGAACCTAGCCCTTGCTGCCTACTGAACATCGTTAATGGAGCCTGGGCTGGCTGATTCTTAATCCCAACTGATAGTTACGTTTTTGGAAAAGAACTGAATGATATTCTGGAAGCGAACACTCACCTGTGAGTTGGTGTTGTCAAGGACTTTGATAACGCGATTCTTGCCGGTTTATAACCGGCAAGAATGTGATAGCGTTATAATGCAATGGATGGTCTTTGCCGTTCACCGGAAAATAAATTAAGGTGCCGTGGCCGCTGCAGCAAAGTTATTTAATGCACCACTGACTTTGGTTAATACTTCATCGCAGCCTTCAGTTGAATGCCGTTTTTTCAGGTACGCCGGATCATTAAACGCCAAGAAAACTTCACCATCTTCAGCCTGCCACACCAGCATTTTTTGGGGTAAGTCAATAGCGATACTCTGACTACAGAGCATTAACGGCGTACCCACCTTGGGATTACCAAATATCAGTAACTGCGTTGGACGCAATTCCATGTCGGCACCTTTGGCGTTGGCCGCGTGATCGACTCTTGCCATGACTTTCATGCCCTTGTCTTTCACTATAGCTTCGAGTTTATCCATCGTAGCTGCCACATCGTGAGCACTAGGCAAAACCGTCATACCTTCTTTGGCATGGTGGCCAGCATGAGCACCACCCGAAAAACTAACCAACACTACACACAATACAACGAACATTTTTCGCATTTCAAAAAGACCTTTTAATTTGAGTAGGTAAATCCAAGACTATCACGGTATATCAAACGACTTATGTGACAGTGTCACAGAGGCATAGCTGCCTTCTCGCTAGTTTTTCGCTTGGCTTTTCGGGTCACTTTGAACTAAACCTGCACTAAAGGCACAATATTCGATCTGTGGAGCGCAGCTTAGGGGTTATTAAGCCTGCGCATAAAGGTTTGATCGATGTGATTTTTGAGTTGCCATACCCAGCGTCCTTTCAACGTAATCCCGTTTCGGCATCCGACCGCTAATTTATCACCCAGTGAAAGCAGGGATAGAAAATCGGTTTGCAAATTTACGGGTCTGAGTGTTGCTGCGTCTGCATTGCATATTGCGCGCAAATTGTTCGTTAAGTAGGGCGCTTGTCGTACAGCATACACACCGGCTTTTGGTCGTGGATCAAATAACATATCGGCGCAGTCGCCCGCTGCGAATACATTTTCGTGACTCTCACTTTGCAGGTACCTATTGACTGATATAAAGCCTTTAGCGGAAGTTTTCAGACCAGTATCGCTCAACCAAGGGGCTGCAGCAGCACCGGTACACCAGATACTCTTCTCAAGAGCAACGCGTTGATCTTCAGTTGAAACTACCCCGTCCTTTGTAACTTCAGCGACGTAAAAATTCGAATGCAAAGTAACACCGGCCTTGCTGAGTGCTTTCTCAGCGACAGAAACTACCTTTTCAGGATAACCATCTAGTACTCGTTCGCCAGGAAAAAAAAGATGGAAATCGATTTCCTGGTTTTTCTTTAGCCGATACGCCATGGCCAGGACAAGCTCAACACCACCTGCTCCTGCACCTACCACACCCCAACTTCCGCTACTCTGGGACGCTTGTAATAGCTCATTCCAGGTTGAACCGAAATGGCTAACCGGCTTAACACCGACCGCGTGTTCTCTTGCACCTGGAATGGATAAGTCTGGCGTAGAGCCTATATCGATACTTAGGTAGTCATACTCTATGGTTTTATCAGATTCAATAGAGATGCTGTTGGTGTCTGCAGTAATACCATTGACTTTGTCACAGATATAATCGACTCCTGCCCAAGTGCAAAGATGATCCAAATCGATATGTGCATCTCTGTAGCTGTAGTGTCCGGCGACAAAACCTGGCAACATGCCGGAATAAGGCGTTAGTTTTTGTTCTGAAATAAGAGTAATTTGCACACCATCGATTGGCTTCAATCCAAATTGCCTGATGACCAGTGCATGAGTATGGCCGCCACCGATAAATACCAGATGCTTTTGTGATTTATTCATCTTGATGTTGTGTCACTTTCTAAGTGGCTACCACTTAAAAACTGCTTAACAGTAAACACCTGCTGCCAATGCTTGCAGGCGAGTGCTATTTAACAACTGGTAGTCCTGCTTTTTTCCACCCGACCATTCCGTCGGTAACATCGATTACATTAGTAAATCCAGCGGCTTCCATTAACGGTATGGTTTTACTGCTTCGAACACCACTGTGACAATGAACCAACCATGTTGTATTTTTATCTAGTTTGTCTAAGTTCGACTTGAAACTAAAAGAGTAGTAGTTGAGGTTTATCGCATCTTCCAAGTGACCTCTTCGAAATTCAAAACCAGTTCTTACATCCAATATTTTTATGTCGGGGTTTTGTTTGAGAATTTCTGCAGCTTCAATAGCGTTAACACCACGGGCTTGGAACTCCGCATTTGCCGTGCTAATAAAAAGCACGCAAAGCAGTAAGCCGATCGTGACATTGATACGCTGTTTCAATGGCAAACATGCTTGTGCA
>CAYTJF010000226.1:0-10069 GCA_964437945.1 uncultured Granulosicoccaceae bacterium
AAAAACGCAGACAGTCACGCTGAACTCGAACGTATCAAGTGGATGGACCACTAGATATCAATAAATGCTCGTTTTATCGGAAAATATTCACCAGCTTGTACAGGCTTGGTATCAAATAACTAGAGGTGCTTGCCTTACCGCATTGGTGTGCCTGAAGTTCAGATGTAATTATCTTTCAGGCACTTCAACAATAGGACCAAATGGTGTGACTGTGGTGTTATTTAATACGCCACGGCCTCTCACGTAAATGGTATTGTTTGTTCTATCAGAAGTAACTACATCTCCTGTAATCACATCCAGATTAACTAGTTTTTCAAAATCTTTTGTGGCCGAAAATTGCAATTCAATTAGATTTGCTATGGCGTTTTGTGGCTTAACCACAACTGAATATTCGGTGGCGTCCACCGTAGCGCTGAGAGTCGGCCCAGGTTTTGAGTTGTCTATTTTTACTACATCGAAGTCGTATTCGGTAACTTGTCCTTTAAAACCATCATCGTCAACAGCTCTGACTTGAGCTGCATAAGAACCGGAATCGAGCGCTTGCAATTCGTGTAGTGTGCCTATTTGCTGTTTGCTATAGACCAAACCGGAAGTGTTGCTTACTGACACAAGATACTTGTTTGCCGTTGCAACGTTATTCCACGCTAACTCTCCTCCACTGTCGTAACGCTTTGCACCCGTTATAATTGTCGGTGCAGAAAGAAGAGGTTTCGGTGTAGTTGGTGGCTGATTTACCTGAACTTGCGTTCCAAAATTTTCCGGTACTTCCACAGTACCGAATTCGCTATAAACATTTACTTGTCCTTCAGTGACCCCAGTCAACAGACGAGTATCATTTAAATCTATGTCGAAAATAGTGCCTCGTACTGCTGCTGAGGCGTACGGTGTTTCTATCGTAAATTCAGTGTCATAGTCAGTTAGACTTTCTACATTGGTGTTTAGATTACCTTTTATTACCTTCAACACGACGTGACAACGGTTTGAATTATTTTTGCAGTCAATCTTCTCCATATGGATTTTACTTAACGGTTGTATATTGACAACGGTACCAGTACTAAAACTCATGCTTATAAAGCCATCGTCACCAGTAACAATGAAATCCTTCTCTATAATTTTCATGCCACGCTTGGCAAAAAGTGCTGATGCGGTATCGTTACCTGGGTATATCGTGGCATAACCCTTGGCGAAATCTATAGTTGCTACATTAAAATGTTCGGCTAATTCATCGGCATGCACCGCATAAATACTTAAACAAGAAGTAATCAGCAATAGGAGATGACTTAGGAATGTTCGGCTAATTTTCAATTTTGAATCGAATGTATTAACGTCGTTCAATTCAAGCTGTGCAAACTTGATGTGCTGTGTGTACAGAAAGAGCTTTGAATTCTGAACTAACGTCATCACATCTCCTTTCCTTGGTAACAAGCGAAAATGCTTTACTTTGCCTTACCATTGTGTGAAATCAGGGCAACGCCCAGATTATACCGTACAACCACTGCGTATCTCAAATCTAAAGTACTTAAACACAATACATTTATCTACAAGCTTACTGCAGCCTAACTAATCAAAGGCAACGCTGAAACTCTGTTTACCATCATTTACTGTACCCCGAAACTTGATCGCCATCTCGGATGAAATAGTAGGCGAGCAGTATGGGGACAAATGTAACCAGGAAAACAATCATGGCTACTACATTGGTAACCGGCCGCTGACGGGGGCGCACAAGCTCTTCGAGCATCCATATAGGTAGCGTCGCCTGTTGACCTGCCGTTAATGTAGTCACGATAACTTCGTCGAATGACAAAGCAAATGCCAACATACCACCTGCCAGAAGTGCTGTTGCAATGTTTGGTAAAACGACGAAGCGAAATGTCTGAAATCCATTGGCGCCAAGGTCCATAGAAGCTTCTACTAAAGAAGTTGATGTTCTTCTAAAACGCGCGACTGCATTGTTATAGACAACCACAACACAGAAAGTTGCATGACCAAGAACAATGGTCCAAACCGAGAACGGAATATCGGCAATATTGAACGCAGAACGCAATGCGATTCCAGTGATTATTCCCGGCAGAGCAATTGGCAAAATAATAAGCAAGGATATGGATTCTCGGCCAAAAAATTTTGATCGTGATACCGCTGCAGCACATAACGTTCCCAGAATAAGCGCAATAAAAGTAGAGATGACTGCAACTTTTAAGGACAATCGCATAGCTTCCCAAACGTCGGGTCTATTCCATGTAACGCCAAGCCACTTTAGTGTGAATCCCGGAGGCGGCCATTGGTAGGTTTTATCTTCAGTTGTGAATGCATAAATGAAGATAAGTAGAATTGGCAAATGCATAAACAGTAGGCCGCACACTGCCGCTATTTTTAAACTGATTGGTGCTCGCGCATCCTGGTTAGAGCGCATCGAACGCACCTTTCCTTTTTGCAAACCATAAGTAAAACGCCATTATCACAATTGGCACTACGGTAAAAGCAGCTGCCAGTGGAATATTGCCCGCGGTGCCTTGGTGCGAATAAACAGCCTGCCCGATAAATAGCCGTGATGAACCTACAATTTGAGGAATAATGTAGTCGCCAAGTGTTAAAGAGAACGTGAATATCGAACCGGCTATGACGCCGGGAAGGGCTAGTGGAAAAACAACACTCCAGAACGTATTTGACGGTTTTGCGCCCAAGTCCGCCGAGGCTTCCAAATAACTTGCCGGAACTCGCTCAAGCGCTGCTTGCATTGGTAGCACCATAAACGGTAACCAAACATAAAGAAAAACTAAAAATGTTCCAATATAACTCACCGATAAAGAGTTACCACCGACAACAGGTATCGACAATATCCCATCAAGCGCCCATCCAAGATGTAGTTTTGCTAGTATCCAGTTCAGAATTCCTTCTTTTGCGAGGATGAGCTTCCATGCATAGACTTTCACCAAATACGACGACCACAGCGGCAGCATAACACCAACATAAAATACTGCCTTCCAACGACCTTTGGCATAGCGGGCGGCATAGAAGGCGATGGGAAATGCAACGATTGCGGCAGCTATGGTAACGCAGGCCGCCATTGAGACTGTTCTAACTATAATGTCCAGATTTGCTGGTTGTAAAAGTTCAAAGTAAGTTTTAAGGGTCAATTCATATTTTATAAGGCCCGAGAACTCATCAATTGAGAAAAAACTTTGCACCAGCAATGCAACAAGTGACCCTATGTAGATGATGCCTAGCCAAAGTATAGCTGGCAACAACAGAGCCAATAGCAATATCACAGGCCTGCGCCAAAACAAATCTGACAGTTTTGCGAACAACCCCTTGTTAGCGGGCAATGTGTTTAAACTGTTCACTGTGATAACAATATTATTATGTTTGCATCAAATGTAGTGCGCTACTATCCCACGAAATGCGCACTTCATCATTTTCATTTAGATTTTGACCTTGCTCGTAGTCCACCAGAGCCGTTAGTCTTTCGTGATTTAAGTCAAGTATTAGTCGTGTTGCTGAACCCAGAAAACTCTTTGATACCACCCGTGCTGTTTTTCCAGTCAGGGATTCAATTTTTATAGCCTCAGGTCGCAGACTTGCTGCAGCACCATCGATGCCTAGAGACTTAAGTAGTTTCTTTGATAACACATTGGACGTACCAACAAAGCTTGCGACGAAGGCAGTCTTTGGTCGGTAGTAGACATCTTCAGGCGTGCCCAGTTGAGCAATTTGCCCTTCGTTGAAAACAGCTAATCGATCAGCCATTGAAAACGCTTCACCTTGATCATGGGTAACAAATACAAAAGTGATTCCGAGGGAACGTTGAAGGGACTTAAGCTCCTCTTGCATTTCTTCACGCAGCTTCAAATCCAGTGCCCCCAGTGGCTCATCAAGTAGCAATACTTTGGGCTTATTGATAAGCGCACGAGCCAAAGCAACACGTTGCCGTTGACCGCCTGATAGCTCGTTTGGCTTTCGATCACCGTAACCTTGCAGACGGACCATATCCAATATTTTGTCTGCTTCATTTCGTCGAACTTTTTTATTAATTTTCTTTATCTTCAGCGCATACGCTACGTTTTCCCAAACACTAAGGTGCGGAAACAGTGCATAGTCCTGAAAAACCGTATTTACATTTCGGCGATAGGGCGGCACATTTTTTACAGATTCGCCCAATACAAAAATTTCGCCGAATGTTGGGCGTTCAAATCCGGCGATAAGTCGTAAACAGGTCGTTTTACCGGACCCTGAAGGGCCAAGCATGGCAAAAAACTCACCGTCTTTGATATCTAAATCAACATCATCGACTGCTTTCACATTGCTATAGTGTTTGGATACGTTTAAAAATTGTACGGCGGTGTTCATCAGAAAGCTACTTTAGTGTTGTCCGCCGAATACTTCGGCGGGCATGGCCAGTTACAAAGTGAGAATCAGCGACCGCCAATAACGCCGATATAGTCTGAAACCCAGCGGTAGTACGGCACACACTCGTCGTTTTGAGTTGCACACTTGGATACTGGCGTTGTCCAGAAATTGATTTTCTCGAAATCATCCATTCCGTTTTTGTTACAACCTTCAGCCGTTTGCATTCCACGACCATCGGTACAGGCTGCGGGTACGCCTGGATTCGCACCAAACCAAACAGACAAATCGCTCATTAGGTTTGATGAAAGAGTGTGCTCCATCCACATATAGGCACAATTAGGGTTCTCTGCATCGGCGTGCATCATTGTTGTATCGGCCCAACCGGTCGCACCTTCTTCTGGAATCGTCGAAGCAATAGGCGCACCCTGAGACTGAAGAATATTGACTTGAAAGGGCCATGAGCCTGATGCAACTACACCTTCATTTGTAAAATCATCCATTTGAATAAATGCATCATGCCAATATCGAGAAACCAAAGTACGCTGTGTGCGCAATAGTTCCAATGCGGCAGCGTATTGATCGGCGTTTAGTTCATACGGAGATTTTATTCCAAGATCGGCATTGTGCTTCATCAAATAGTTCGCAGCGTCTGCAACATGAATTGGGCCATCATAGGCTTGAACGCGCCCTTTATTGGATTTGCCATCTGGCAGAGTCATTTCTTCGAACACAATATTCCAACTGGTTGGTGCTTCTTTAAATACATCTGTGTTATACATCAATACGTTCGGTCCCCACATATAAGGTGTACCGTAGTGCTTACCATCAACTGTATGCCAGGGAGCGTCTTTTAATCGGTCATCTATATTCTTCCAGCTTGGAATCAGATCAATATTGATCTCTTGCACACGCTTACCGGCAATCAGACGCAAGGATGCATCGCCAGATGCCGTGACTAAGTCGAAGCCACCTTCATTCATCAATGCGACCATCTCATCTGAGGTATTTGCAGTTTTCACTTGCACACTGCAACCTGACGCTTTTTCAAAACCGGTAACCCAGTCAAATTTTGGATCGGTCTCTCCGCGTTCGATATAGCCTGGCCACGCGACGATATTGACCTGACCTTCAGCATCACCTATTTCAGTTAGTTTGTCCGCCAGTGCTGGCTGAGACAGTAATGTCGCGGCATATGCAATTAATGTGATTTTTTTAAGCGTATTGTTCATCGTTACCTTCTCCTGTACATTAGACATTTATGCAATCATATTGATACGCAATTACAATTTCCATATTAAATATGCGTGCGAGATTGTTTAATTTCCAATCTCTATAATGGTTTTAGATGGCTCATACTCAGTGTAGTGCGTGCACTATGGTTAATTCAACAACTAAATTTACACTACCGCTGAATCTTACTGTTCAATGAATCTGGATAGGCAATGTAACTTGACGGTAGTTTTGCATAAACGGTGAGTATATTTGTGGTTTTTCACTATTGCATCCACTTAAGAATTAATTAATGCTAGTCTTTTTTATGGGAATAAAAACAATGTTACCCAATTCTGAGAACTGCGCGTGAAACAAGTCGTGCTAGGAATAAATGTAGGTACTGGAAGTGCACGGGCTGGCCTGTTTGACTTGACCGGCTCGCTAGTGAGTGTTGGCAAGCACGACACTATTCTGCACCGAGGTCCCGACAGTATTGCAGAACATGAAAGTGCCAACATTCGAACAGCGGTGTGATTGGCGGTAAAGAAAGCGATTTCATTGACCGATGCTATTGAGTTCGTTGGTATCGGTGTCGATGCTGCGTGTTCGATTTTAGTTGAACGACAACAGCTGTCTGATGGTGGTTCTTCTAAACGTGAAGTGATTGTCTGGATGGGGCGTCGTGCGGTTGCAGAATCTGAAGAAATAAATGGCGGTGATTATCATGTATTAGATTTTGTCGGTGGTCGCATATCGCCAGTCGGGTAATTGCCCTGAGGCTAAGCGGGCAGTGACCCAAAATCTAAGTTAAATGGCTTATCATTTTCTATAACATCAAGTATTGCACATGTTATTGGAAAATCACTGAGTATCAGACTACCTGTTTCGCATGCATTTCTAAAACCGGGGAGTAGTTGCTTACCGGTATCAACGCCTTCTACGGTTACTTTGTGCATGTCGGTTTTAAGAATGTCTTTAAGCAATCTGCCTCTCCCAAGATGCTGGCCAAGTAAACTGTTTCTGCCGCCGCCAACGGTCACGTGCAAATCACCTAATCCGGCAAGGTCAAAAGCTATATCTTGTTTGGAATCTGAATTTATATTGGTAGAAAAAGTGGATGAAGACGGCTTGTTATTACCACTACGATGAACATCCAATTTTATCCAGCGACTGAGTAAACAAATTTCCCGCACGGCCTGGTTAAAAAGAGCCGCTAGTGGATTCTTGGCATGGCTTTCATCAAGGCTATGAGCTGTGAACATTGTGCTTACACCGATACACATAAAGTTTTTGAGCGCGGCACAGGCTTCAAGCCCGGTGAAGTCATTATGTGTTGCGATGTGATAATAGTCGGTTTTCAATAATTCTCGTAACTCATTTGCAACCTCAATGTTTTGTGATGCGAAACAGACACGAGTAGGGTAACCCAAGGCCAGTTCTCGTGCGATACATGGCCCGCCAATTCCCACTATGCGGCCCGCCGGGGCGGTTAAGCTTGCATTGATAGCTTGTACATAAGTTTGAGGCGCTGAGCGGTTGCTTTCGCTACTCACCAACCCTTTGGTAACTAACGCCAAAATATTTGGCGAAGATGGATGCTGCTGGATTGTATCCAGCGCCCAGCGAACACCTGGGCTGCTAACACCGATAACAATTACATCAGCGCTATTCATGATTTCACTATTAAGTTCGTTGGAACTAATAGCGACGATACTTGCTGTTATATTCGCTCGAAGGGTGGGGTGTGTTTTAACATTTTTTAGATCATCTATGATGTGATCGTCGAGTGGTGACCCAACCAGTGTAACTTTGTTATTCACGGCAGCTACATTTGCCAGTGCACTACCCATCACACCTGCGCCAAGTATTACAATATTTACCATAGTATAAAGATTGTTCTCATCTATCTGCGTTGGCTGATCAGTGTTATTTAAAAAGTTATTCAATTACGCTATCTATATGGGCATGCTGTCTACGAACTCTTGTAACCCAGTGCTATCATCAATAATGTCCAGCATACTGAATCGATCTCTTATAAAACGCGCACCAGAAACGGCCTCGCGATAAAAATCCGTGTCAAGTTTAAGCTCAGTGGCAGTACGTTGGCATCCAGCCTCAGACATGGCGTTATCAAGCTTCTCGAAGGGTAGTGAAATGGCCAGCAACTGTGCGCGGATATCGTTCCATTCTGAATTAAATCGATTGTTAAGCGAATTGGTTTTTTTCTGATCGAGTGCTTTCTTGCGAGATTCCGCCATCATGTTTTCAGCTAGCTTTGGACCGAACCGATCGAGCATTTTTTTTTGGTTTAGTAGCGTAGGACGCATAACTGGCGGTGTTTCACTGCGAAGTATTCTATTTTGTAAAAAGGACATCGTTATAGTTGCAACCCCGACTTGTTCACCGTGCGCAGATCCCGGGTGTTTGTCGCCTGCGAACATATCGATGTAGTGCGAAATCATGTGCTCAGCCATACTACCGCTGTGCGTGGTTTGCGTGAATTGAGTGCCTAAGCCCATAATCGCTGAAATACGGGTCAGCATACCCAGGGCACTCAGATTTCCTGAAAGCATATTACCGGCGTTATTTATCATGTCCGGTTCATCGTACGCCAGCAATGTAAAAGGTGTACTGGAATAGGGTGTGTCGAATAGTATATGGGATAGTAACCAATCTGTTTGTGCGGTTGTTCTACAAATAACATCAGCGAACGCAGCAGAGATTAGTGTTTTGGGGCACTTTGCAAGCACAGAAAGATCGAAAAATACTCCCTGAGCGCTTTGGCAGCTTATCGACTTTTTAAAACCATCAAATGAAACCGATGCAGTACCGGTTGTGTACGCATTCATTGGAGAGGTTGCAAAAACAGAGTATTCACGCTTGTCAAGAAAGCTTGCGTACTTAACCGTATCGTTAACGGTACCTGACCCTACAGCAATGCGTACATCACAATGGCGCGTGGCGTTGCGAATATGACTAACACCGTCTGCCGAACAGGTTGGCTGTTCCCAAACGTAGTCTGTGACATTTTGCCCGTCTGCGGCAAGAGCTTTATATATTCTATGACCCAAGGCTTCATGAGTAAACGGATCAGACACAACGGTAATTGACTTCCCCCTGTGTAGTGATGCCACTAATTCGGCTTCCGCACCGTCCAGACTTTCTTGTATTAAAATGTTTTTTATGTCTATGTCGTATTGTTTACCAGTTTCCGGTTCAGTCCAATCACCGTCCACCAGTTCTTTTAAAATGCCGGTGTGATCAGTCATTGCGTAGCTTTATCCTGATAATTTTCCGCTGCGAACCTGACAAGATCTTGATTAAGTTTAGCGGTTGAGGAGTATAGGTTTCTATAGATGGACAAAAGCTCGCGATATCGCGAAAACTTTGAGTTATCGGGAGCGTATTTAACCGTTTCACCAGACATGTGTTCTGCAGCTGCCGTAATACTGGGGTACCAGTCTGCGCCGTAGGCTGCAATCATTCCAGCACCCAGTGCCGATGCTTCAATTGTCTCACTAACCAACACAGGTTTACCCGAAGCATCTGCTAGCATTTGTCTCCACAGCGCACTGTTTGCTCCGCCGCCAATAGCAACAAAGTGATCGATTTCATAACCCAATTCTGTCTCCATATCTTCTGTGCTCATGACCTGATCGAGAGTCATTGCTTCAAGGATTGCGCGATAGATATGAAACTCAGTATGACTGCCACTCAGGCCAATCATTACCCCCCTTGCCGATGTGTCCCAGTAGGGGTCCATAACACCTGAAAAATAGGGCTGAACCATTAGTCCATCGGAGCCAATGGGTAATTTGCTTGCCGCTTTTTCAAGCTTATTAAATACATCTGCATCGGCCTTGCCATGCGCTACAAATTGATCCACAAACCAATTCAGTAAAAAAGCACCGGAGCGCAAACAGTTTTCGAAAATATAGCCTTCACCTTGCGCAGCCAACTCAGTGCGCCAGCTGGTGTTGTATCGATAATGCGGTGACCAAACACCGGATACAACTGCTGTACCAAGATTGATATAAGCGCGTTCTTTGGTTGTGCATGCAGTGCCAAGACCGGCACATTGACCATCGCCGCCACCAGCGTAAATGGGTAATGAATTGGGTAGCCCGGTTTGTTGCGCAACCTCAGGTAAAATATTGCCAAGCAGGTGACCGGGTGGATAGAGCTCAGGCAGTTTTGATTCTTCTAGTCCCAGTGCTTCAAGCAAAGGTGTTGACCATTTCTGTGATTCCATGTCAACAATACCCAGTGGATCTGCGCTGAACCAGCCAGTTCGATAGCCACCACCGCACATTTTTTGCACCAGATAGGCTTGGACATCGACAAAAAAAGCGGTTTTTTCCCAGATATTCGGCTCATTCTCTTCTTTGGACTTCTGCCAGGCCAATTGAAAGTTTTCTTTAGCTGCCTCCAGGGGATGCAGGTGAACATCATGAATCCCGGGCATGACAAAGGCAAGCTGTTTTTGTTTGACGAGCCTACAACGGGTCTTCAT
>CAYTJF010000227.1:0-10007 GCA_964437945.1 uncultured Granulosicoccaceae bacterium
GCGCCTTTTTTATCGCACTTATCTGCACGGTCGTTGGTTACGTTGCATTCATCCAGCTGTTTAAAACCCGGTTTCCGTTCGGTCCCGTCGAAAACCTGATTAAGGAATGGTTGCAGTGAACCCCGAGATTGGCAGTTTCTTCTCTATTCTGGTCGACACGCTCAGCTACTGGTGGGTCATCTTGCCGGCCACTTTGTTGGGCGTATTGGTTGGTGCTATCCCGGGGTTCAGCGCTGCCAATACCATTATCGTGTTGTTGCCTTTAACGCTGACCATGGAACCGGTGACCGCCATGTTTTTTATGGTGGCGCTTTATACATCGTCGCGGTTGGGTGCTGGCATACCTGCCATCCTGGTTAATATACCCGGTACTGCAGGCGCTGCGGCGACCCCACTGGACGGTTATCCGATGACGAAAAGTGGTCGTGGCCAGCAGGCACTGGCAATCTCTTTTGTTGCATCGGTGCTAGGTGGACTGATTACCACCGTTGCAGCGCTTGCACTTATTCCGTGGTTGTCACGTGTTGCGTATCACTTACATAGTGTTGAAATGATTGTCGTCATGCTGTTTGGTATATCGTTAATCGCAACGATTTCTTCGGGCGATACCATTAAAGGGCTTATAGCCGGATTTTTCGGATTGATGATTGGTTACATAGGAGCAGACGTTGTCTATGAAACACCGCGTGGCACGTTCGGATTTTTGGAGCTCTATGACAAAGTGCCATTGATACCGGCGCTGGTTGGTTTGTTCGCCATTTCTGAAGCATTTGTGATTATGGAGCGTGAAACCATCGTTTCAGCTGGTGCACGCAACAAGTCGTCGCGCAGCTGGAGCGCCAGTTTTGAAGGTATACGGCAAACATTAAAAGAGTGGAAAGAGGTTGTATGGACCAGCTTGCTAGGTCTGTTTATTGGCGTTATCCCAGGCGCTGGGGCTGCTATAGCATCGTTTGTTGCCTATCAACAGTCAAAGCTTTTTTCGCGAACGCCAGAGCAATACGGCACCGGTCATATCAATGGACTTATTGCGCCGGAATCTGCCAACAATGGTGTGACATCGGGCACGCTCGTGCCACTGTTGATCATTGGTGTTCCAGGTGGTGCGACGGCGGCCATTATGGCCGTTGTGCTTGAATATCATGGCATACATTTTGGCCCTGATCTTTTCGAGGAACAGCCGATGATTGCCTATGGTTCATTCACTGCAATGGCGATTACTTATATTTTGCTGGGTTTGATGATTTTACCATTAACACGCTATATGTCATCGGTGGTGGTTGTTCCAACGGTTTATATGGTGCCGATATTAATCGCGTTCACACTAATTGGCTCGTTTGTTCCCAGAGCTTACGTATTTGATATTGGTGTTGCGCTGGTGTTTGGTGTCATTGGATACATTGCACGCAAAACCGGCTACCACGTTGCGGCCATTCTGATCGGTGTCATACTCGGCCCGCTATTGGAAAACTACTTTCTTCGAGCACTGCGTATATCGCAGGGAGATTTGTCCGTGTTGTTTTCATCGAATATAGGCAACGTACTCTGGGTTCTGTTGTTTTTGTCGCTGATACTTCCAGTGGTACGACAACGCTTTGTCAAACGTAAGATCAGCGACGATATAAATCATCGGGATGATGGAGGCTCTCAGGTATGAAGCAACAACTTTCGCACCGAGTTAAGCGTATTTCGCATCTTGATGTTTTGGGTGGTGGTCAGATTGTAGTGGATGGCGACTATGCATTTATAGGGCATATGAAACCACCACACGGAACTAGTATTGTCGATGTGTCTAATCCAGCGAATCCCCGCGTTGTCTGCACACTTGAAACGGGCAGCGAGTGGTCGCATACGCATAAGGTACGAGTAGCCGGTGATTTAATGATCACCAATGTGGAACAGGATCGACGGCATTTGCTGCGTAAGGGAGATCGTCTTAACTCTGTATATGCGCAGTTGGCTTTCAGCGGTGCATCTCAGCCTTCAAATGCAACAATAGCAAACGCACTTGGTGTTAGTGAGAATGATCTTGCCGCGATTGTGGCTTTTCGCAAACGTGGTTATAACGAAGGCGGTTTCAAAGTCTGGGATATCAGTGATCGCACTCATCCTCAATTGCTTGCCTACGAGCGTACGCATGGGTTCGGCGTGCATCGTTTTGACATGGACGAAAAATACGCATACATTTCAACCGAAATCGATGGCTATCTCGGCAACATCCTGGTTATTTATGATCTTGCCAATCCTGCAAAGCCCAAAGAAGTCTCGCGCTGGGCAATGCCAGGTCAGCATGTCGCTGGCGGTGAGACACCGCATTGGGAAGGTTACGGTCATCGTTTGCATCATGCTTTGCGCGCAGGCGATGAATTATGGGCCGCTGTCTGGCAAGCTGGTTTTCGGGTCATTAACATAAGCGATATAACAAAGCCACGTACAATCGGACAGTACAACTACCACCCCTGGGTAGTGGAGCCGACACATACCGTGTTGCCCGCGTCACAACTATTCGACAATCGACGCATAGCCGTTGTGTGCGATGAAGAACACACACACCGGCACGGTCAACCACATGCCGGTTTGTGGTTATTTGATGTCACTGATCTGTCAAACATACATCCATTATCGACCTTTCATGTCAGCGAAATGGATTCGCCGTGGTCCCGCTCGGGTGGCAGGTTCGGTATTCATCAGTTTCAGGAACACATTGATGAAAACCTGGTGTACTGCGCCTGGTTTTCAGGTGGTTTGCGAATAGTTGATATCGCCGATCCAACAGCGCCGGTTGAAGCAGGTTTTTTTATTCCAGAACCAGTTGGTTCAGAACCAGCACCGCAGAGTAACGATGTAGACGTTGATGCTCGCGGACTTATTTATCTGCTTGATCGCAACCGAGGTCTGGATATTCTTGAGTTTAAATAGCACTGATAGGGTACGCCAATTAGGATAAGCCAATGAAATCACGAACACTCGGAAACAATGTGACTGTGTCTGCACTCGGTCTTGGTTGTATGGGCATGACACCAATTTATGGCACGCCTGACCCATCCGAATGCGTAGAGACGGTACATGCAGCTGTCGATGCTGGTGTGAATTTTATCGACACAGCAGATGCGTATGCCAGAGGTAAAAATGAATCTGTTGTTGGGAAAGCGTTAGAAGGAATTCGTGACCGCGTCGTTTTGGCCACAAAGTTCGGCAATGTCCGCTTTGAAGATGGCACCAGTACCGTTAACGGCAAACCTGAATATGTGGCAGAGGCGTGTGAAAAATCACTTGGTCGCCTTGGGGTTGATCATATTGATCTTTATTATCTGCATCGCGTTGATACTACCGTGCCAATTGAAGAAACGATAGGCGCAATGGGACGACTTGTTGAGTCAGGAAAAGTTGGGGCTATCGGTGTCAGTGAAGCGGGAGCCGATACTATTCGACGTGCACATGCCGAGTATCCTTTAACATGTGTACAAACCGAATATTCATTGACCACGCGTGATGTCGAAGAAGCCATACTGCCTACGTGTCGCGAGTTAGGTATTGGTTTTGTTGCTTATTCACCACTGAACCGGGGGTTGCTAAGTGGTGAGATAAGGAACCTTGATGATCTGGAAGAAAATGATCGCCGACATGCCATGCCGCGATTCCAATCGGAAAATCTGGATAACAATCTGGCGATGGTTGATGCGCTTAGCGATATTGCCAATCGTTATAATGTGTCCACCGCTGCTATCGCAATTGCCTGGGTACTTTCACGTGGAGACGATGTTGTTCCAATTCCAGGATGTAAGCGCCGCAAAACCCTGGCGGATAGTTTGACTGCGTTGAACATTACTCTTGCAAAGGAAGACATTGAAATCATCGAATCAAGCGTTGATGCGTCCAACGTGTTGGGAACTCGATATCCTGCCGGGGGTATGAAGCGCGTCGGGTTGTAGTTAAAGGCTTGTAACCGGTTATTTGGCAACCTCAATCAAAAACTCCGAAAGCGCTTCTGCACATTTGGCCGTTTGTTCGATATGCTGAAAGTGCCCGCATTCTTCCAGCCCGATAAATGTTGCACCCAGTTTTTTGGCGGTCGCCTCTGAATCCTGTAGTCGAACCATACGATCATTATCGGAAGCGATAACAAGTGCAGGCACCTGTACTTGATCAAGTTGCTCAGTCAGATCGAAGTCTGCACAGGCAAAGTAGTCTCCATAAACCACCTCATAGCCTGTCTCCAGCATGCGTTGGCGACCTTTTTCTTTAAAGAATGCGCCGGTTTCTTTATACCAGCTGTAGTTGATGATCGCATCCACTGTGTTTTCAAAGTCGTTGAGCAAACCGTCAAGAATAGTGGGGGATACTTGAAGCTTTGCAGCAGAGCCAATAAGCACCGCAGCGGCTAAACGTGGATTCTGTCGTATTGAAACCTGTAGCGTGATTGCCGCTCCCATACTGTGTCCAACAAGCACAACGCGTTTTAGATCAAGTGCTTCAATAAATTGCTCAATCGCATCGGCATACCCGTCGACTGAAGAACAGCCTTCACCACTGCTTTGTCCATGTCCTGGTAAGTCAATCGAGTAAATTGGGTACTGATCCAGATCGGCAATATGACTGGCTGGGGTTAAGCCCATAGCCCTGGTAACATCATCCACCGAGCGCCATGCTTGAGGCCAATCCTGATCACGCCCACCGGCACCGTGTACCAGACAAACACTTAAATCGTCAGATCGATTTGCTGCTCCGTTAACTGAATAAGCTATCTCGGCATTCTGAATGTTGATTTTGGGCATGGGCAATCTATAGCTTTACTTTGCGACAGTCGAGCAATGTGCTTTTATTAACGCGTCTAACTAGACCCATATATCGGATGAGCAATCCCCACCCGGATAACGTGTTTCGTGCGCCCGTGCCGGACCGTTAGGCTCTTTGCCAAAATCAACCAGGAAATCTTCACGCAGCGTAATCCCGCCATTCTCGGTATCACAATCAACTATGAACATTTGTCCACCCTTGTCTTTTATATCTGGGTAGAACTGGTTGTCCCAGGTAGAAAACAGAGAGGTTGTGACGTAAAGCCTTTTACCATCGAGTGAGAGTTGAATCATTTGTGGTGCACCGTGAATTTCGATGTCGTTGACAACCGGTGCTTTGCCAAGCAGGCCACCCAAAAACAATTGCCCAGTCAGTTTCGGGTTTGACGGATCACTAATGTCGTACTGTCGTAAATCACCGTGCAGCCAGTTTGAGAAATAAAGATACTTATCGTCCATGGATAACAGAATGTCGGTAATCAGGCCGGGCATCGGAACGGGAAAATTGTCAACATCAATAGGATCAACGTCGATTATCTTTTCAATAACCACCTCCCCACTATCATCCTTATACCAGTGGTGAATGTTGGAACTGAGCGTTGCACCGACAAAGCCGTGAGTGGAGTCTGGCTCATGGTGAAAACGAACTTCCAGTGGAATCAGGCCGTCGCCACCAAGATCAACCGTTTTTTCGATTTTCTTGTTTTCGAAATCCCAGAAATGTATATGGCGACCGTATTTACCATCGGCAACATCAGCCAGATCGAAGCCTGGCATAAAGGTATTCGGGGAAGCCCATTCGGTTGATACCATCATGTTATGGCGTGGCTGATACCAGAAATCATAGTTAAAGTTCATCCCGGTAATGTCGTTCTCCCAGCGACCCACTATCTCGAATTCCTTATTCAAGTGCAGGAATCCACCCGGCCCTTTACCGTCAGCGTCGCCCAACATGGAAACGATAATATCCGAGCCCAGACAATGGACCGTGTGGGGGGCGCTGAGGTTGGTTTTTTTCTTGATCTCATCGCCGTCGATGGTTTTAAACAAGCTTGGATTGCGCGGGTCGGTTGCTGTATCGATGATATAGAAATTGCTGGTGCGAACCCCCGGAACAATCAGGTAGTTGCGAGACATGCTGCCATCCTGATTACACGAGGAACACGCGTTCCAACCCATGTGATGTAACTCGTCACCGATGCCGGGGACTTCGCATCGGCTGATAACCTGTCCATAAGTCTCGCTTTCTGAATCCACGTCTATTGTTGCCAGGTAGTCCGGTTTTTGGATACCAGTGCCGGTGTAAATGCAAATGGTGTACACCACTTTTTCGCGAGGTGCTTTGATCGCTTCCTGAGGTGATGCGTAACCTGGCCCGGGGCAGCCACAGTTGGTGGTGTCTTCATTGGATGATTCATTAGCTGAAGCTGACATTGAATGCTCCTCGTTTTTATCGATGTCAATGTCTGTGATTTGATCGATTTGATTTTTGAGAATACGGCATATATCCTAATAATTCAACTCACAGTCGAAATTTAATACATTAGTCAAATTATTGTTAGGGCGGGTTTTTGGGTGGCTGGTGAACACCATCCGAACACGTGAGTTAGTATCGTGGAAGTATAGAGGTTTCTGGCATGCAGTCTGGTTTTCGATACATAATCTTCAAGATCGAATAAAAATGGTGAGTCTGGACTTGGAATGACCGACGCTCAAAAGAATCGTAAGTCGCGCGCGCAGATACGTCACCAACAACGCAAATCATCCTTGGTCGAAGCCGTTGAGGCTGAGCTTGATCAAACGGGTCTTGAAGGTGCCACGCTAGAACGGGTGGGGCAGCGTGTCGGTCTGTCAAAAGGAGCTTTGTACTACTACATAGACAGTCGTGATGATCTGCTCACGCTGCTTTTGGAAGATGTGTTGCAGCAACAGCGTGAAAAAGGCGAGCGACTGGCTGGCGATTCGGCAACACCGCTGCAACAACTGCGAAGTTTTGCCCACGGTCATGTCAGTGTCATCGTTAATCGTCCGGCCGGGCGTATGATCGTGAGCCACTTGGAAATGCTGGCTTCGCATCAGAAGTCAACGGAGTTGCTTCAGAAACAGGATGACTACGTTAGGTTGATAATAAAACGAGCAGTCGATGCCGGTGAATTAAGAGAGGTTGCACCAGTGATAGCCAGTGCTGTCTTGTTTGGCGCTTTGAATACGGTACCACGAACGTTCGATCCGGGCGGGCGATTGTCATTGGAAGAGGTTGTCGATGCCTTACTTGATCTTTTGTTTCAAGGTTGGAAACCGGGTTTATAGAATTGTGTCCAGGTTAACGAAATTATCCCTAAAACGTTAATCCCGGTGGAAATTTTCCTGTAAATCGGCCGCTACTGAGCAGACGCAGGGGAAATTTGTAACATGTTCGACAAAATTTCGGGACGCCAATTACTAGAACAAATAGGATCTGCTCAGTCTACGCCGTTGGCAGTGAAGGATCGAGAACATCGTTTCGTCTATTTGAACGAAGCGTTTGCGCGTGCGGTTGGTCGATCGGCTGAGGAGTTACTCGGTAAGCACGATCTGGAACTCGGCCGTCCGGAGAATTTAGTATTCGGTAATCCACAAACCGGTTGGCCTGGACTTTGGGAGCTGGGTGATCAGGCGATGAACTCCGGCAACGATAGTAGCAACATAGAGATTGGACACGATGAGCGAGTCAACATTGAAACCCATCGTACTGCGCTGCTTAATGACGACGGTGAAGTGGTTGGACTATTGGTTCAGTTGCAAGATGTAGGCGAAGTACGTGAGCTGAAAAGTAATGTAGAAAACAATCGCGAAGCACTCTGGATTCAGAAAGGCGAGGCCACAACGCTGGACAATGTGCTTGCCGCACTTTTAGCATGCCACGACACGAATGCATTGTTCAATCAACTTGTCGACAGTATCGTTTCGAGTACTGGTGCAGATGGTGCCTACGTGGCTAAAGTGCACGAGTCTGGCGAATATCTGGAATATGTTGCAGTGTCTGGTATACACGAAGAGGTTTTTACCGGCGATCGCAGGTATCCCGGCGAAGGGCTTCTTGGCAAAGTCTGGGACAAAGGCACTGCCGCCTTCGTTGACGATCTTGGAAATACGCATTCGCACTTCACATGGGAGTCACAAACCCAATGTTTCGCTATACCGTTGATGGTTGATGGTTTGACCGTTGGTGTGTTGTGTGTCGTATCCGCATCCAATTCCGAAGATCTTGCCAAGCAGATTCCTTTACTGGAGCGCATTGTAGCCGTAGCGACAATTGCCATTGCCAACACACTGCTGATGGATGCGAACGCAAAGACGCTTGCCAGAACTCAGGCAATGGGCGAGGTCAGTCGAATACTGAACACTGTTGATAGCGCAACCGATGCGTGGGAAGCGGTTTGCCGTGCTTTGTTGCCAATGGTTGAAGCTAAACGAGCGAGTACGTTCCTGCTTGACGAGAACGAAACGCTGTTTTCTCATACGAGTTGGGGTATGGAAAATGAGGCAGTTTTTCAGATAGCCAAACTACCGGACACTATATTGGGTGCGTCGATCAACAACTGGTGTGTCACTAATGGCGAGGCAGCCGTCATTGGTCGTTACGATGAAGATCCGCGTGAATCAACAGCAGTGCACGAATTACGTGAACAGATGAATATTGGCTGTACCTGCTGTGTTCCGCTGTACAAAGGAGACAAGCTCGAAGGCGCGCTAACGATCTCTCGCAATCGTGACCAACGCGATTTTAATGAAAACGACATTGCCGATTTTACTGCAGTGGTAAATCAGTTATCCAGTGCACTCGAACGGCACAAACTTGCCGATGAGCTGAAGTATCAGGCATTTCATGACCAGCTCACGACGCTGCCAAATCGACAAAGTTTTGAGCTCGCTCTTAATGACGCTATCAACGATTCACAAGCACATTGTTTGTCTGGATCAGTACTGGTTATTAATCTGGATGGCTTTAAAGTTGTCAACGACACTCAGGGTCATGCTGCGGGCGATTTACTGCTTGCTCTGGTATCACAGAGTTTTAGCGGATGTATAAAACCTTCCGACATTCTGGCACGCACTGGCGGCGATGAATTCGCTGTCATCGTATGCGGTGAAAGCAATGAAGACCAAATTTCGTTGATAGCCGAACAGTTGCTATCGTCTCTGTCAACGCCCTTCAACGTACTTGGCGAACGGGTCAGTATCGGTGCCAGTATTGGTGTGTGCAATTACAACGGGAATGACCCCTCTGGTGATGAAGTATTGCGTCACGCAGAAATTGCAATGTATCACGCAAAGTACAGTGGCAAAGGCCAGATTATTTTCTTTGATGAGAAGCTTGGCAATCAGGTACGCAAGCACCGTGAACTCGAATCCGAGTTACACCAGGCCCTGGAGAACAAAGAATTTCGGCTTGTTTATCAGCCGCAGGTTCACTGTTCAGATAATCTTGTGGTTGGGGCAGAAGCCTTGATTCGTTGGGAAAACCCATCTCGCGGACTTGTTCCACCCGTTGATTTTATACCTTTGGCAGAAAACATTGGACTGATTAACTCGATCGGGGAATGGGTCATTGAAGAAGCTGTGCGACAGCTTGCACAGTGGCAGCAAACATCATTGAAAGACTTGCGAGTCAGTATCAATATTGCTGCAACTCAATTCCTGCTCGACGACTTTACTGATCAGGTGCTTGGCGCACTGCAGCGCCATCGAGTAAATCCTTGCTTACTTGAACTTGAAATCACCGAGAGTATTGTCATGAACGATGTCGCCCTGGTGGTCCAACGGCTGCAAGTATTAAGAGAAGCTGGAGTGCGCGTTGCGATCGATGATTTCGGTACGGGTTATTCTTCGCTGAGCTACTTGCAGGATTTGCCTTTGGATGTTTTGAAAATCGACCGGTCGTTTGTGATGCGTCTGGTGGGTGAAACCGGTGAGCAGTCCTTGGTCAAAACAATTCAGCTTTTGGCCTCCGGACTTGGGTTAGAGACGGTTGCCGAAGGTGTTGAGTCGATAGAGCAAAAAGAATCCGTGACGCAACTGGGTTGCGACTTCATCCAGGGTTATCTGCATTCGCGCCCTGTGTCACCCGATCAGATTCCCGCCGTGGTGCGTGAAATTCAGTCGTATAACCAGGGACCAAATTCAAAGCAGTCTGTAGCAGCATAAGCTCAGGTATCCAGGCGCTGACAG
>CAYTJF010000228.1:0-9795 GCA_964437945.1 uncultured Granulosicoccaceae bacterium
TACTCCGGTCAAAGTGGGCACCTATTCCGGACAGCTGCCGCTGGACGTGCTGTATTGGAAACTGGTGAATTTGACTACGCATGGAATCTACAACTTGCACCCGATGTGTTGGCAGATATGGAAAAGGGTGGCAAAGGTGAAGCCATTGCAGCTTTTGGTTCGCTAGTCGAACGTATCATGCTTAACCAGACCAACCCTGACCCGGCACTTGGCGCTGATGAACGCTCAGTCGTTCGTCCGCATCCATCTCTTAGCGACCCAGCGGTTTACCAAGCGTTAAGTTTGGCCATAGATCGACCATTACTGGTTGAAGTCGGATATGGCAAAGCAGGCAATGTTTCCTGCAATCTCGTACCCGCTCCGGCAGCCTATACATCTGACACATTCACTTGTGACAAACAAGATATAGAAGCAGCCAACAAGCTGCTTGACGATGCAGGTTGGGTTCGCGGCGGCGACGGTGTACGTGCTAAAGACGGCGTACGATTAAGCTACTTGTATCAGACCTCAACCAACGCTGTGCGTCAGGATTTCCAGGCACTGATCAAACAATGGTGGTCGGAAATCGGCGTGGAATCAGAGCTTCGTAATGTGTCCGGATCAGTGTTCTTTGGAGGCGACCCCGGCTCTCCTGATACGTTTCAAAAATTCTACGCTGATGTAGAAATGTACGCTAATAACTTTGATGGAACCGATCCACAAAGCTATCTTGGCCAATATACCTGCGATAAAGCACCAACTCCTGATAGCCAATGGCAAGGTGAAAACATCTCGCGCTTTTGTAGCGAGGACTTCGATACACTTTATAAAACACTCGAACGTACTGCAGACATCGCTGAGCGACAGCGCATATCGAAAGAGCTTAACGATATGATCGTATCCAACGGTGCTTTGCTGCCATTAGTACACCGCGGTCGTGTGTCTGCCAGGTCTAATTCATTAGGCGGGGTAGTGCTCAACGTCTGGGATAGCGAGCTATGGAATGCCGCTGATTGGTACCGCATTAAATAGTTGGTAAATGCCATGCGCAACTAGCCCGATAATTTATCGGGCTAGTTTCGTAACAACTGATTTGAACTCATGCTGACCTATGCATTGCGCCGTGCGTTAACGTCTATTCCGACGTTGCTCTTTATCGCACTGACTATTTTCCTGCTGCTTGAACTGGCACCCGGCGATCCGATGGCGCAAGTACCTCTGACGGTACCGCCAGAGGTCAAAGAAAAAATGCGTCTGGCCTTAGGTTTGGGTGAACCAGTTCATATCCGTTTCTGGAAATGGCTGGTGCAATTCTTTTGGGTCGAACCACTGAACTTTGTTGATTGGTTATTCAACACCAGTTTCAGCGACGGCAAGCAACGCGTTATCTCCTGGCAGACTCGTTCACCAGTCATGGACATCGTGATTCAGCGGCTGCCACAAACGCTTTGGGTGGTGGGCTTGTCATACGTTGTGGGCATCCTGATCGCCATTCCAATCGGTATTTACTCCGCCTATCGTCAGTATTCTATATTCGACCAGGTCGGCACATTTGTGACCATGGTCGGGTACTCAATTCCACCGTTTTTCTCAGGAGTGCTGGTAATCGTGGTGTTCGCTATACACCTTGGCTGGTTTCCGTCTATTTACGACACAACACATCAAGTCAATGATTGGGACAGCTTTGTTGTACAACTGAAACAAATGATTTTACCGGTGATGGTATTGGCACTGCAGACCACAGCGACAATTAGCCGATTTATGCGGGCATCCATTCTTGATAACCTTCAACAAGACTATGTAAGAACTGCACGAGCAAAAGGCCTTGGTGAAAAAGTTGTGGTGCTTAGTCATGTTTTAAGAAACTCGCTTATTCCTGTTGTCACCGTGATTGCTCTGGGCGTACCAGGGATTTTTGGCGGCGCGATAATCACTGAGCAAGTGTTTAAAGTCAATGGTATCGGACAGCTGCTGATTACTGCAATCCAAGCTAATGATTTGCCAATGGTGCAAACGCTCACGTTTATCTTCGCGATACTCATTGTGTTGTTTAATCTGATTGCCGATTTACTCTACGGCATACTCGACCCGAGGATCAGATATGACTGATGATTCTCGCGTTGACTCAACTGCATTAAATCAGCCTACCAGCCTTGCAGACACTGAAAGCCAGTTTGACCATCGACCCCGCAACCAATGGTGGGATGTCTGGGATCAGTTCAAAACCCACAAAGGCGCATTGTTTGGCGGTGGTTTTTTTGTACTGATTACACTCGGTGTCATAGTCGGACCATGGTTCTGGAGCATCGAAGCTACTTACATCGACATCCGTGCGCGAAATCAGGGCTTGTCACTGGCCCATCCATTCGGGACAGATCAACTCGGACGCGACATGCTGGCGCGTATGATTGCAGGTGGTCGCGTTTCACTGGCAGTTGGGTTTTCTGCCATGCTGCTAGCGCTGTTGCTTGGCACGCTAATCGGTGTGCTCGCAGGATTTTACAAACGCCTCGACACTATCTTAATGCGCTTGACCGATCTGTTTTTATCGCTACCCTTATTACCCTTGCTGCTGGTTATGGTCATGTTGTTCCGTCAACCACTGAGCAACGCCTTCGGTCCAGAAACCGGTATATTTCTGTTGATCGTAATTGCCATTGGCCTGACCTCCTGGATGCCAACAGCCCGAATCGTACGTGGCGATGTGCTTGCCCTGAAAGAGCGTGAATTCATAATGGCCGCACGCTCTATCGGCACCACCAACACCTCGCTGGTGCGACGCCATATTATTCCTAATGTACTCTCACCAATCATGGTGTCGGCAACGCTTGGTATTGCAAATGCAATCATCACTGAATCTGCACTGTCATTTCTAGGGCTTGGATTTCCACCCGACTTTCCGACCTGGGGTCGAATACTCTACGACGCTACTGACTACCTGCAACAATATCCATCGCGAGTGCTTTGGCCAGGCCTTGCCATTTCATTAACGGTTCTGGGCGTGAATTATCTCGGGGATGGTCTTCGCGATGCGCTCGATCCGCGAATCAGAGGTCGTTAAACCTATACTCTGAGACCCGTTCCAAGCCAGCAGCGGAGAGGTCGTCATCTTTATCATCGGTGCTGGGCTCACTTGCACGTGCCAGCTTAGCGTTATTTTGGGATTCGATTCTCATAACAACCAACTTCCTTTTTCAGCCATTTGAGTAGTTTCCTATGAAATCATGTGAGGCTCCGATTGACAATTAGGGGATACCTTATCTCTGAGAATCCGTGTAATTGTTGCCTGAAAAGAACCAATTGTTCTCTTTGAAGAACACGCATCTGTTGTTCAGTGGTGTAAAAAGGACTGTAAATGCAATCTCAATAGCTTGTGAAATAGCGGTTGTAGTCAAGATGCACTGCCTGGTCCCCCGTTGCCGCGCCTGCATTGTGGCAGTTTGCTAAGTGTGATGATTGATTAAGCCCATGCTATGCTGCCAACTCAACTACAGTAAGTGACACAACTGCTCAACCAGGGGGGTGTTATGGTGCCTAAATTCAATCGAACGTTTTTGCCCCGGACAAATCGGATGTTGCGGGCTATTTCGCTAACTAGTATTGCTCTGTCAATCCTGTTTATTCAACCAACCGTCAATGCGGAAGAATCTAAGCCAGAGCGTGGAGCGTTTATTGGCGCCGTAGACGTGGAATACCCAGACTGGTTTAAAGTCAGTTTTATGGAACTTGAGGAAGATGTTGCTGAAGCTGCCGCTGAGGGCAAACGACTGATGCTCATTTTCCACCAAAGCGGCTGCCCGTATTGCAATGCTTTTGTTGAGCGAAATCTTGCCCAAAAAGACATCGAAGAAACATTGCAAACAAAGTTTGATGTTATCGAACTGAACATGTGGGGAGATCGCGAAGTCGTCAGTGTTGGTGGCGAAACTTATAGCGAAAAAGAATTTGCCAAAGCATTGAATGTGCAGTTCACACCAACCATTCTGTTTTTAAACGAACAAGGTAAATTGGCCTTAAGGCTCAATGGCTATTACGGACCAGATCGGTTTCGCGTGGCGTTGGAGTATGTAACAAACAAGATGGAAGATAAACAAGCGTTTACTGATTTTCTGGAAGCTAAAAGCGGACCTGCCTCTGAGAAATCGTTAGTCAACAGAAGTTACTTTACAGGACCCATTGAACAATTGAGTGATCGGCCTGGTGCAGATGACAAGCCACTTCTGGTGCTATTCGAACAAGGGGGTTGCAGAAACTGTGAGACGCTGCACGACAAAATATTATCTAAACCTGGTAGCCAGATGTTGCTATCAGAATTTGATGTATACCAGGTCGATATGTGGGGGCAAGACCTATTTGAAACTCCTGACGGGATTGAGACCAGTGGCCGACAATGGAGTAAAGAGCTGGATGTCAGCTACGCACCCACGATGATTTTATACGCGGCTGATGGTACCGAAGTGATTCGCTCAGAAGCTTTTTTTAAAACCTTTCATACACAGTCCATCATGGACTATGTAGTAAGTGACGCATGGCGTGAACAGACAAGCTTCCAACGCTATATCTCTGCGCGAGCCGATGAGTTTCGTGAACAAGGTATTGACGTTGATATTTGGGACAAAGTAGAGTGACTTTTCTCAAAGGTCGCTGGAACTCATCACAAAAAATGCTACTCGCCTAACTCTTGATTTTGACAGCAATGTTGAAAAAGAAGCGCTGATGTCACTTGAGCGTGTTGGCACGTGTGCACAACCGCCATACGCGACAACGGTTTTTTTCGACATTTCCTTTTACCTGGAAACTTTCTACCCAGAATCTTCCCACCTGGAAAAACAGGCGGACGATACTTCGGCACAGTAACTTACAGCTTAAGAGGAGCAGGACGAACCCAAAACCAGCTCACCAGCACTAACAATCCAAATAATGTATAGCAAATTGCGAATACCCATAACGGTGCTTCGTAAAACAGCAGTTGGCCTATCCAATGAGATATGAACGTACTTGAATAAACTGTCTCTCCGGCTTTCTCTCGAAACCACATTTCCAAGGTAGTGAGCGGACATACAATTCCAAACCAGGATTGAACCACCACTACTCCAATTGTGACAAGATGAGTTAAACGAAACCATCGGTTCCTTACCCAACGCCACCGCAGTATTTTCCCCATGAATATCAGTATTAATCCGAGTATGACAAAGCATACGACCAGAAAATGGGAGAAGAGTGTGGCATCAGCAGCAATTAAAAAGAGCGAATTCGAATTCATGCTGCTACCTGATGAAGCAGTACCCAGAACAAGCTATCCTGCTTAGGCTCAACTACCAAAACGCCCCGGCATTCACCTGGATATCTTCCATAGTCAGTGCAGGTGAAAAATCTGAACATACGAAAGAGGTAAGTTCTGCGATTTCTGCCGGTTGCACCAGCCGGTTTTGCGGGATAGACGATTCAATATTACGTTTCACTTGTGCAGAAGTTTCTCCGTTTCGTTTCGCCATCTTTTCCATACTGTTAGTAAACATCTCGGTTTCAACCCAGGTAGGGCTAATCGCAATGCACGTAATGCCATGTGGTGCACCTTCCACTGCGACAGCGCGTGTCAAACCCAATAAACCTGATTTCGATGCACAATAGGCAGCATGTGTATCGGTCGCTGTTGTTGCAGCAGTTGATGCAATATTAACGATGCGACCCCAACCAGCACTGATCATGTCTGGCATACAGGTGCGAATGGTTCTGAAACAGCCGTTCAGATTCGTATTAATCACAGACTCCCAGTCAGAGTCGCTATGATCAACTACTGGATGATGAACAGAAATGCCGGCTGAATTTACCAGTATGTCCGGTGAACCGTAGGTGTTTTTAGTCAAATTGTAAAAGTTATTGACTGAGTCCGTATTGCATACATCCATTTGTCCAACCAGGAAACCATGCTTTTGCAGATCGGCGTATGCTTCCACTTCACGCCGCCCACCAATAGCCACTCTGGCTCCGCGCCGCTGCAGAACACGCGCGATTTCCAGGCCAATTCCGGCTGTTCCACCCGTTACCATCGCAACCCGGTTCTCGTGCCATTGTTCACTTTTCATAGTGACTGTAAATCATTAGATTAAGTTGATGTCGCCATTAATATCATATCGAAGTTGTCGCCATCGACTGTAGAATTCATCACTGCCCACATGGGTAAGACGTACATGCCGGTTACCATTAAATCCAGTACGAGCATGCAGTACGCGTGCATTATCAAACACCAGTGCTTCACCACCACGCAATAGGTAATGCATATGGTATTGGCTTTCGTACGATAGCTTGAACATTTTCTGCAACGCATCATAGACTGGCTCGACCAGATCCAAGGGCAGATCAAGCGGCCCCATGGTTCTTTCATTCAATCTGAATTCGCGGACTTCACCAAAATAATCCAGGCCAATAACCGGGGCTTCAGCTCGAAGTCCAACTTTCTCAATAAAGCGTCGATGAGGAATCGGGACTTCAGTCAATAACTTAAATTCCTCTGGGTACTTTGCCTTAAAGTCTGTGGCCAACCTGAACCCATCAGTCATCACCGATTCCCCTCCTCCATCTTCGCTGGCTTTTATCGAATGAAAGATCATGATGCCAGGCGGCGGCTCTCGAAAATTTTCGTCAGTGTGTGGCCTGAGTGGAACCGGCGCGTTTGCAATTACCGCAGGGTTTGGGGTTGAGATGATTTCAAATATGCGACCGTAATGCGTCTCGCGAACAAAACTTAATAAGCTGGCTAAGTCTTCAGTTGCTGAAGGTGTCTTTGGTACATCTTTAAGTAAACAGATACCGTAAATACGTACAGAATCATAAATTTTCAATAACTCAGGGTTATGATTGATGGCTGTTGAATAGCTCGCACACGGAAGATCTTTGGTAAAAGAGGCATCCCACAAAACTGGATTTGCTCTTCGACTAGCCCGTTCCCGGTCACTTTGGCAATGACAACGCAGCCAGGCTGGGTCGTATAGCGTGACATGATCAGACGTGGTCCATTGTATTTTAACCATGCCTTTATCCATGCTCACCTGATTTTCCAGGCTGTCTGGAAGCATGCTAAGTTCGAAAAAACGATGACCACCACTGTGGTCACCACAGTCGTCACAACTGCAATTGTCACGCAGCCATATCAAATGAAAAGTGGAATGATGGCCATCACACCAATCAATAGTAATGGATCGATCGTCGCTTAAAATCCTTTCGATCTGATGAGCCGGTTCGACTCTTTCACGAGCTATGTGTGCCGCTTCCATCACAGACCTCCGCGCAACAGCAAACCTGTACCCGATACTAGCGAACTATGAATAGAGTTACTACGTTATTCCACTGGTATCGTTTTTAATAAAACACCGCCTAATTGATATAGAGCGTATTGAGCAACTGAACACTCAGCCGGATTTACTTTCCTTTAAGGCTACCAGCACGCTAGCTAAAACGCAGACCCATACCGCAACTCCTTTTGCGTGAATCGAAGTATTGGCATCAGCGGGTAGCACTAGGTACTGCCAGAGTTTAGACAATGACAAATCGCCTATAGGCACTATCTGCGCGGGCAAGCCCGGTATGATCATCCGGTAGTAGAGATAGTGTAGTTGCGGCACCAATGCTATGGCGATAGCACAAAATAGTAACGCCAAAAATGTGCAACACAAAATAGTCACCCAACGCGCAACATGCTTGTTGAAATATTGACACACGGTGTAGATCATCACCACACAGGCGATAAAAAGCAGCAACGCAAGCGTGCTGGTTATCAGTATAAGACCAACGCGCTGGCGGACTGACAGTGTAAACAGTGAATCACCTGGGTAGCCGTTGGCTAAAGCCGACCACAGGCCAGGGTGGATGATGATGGTTATAGCCAGACAAATAACAAACAAACGAACAAGGACGAACGGCGTAAAGGTATGCATACTTCTCGCTTAGACTGCTATCACAGCCAGCTCCTATACCTTTACGCCACTACGTAGGGCCAGTTAGTTCCAATGCTTAAGGTGCAGACAAAGAGGCAACACCTAGACCTACTGAAAATTTCTCGCACCAAATATAAACTTCATTGTAGTCAGCAACATTGATAGAGGCTGGTACCTGATAACTTTGCTCTCCCGAATTACTGCGCAGTGGTTCGATCAGGGTGGCAGGGTCATATTCTCCATCTTTACCCAATGCAACTTTAGGATCCGGGGCACCATCGAAGCTGAAATTGGCTGCTAGTACAATCTGGACCCCATCGGCTCCGCTGACAATGGATACATCACCCGTCGTTACATGATTACTCAAACCTTTGAATGTACCTGAGCGAGGCTGGCCATCTGCAAAAACCAGGCTGCTTGCTAATAGAACAACCACGGCAGTCACTGATGCCAATCTACCAGCTATTGAACTGAAGAATTTCATGTGTTTCATAAATACACCTCGTTGTTAGGAGTTTATTGTTGAGAATGACACCGTTTCAATTGACATTCTCATGGATGGTTTGGTTCCCACGACTTCATGATTTCTGTGATGAGATGAGCAAGCTGGAATGCACTATTGTCATCAACACCATACAACCGACCGCTTACAGCTATATCATCGGGGTCGATCGGCTACACGATGAATTGTAGCCTGATTTGTGAACTCTGCCATAGGAAAATGTCAGAGCAGCCTTTTGAAAGGCTGCCATGGCAACGGAGCGGTTCACGTTACTATTTCAAACGCCTTGTTGATCACATTTGCAGCAAAATCGGGACAATATCCGTTTGCGACTATCGAAAGCACGGTTAGTAATTTGAACACCTAAGCGCTTACTAATTTCGAACCAGGGTGAAAACCTCGCCGCTCAGCAACTCGTACTGCAATAGCCCCACATCTTTGGCCAACCGCATCCGAACCCATTTGGCATCATCAACTACCTCGCCTCTGGTAAAACGATTACTGTTGTCAAAGAATTCATGCTGCAGCAGGTCGGTATAAACCACTCCGTTGATGGTTATCTCAGGAATATAATAGATATTAAATACATATTTATCTTCAGCCGATGGATCAAGTTGACCATGTATTAGCTCCGGGTCACTTAACCAAAACTCTGTCAACTGGACATTTTCTACTGAGGTGCCAACAGGATTCTGAACATCGACTTTCATTCTTACAATTTGATTTTCTGTGATGCTATCTGCGCGAGCGTCTTGCTGAACAAATTCAAAAGAGAACGTAACATCTGAGTTAGATTCAACATACAGGTAGTCCGCTTCCTCGTAACAGTTCACTCGATTTGGGTCAGAGCCTCGACCTGTTACTATTCTTGGCTAAGTCCTAAAAATGGATTCTAATACATAACTTCTCTCAGAACCGTCTGAACCAGCAAAGGTTCTCACCTCATCCAATCCATTATTCTCAGTCCAAATCTCGGCAAGTGGATGATGAAAACCATCGCACAAACGCTCGGCTCCATCGCAGCCTGCAAGTAGGAGACAGCCACAAACCAATATTGAGGTGATAAGGTGAACGAGCATAGTTAACTATTCGTGAGCGCAGTTACGAGCGGTTTGTATACATTGAATAAACAGCAATCACGGTGAATATCATTCCAAAATACTACACCAGGGTATATTTTTCAGCCAATTAACGTTTATGGAATTTATTTAACTTTTTGACTAATAAAAAAGCATTAATTGTTCGGCTAAACATAAATATGCTGAAAGAATATCAAACAGGTCTTTGTGTTACAGACTATCCTCCAGCCAATAAAATATCGTGTACCTCATTTACAATGGCTAGCGTTTGAGCAGAAATAGCATAAGTGTCCTGGCGAAG
>CAYTJF010000229.1:0-9745 GCA_964437945.1 uncultured Granulosicoccaceae bacterium
TTTATACCTGCGGGATCATACGGTGCCATCAGCGGCCCGAATACAGCAATCGCAATAAAAACGGCAGCAAGCACAATCACGCTACGCATTGCGTTCACCAATTCGCGGATCGATCAAACGATAAGTCAGGTCAATCAACAGATTAATAATGACAAACAGCAAAGCTGCGAGCAATACCACAGCCTGCACTTTGGGAAAGTCGCGTGCCTCGATTGCATGGACAAGAAAACTACCCAGTCCGGGGCGTGAAAAAATGACTTCAACCATAACGGCACCCTCCAGCAGGAACGCGAGTTCCAACCCCAACACGGTAATAACGGGTATGGCGGCGTGCAGAGCCACATGGTCTTTGCTGATAGTGCGAGTGGATACGCCGCGACGTTCGAAGGCCGGTAAAAACTGTTGCCCACGCGCTTCGAGAAGGCCGGAGCGGATGATGCGGGTCAGCGCTGCTGCAACGCCTAAACCCAGCGTTAAAGCTGGTAGCAGCATATGTAACGGGGTACGTGTGCCCATTGCCGGTAACCAGGCTAGTTTTACTGCGAACAATAGAATGAGTAGTAACCCAAGCCAATAGGCCGGGATTGCCGCACCGAGCGAAGCAACACCCACAGCAAACCGATCAATCACACTGCCTGGTTTACGTGCAGCAATAATGGCAAGCGGCACCGCAATGAGAAGACCAATGACGAGTCCCGCTATAGCCAACGGCACGGTATAGGAAATTGCGGTTAGCAAATCAGGCAGTACAGCCCTGCCGTTAACAGAGGACTGACCGAAGTCGCCAACCAGTAGCGGACTTAACCAAGCTTTAAAAGCAGGCCAGAACCCGGCATCGAGTCCCGCTTCGGCGCGTACGAGATCAACAATTTCCTGCGGGACAACCGAGTTGTAGCGAGCCATAGCAATAGCAAGTGCCGGATCACCCGGAGCGTGCCAAAGCAATGAAAAGGTGGCGAGTGCGGCGCCGCTTAGCACCACAGCTGCGCGCAACAGCAAACCCAGAATTACACGCGTCACACAGATTGCTCCAATCCGCCGAGCGCTACAGCGGCATCACGTAAAGTGGAACCATAGTCGCTGCCGGGGGCAGCTATGAAATCGGCAGACTTGGTAACCTCCTCGAGGCGCCCTGCTCGTAGTACCGCTATCTCATCACTATAAGCGGCAGCATACCCAATATCATGGGTCACTATAAGCGCTGCAAAACCATGTTCAGCCTGTACATTGGCTATCAGTTGAGCAGTGGTTTTTTGTGTAACTGCATCTAAAGCAGATAGTGGCTCGTCAAAAAGCACCAGCGCAGGTGTTGCAATCAGTGCGCGAATAATGCCTGCGCGCTGTGCTTGACCAATAGAAATTTCATGTGGTCGTCGTTCAAGCAACTCCAATGGTAGTTCTAGTTGTTCGCAAAGACTCTCGAGTTTGTCGTGCGGTAGTTTCATTCGCGATGCAACAATCGGTTCCAATATCGATTGGCGAATGCGTAGTACCGGATTAAAGGCCGCTCTGGGTTCTTGCAGGACTAGTGAGGGGCGACAGAGTCGAACAGCATTACCACACCAGCTGATGCGTCCCGTGCTCAACTTGATCAGACCAAGCACTGCAGCAATCAATGTGGATTTGCCCGCGCCGCTCTCACCGACCACTGCCAGTGTTTTACCTGCAGGCAGAGTAAGTGAAATGTCTTCAAGTGTCGATACCCGACCATGCTTGACGGATACCCTGTCCACTCTCAACATAGGTTTTTCAACTAGTCTGTTACACCACACTAGGGTACTGTCAGCCAGCTTCTATGACGCGCAAGTGTAGCAGCAACTGAGGTTTTTGGTTTTTCAAGTAACTGGACTGTAGCAGCATCTTCAGCAATCCGGCCTTCATCCATCACCATTAATCGATTAACACGACGAGCTGCTAATCCAAGATCGTGAGTGATTAACAGCATGGCCGTTCCATTGTCGTTAATAATAGTGTCAAGCAAGTCCATAGTGCTGACAGCGACAATCGGGTCCAGTGCAGATGTGGGTTCGTCAAGCACAATTAGTTCTGGTGCACCAATCATAGACATGGCAAGGACAAAACGCTGTTGCATACCGCGACTCCATCCCCATGGGCGCTTACGAATGTTACCACCTTCGATACTGAGCGCTGAAAACAGTTGTTGTTGTCGTTGTTGGTCTGGCTTGCAACCCAGCGCTAGCTCTGCTTCGCGCCAGTGAAACGCCATGCTGCGTAATGGGTCGAGCGCTTCATCTGGGCTTTGTGGTACATGGGCAACGCTTTTACCAGTTGCTCGCAACGAATCAACCAGTGCGTGCCCCAGAGTGGACTTGCCAGAGCCGGAAGCACCAACAAGCCCAACCCTTTCAGCTGCGCCAATGGCAATTGAGGTTGGGTGAAGCAAGGTCTGGCCCGAGCATTCAACGCTCAGACCAGTGACTGACAGTGTCATCTGGAAATGTTATTCAGAAGCAATTGTGGTCTCGTGCGTGATCCAGTAGGTTTCTGTTGGGTGTACCGCATAGCCTGTCACTCCTGCACGTGCGACATTCACCTGACTCACATGGAACACTGGGATCATGGCGGCGTCCGCTGCAATGATTTGTTGTACCTGATTGTATATTGCCTTGCGCTCTTCATGCTCAAAAGTTTGGCGACCCTTTTCAAGCAGCCCATCCAGCTCGGCATTGGAATATTTGCCACTGTTTGAACCACCATCAGATTTCAACAAACCTTCAAGCACCGCACCCGGATCACCTTGGGGGGTGGTAACCCAGGCCTGTAGAAATAAATCAGCAGACCCATCAGCTATTGCATCGTTACTGGCACCGTACTCGCCAACTGACACGTTTGAAGCCACACCAATCGCCTGCAGAAAAGCCTGGGTCAGCTCTGCTGTGGGTGGTAGAGCCGCTCGACCTGAATAAGTAACAATGTCGATTTCCAGTGGCTCGCCATCAAGCATCCATTGCCCGCCTTCTTTTACCGCACCGGCCTCCGCCAGTAGCGCTTCGGCTTTCTTGGGATCGTAAACCGCAGCGATATCCGCAGACCAGCCTTTGCCATCTGGATAGATAGTGCCAGCCGGTAAACCGCCTACACCTGAAAGCGCAGCGTCGACTATGCCTTGTCGATCAATGGCCATTGATACAGCGCGGCGAATAAGCGGATTGGCCATTGGGCCACTTGCTGCGTTTACGGTATAAAAATACAAACGCGCAGTCGGTGCGGTGAAACCCAAAGCGCCAGTGCTCTGAATTCGTTCGAAATCGGCTTCGGGGTAGTTAATGACCATGTCCACTTCACCGGCTTCAAAGGCCAATGCCGCAGATGCCGGATCACCTGAAACGGCGACACGCACCTCATCAAGTCCGGGTTTACCTAATCGGTAGTCAGCATTCGCTTCGGCCCGATAGAGCTGTTCGGGAATTGCCTCGCGAAAAATGTAGGGGCCGGTAGCATTAATCGGGAAATCTTCCGATGGTGCTCCCAGTATTGCAATACCGGGCTCCGACAGTGTCCATGGGAAAGCCGCATTTGGGGTATTGGTTTCAAACACCACCACTTGATCACCGTCTGTAGATATATCAGCGAGGTCCAGCAGCTTAGCTACTCGAGCATTATGAGCAGCATTACCCTCTTCCGATATGACAGCTATAGCGTCGACTACCGCTTGAGAGGTAACCGGGGTGCCATCGTGAAATTTAACACCCTCTTTAAGCGTTACGCGCCATGTGGTGGGTGCGGCTTGCTCTACACTTTCAGCTACACGGGGGTAAAGGTTTAAATCATAATCGATACCCATCAGTGTTTCGGTCACACCGCTCTGATTGGACATCCAGCCATTGTAGCCAGCGCGCGGGTCAGGCACTTCAGCATCTGGCCCAAACGTTGTGGCGATACTGAGGCTGCTAGCATACGAGACAGTGGCTAACTGCATGCCAAGCGCGAACAAGGTCGCCAGGGCTATTCGGAACAGCGTGGTCATACGTGTAATCCTTATCATTAGTAAATTGAAAAGTTAATGTGTTTTGGTGTTCTTATTGGGGAAGCTTTGGCTTCTAATATTATGATATAACATATCATATTTTGCGCCTATTACAAATTAATGACACGTGAATTACCTGCATTGATAGATGACGTCATGCATTCCGGGAATCTGATGTAGGGTGAGTGATATATGTCCATCTCAAACGCATTTTTCTGAGCATGATGTTTTTTTGATAAAGTTAGCAACTATAAATGATATGATATATCATTGCATATGTTCTAATGATGCTGTGAAAGTGATACAAAACGCTATCAATTGGCACTCAAGAGTGCCGACGGTCGGATTAATTTCAATTGGCGCTGGTCGTCGACTTGCAATCGCTGCGTTGATTGCTATTGCACTTTGGGCTTTATTTTTCTGGGCAACATCGTCGCAGGCCGGGCTATGAGTTACGCTGTGGCGTTTGACGACTACTCACTGGGTTATAACCGCAACCCGGCAGTGATGCAGTTACAAACGAAAATCTCTGAAGGTAGCCTGACCGCCGTGGTTGGCCCGAACGGCGCTGGTAAATCTACGTTACTAAAGGGTGTGGTTGGTTCTCTGCCACCCTTATCCGGGCGCATGACGCTTGGCAATAGCCGCGATATCTCCTACTTGCCACAACAATCAGAAGTCGATCGAACATTCCCGATCTCAGTACACGAACTGGTAGCCATGGGTTTGTGGCGAGAACTTGGTGCCTTTCGGGGTATTACGCGTTTGCACAAGGCACGAATTGCGGAAAGTCTCGCCGCCGTCGGTCTTGAAGGTTTCGAGACGCGTGCAATCGGATCGCTGTCTGGCGGTCAGGTGCAACGCGCGTTGTTTGCTCGCTTGCTGCTGCAGGACTCGCCACTGGTGTTGCTCGACGAACCATTCAACGCGATTGACGCTGGAACCACTGCCGATCTGATCGAGGTGGTCAAACGTTGGCATGGTAAAGGCCGCACAGTACTAGCGGTGTTACACGATATAGAGGCGGTTCGAGCACACTTTCCGGAAACGCTGCTGCTCGCTCGCGAACTGGTGGCTCACGGACCGACTGACGAGGTGTTGACTGCCGAAAACCAGTTTCGTGCGCGCCAGATGTGCGAAGTGTGCAGTGGTCCCCCACATACTTGCAGCCGGAACCCAGACTAATGTGGGAACTCTTTTTTGCACCGTTTGCTGAGTTCGGATTTATGCGCCGCGCGCTGCTCGGATGCATTGCAGTGTCGGTTGGGTCGACCCCACTTGGTGTGTTCTTGATGCTACGTCGAATGAGTTTGACTGGCGATGCGATGGCCCATGCCATATTACCCGGTGCTGCAATTGGTTATCTGGTCGCCGGACTCTCATTGGGCGCAATGACTATTGGCGGGTTGATTGCCGGCATGACTGTGGCTCTGCTCTCAGGCTATGTTACCCGAGCTACAGAGCTGCGTGAAGATACAAGCCTTGCCGCTTTTTATCTTATCTCGCTATCGCTTGGCGTGTTGATTATCTCTACCCGTGGTAGCAATGTTGATCTGATGCACGTGTTATTCGGCTCAGTGCTGGCACTGGACAATGCCGCATTGACTCTACTATGCGCTTTTGCCACGTTGACACTATTTACATTAGCCATATTCTTTCGTCCATTAGTACTCGAATGTTCCGATTCACAGTTCTTGCGTTCGGTCAGCCGACTTAGCGCCATAACGCACTTCATATTTTTAACGCTGGTGGTGATGAACCTTGTTGGCGGTTTCCAGGCGCTGGGCACTTTGATGGCCGTCGGCATCATGATTTTACCTGCCGCAGCCGCACGATTCTGGATAAGTAGCATCGGCGGTTTGATCTTGCTTGCTGCCGCTATTGCGCTGTTGGCAAGCTATAGCGGGCTGCTACTGTCGTATCACTACAGCCTCCCCTCCGGCCCGGCAATCATACTGGTGGCCGGTGCTGTTTACGTTGTGTCTTTATTGTTTGGACTACAAGGCGGGATTGTGCAACAGACCCGCAATGTGCGCGTTATAGAAATTTAGAAAACGGAAAAACTTACAAAACTGGAAATCCCATGACAAAACATCGAACACGAATGAACCTTTTTGCTGTAATAATTTTCTTAATTGCGGTACAGCCAACCACTGTAAAAGCACAAGAGCCGATACCGGTGGTCGCTACATTTTCTGTTCTTGGGGATATGGTGGAGCGTATCGGCGGCAGCGAAGTCGCTGTATCCACACTGGTTGGTCGCAATGGCGATACGCACGTGTATCAACCTACCCCGGCTGATGCCAAGGCGCTCAAAAATTCCGAAATTCTATTTACCAATGGATTAGAGTTTGAAGGCTGGCTGGAAAGACTCGCTGAAGCTGCCGACTTTGATGGTGTTACCGTTGTCGCAACAGACGGTATGGAGCTCATCGCCATGGATGATCATGATGATGAGCATCATGACGATCACGATGATCATGCTCACGGAGAGTTCGATCCACACGGTTGGTTGAGTTTGCAGAACGCGATAACCTACTTCGACAACATCACCGCCGCACTCGCCACTGCTGTTCCAGAAAAGGCAGCCACTTTTTATGAGAACCGGGCTACTTACGTCACTGAGATTGAGTTACTCAACGCCCAAATAAAAGCCATGATCGATGAACTTCCGCAAAGCTCCCGTACGGTTGTCACCTCGCATGATGCGTTTCAATATTTTGGCCGTGACTACCAGCTAACATTTCTTGCACCACAAGGGCTCAGCACAGACAATGAAGCGTCCGCTCATGATGTTGCACAGCTGATCGAGCAGATTCGTGCGGAGGGTATTGCAGCTGTGTTTGTTGAAAGCGTGGCCGACCCCAGGTTGGTAGAGCAAATTGCTGCGGAAACAGGTACCAATGTTGGTGGCGAGCTGTTCCCTGGTGCGTTATCAGACGAAGAAGGTCCTGCTGCTACTTATCTTGAGCTGATGCATCATAACGCCACGACAATAATTACCACACTGGCAAAAAAGCTGTGAACTGATCTTCTCTTAATATATAATGACATGATAATTGCACGGATGACCATACTTGTGAAAATAACAATAATCACCACTTGTGAAGAAGACAACGCTCACAAAATATTCTGATTGCGAGTCTGTACCCGGATCCACATGTAACGGTCACCATGACCATACCGCCCATGCAGATCTCGATTCCGCTGATGGTCGTAGTCGGGTGGCTATTGCTTGTGTATTGACAGCAATTTTTATGGTGGTTGAAACGGTTGGCGGGCTGCTCTCAGGTTCTCTCGCTTTGCTGGCAGATGCTGCGCACATGCTAACCGATGCCGCCTCACTTGCCCTGGCCTGGCTTGGTTATTGGTTCGCAGCCAAAGCGCCGGATGATACTCGCTCGTTCGGCTTTGGCAGAATGCGGGTACTTGCTGCTTTCACCAACGGGTTAGTACTATTAGGGCTATCAGTATGGATCATGGTTGAGGGGCTGTTGAGGATGTTAAATCCACAGCCTGTGATCGGCAGTATGATGCTTTGGGTTGCTTTCGGCGGATTGATTGTCAACCTGATTGCAGCTTTTATTTTGCACGGCGGAGACAACAACGATATCAATTTATCTGGTGCCTTATGGCATGTACTGGGTGACTTGCTGGGTTCTGTTGCGGCGATCATTGCTGCCATAGTAATTATCGCTACAAACTGGTTGTTAATTGATCCGCTTTTGTCGATGCTGGTCGCCTTGCTTGTATTGGTTGCCGGCATTCGCATTACACACCGTGCGGGGCACATACTGGTTCAGGGAGCACCTGAAGATCTGACACCTGTGATTATCCGGTCGAAGTTACTCGATCAGGTTAATGGGGTACACGATGTGCGGAATGTTCACGTGTGGTTGTTAACTGAAGATAAGCCGATAGTCACGTTATGCATAGTCGCAAAAGCAGAAACCAATGCTGAAGAATTGCTTACCGATGTGAAGCAATACCTTATGGAACAAATGCACGTACATTTGGCTACGGTTGAAATTACCGCTGAACCGCCTCACGGGACTCTTTCCGCGGTTCAGAATCCAGTGTCAATGACAGGAATTTCCTGAAAATCAACAACGGTGATCGAATACCCGTCGCCAATTTGTTTACTACTTTAACTGCAACACATTCAAAGCTCAGATTTCATCCACAACTTGCACAAACGCAATCCAGTTCAATTTGCTCGCTCACCAGTTCAAATCCAGCGCTTTCAACGTTGCGCCGCAACGCACTCATTGTGGATCGGCTGATGTCGATTTCCTCTACTTTATAGCACTGGGTACAAATTAAAAACTGCGGAGCGACATGTCGATGGTCGCAAGCGATATGTATGCACGCAACGTAGCGATTCGCAAGTTTTAGTTTATGTACCAGATTTTCGTTTTCCAGAAACTCAAGAATCCGATACACCGACATCGCCGGTATGGACTCACCTAACTCTTCTTTGCAGTGATCTGCCAGCTCGTAAGCTGTCATGGCGTGTTTGGACTTTACTAGACTCTTCAACACCGTTTTTCTTTTTTGAGTCAGGCGGGTACCCCTGAGCTGACACTGCTTTTCAGCAGAATCCATAGTTGCTTTTAGATTGGACATTGGTACCGGGACCTTTATCTATTCGGACGAATCATAAACCAGTCAAACCATGCCATTCTGAGACAAAGAGAAACTCACAAAGTGTACCTAATAATCAAACTTACAATAACTTGTACACTGATACTAGCTTTTGCATTATACCCTGCCACACAGATAGTGGCGAATACTGCTGTATGGAATAATATATAAGTGTCTACGCTATGGCGTTTTTGAGTATCGGCACTGCAACAGAACTAATCCTAAAAAATGTGATCTGTATTGAGGGGTGAATACAGAGTTTTCACCCATTTTTCCAACTTTAGCGCCCTAAGTTACCCTTGCCGGTAGTAACAGACTATCTGGCCTGAGCGTTGAAGTTACCATTTTTTGGTTTAGTGGCCTGTTTACAGCCTTATTAATCGCGCAACACACATAGCGCAGCATTCTTCGGAGTACTCAATGATCAAATCTACACGTCGACAATTTCTAGCGTCCAGTGCCGGGGTCGCAGCCCTTGGTTTGACTGGTCAGTTTGCTTTTCTCCCATCTGCACAAGCAATGGATCTACGTAAAAGTGGGCATTATAAATACAAAGTTGGTGATATCGAGGTAATTTCTATCTATGATGGTATTTGGCAGAACGATGGATTTGATGCCATCGCGCCGGGTGTTTCTGGTGATGAAGTCAAGGCAGCGCTGACAAAAGCCGGACTCACTACCGACTACATACCCCTTGAGTTTGCGTTTACCGTCATCAAAACTGGTGGTAAGACGATTTTACTGGATGCGGGTACCGGAGGTCAGCTTGCACCGACTGCCGGACTTGCTGCCAAAGGGGGCCTCGAAGCCGCCGGCATAACACCAGACTCGGTCGACACCGTTATCATCAGCCATATGCACCCTGATCATATTTTCGGCTTGATGGAAAAAGAAACGAATGCGCAAGTGTATCCGAACGCAGAAATCATGGTCGGCGAAACTGAATATAATTTCTGGACCGAGCCGGGGTTAATCGAAAAATTGCCAGAACAACGCAGAGGTCTGGCTGAACGCATTCAGGCAACCTTCCCTACTTGGAATAACGTTAGTCTGTATAAAGAAGATAAAGAACTGGCACCGGGCCTTAGGGCTGTTGACAGTTCTGGACACACG
>CAYTJF010000230.1:0-9700 GCA_964437945.1 uncultured Granulosicoccaceae bacterium
TGAAGTGGCTCTGCGGCTCTGAACCCGAATGTATCAAGTGGATGGACCACTAGTTCAAACTGTTCCACACCTGTTTCTCAAGTGCCGGTATCACCAATGGTTTAAGCTGGTGTTTGGTTTAAGGAAAGTGTGACAATTATCACATTGTCAGCACGTCGCCTAATAAGTACAATCTTCCCCGCGGACGCCTAATTCCATACTCAACTTTTGGGTTTCGTTACCGCCAAATTGTCTAGTTAAGCACCATTTTCAAGGCAACGCTCTGTGTGAATCGTGAATGTGATTGGCTAGCGTGATCGATTATATTTAGTTACTGAAACTATTGGTTAAAGATCGAAAATAGAATCACCAAATGGCTCAACTCGATAAAAACAGATTTTTACTGGTCAAGCATTCCGAAGGGTGGAATGTTGATCGGTGTTGTCTCTGGATGCAGAAAACCGGTACAAATTACGACTGGTGTTATCCTGCATCGGGTCAACCGTTTCCATCAGCAAGCGGCTACGATGGGATTATCGTATTCGGCGGCGCAAGCAGTGCTAATGATTGTAAGGAACATGCGTGGGTACGAGACGAGCTAACCTTCATCGAATCTTGTTTAGCTGCTGACACACCGTTTTTCGGTATTTGCCTGGGCGCACAGATGCTGGCGCGGGTCATGGGTGCAACCGTTTACAAACATCCTCAGGATCATAACGAAATCGGATTCTGCGAAGTCAAGCCGACCGATGCCGGTACAGGCTTTTTAAATCATCCATTGAAGTTCATGCAATGGCATAGAGAAGGTTTTGAGCTCCCCAGTGGCGCCACCCATTTGGCTTACAGTGAACTCTTTTCAAATCAGGCTTATAGTGTGGGAGAGCATGTTGTAGGAGTGCAATTTCACCCAGAGGTCAATCTTGATGTATTGCGCATTTGGCATGAGCGCAACAAAACACGCCCTACCGGCGTACTTGACGATTCCACCCGGGCCGCTCACTTAGCTGATGCAGTCGAGTGTGAAAATAGCATTACGCAGTGGCTTGACAGCTTTTTGTCAGATTGGACTTTAGCCGCCAGAAAAGTTGCCTGAACAAAACCAGGCCTACCCTCACCATCGCGTTGGCATCCTTCGTGTTGGCATCTTTTGAGTGTCTGTACCTTCGTATTCAGCGCACTTTTTCCCTGTATTAGGTCACAATGGGCGAGTGAATATCCTGGGGTACGCCTGAATGCGCAAACAGTTTTTTGTCTGGTCGGTGGTAGCCGTGGCGGTTGTGCTGTTTTTAGGCTTTGTCTGGAAACCGTCTTGGCTACTGTTTCTGTTGGTGCTGCCAGGTATAGCGGTAGGCATCTACGACATGCAGCAAGAAGAGCACTCCCTGCGTCGAAACTTCCCATTGGTAAGCCGAGGGCGTTGGTTTCTGGAATCTTTGCGTCCTTTCCCGCGACAGTACCTGCTTGAATCTGAAACTGATGGTGTACCCATCAATCGCATGTTCCGATCGGTTGTTTATCAACGCGCCAAAGGGGTCCGTGATACTGTGCCATTTGGTACCAAGATGGACATCTATCGCGATGGCTACGAATGGATTGCGCATTCCATTGCCGCAATCGATTTACACCATGCCAACAAAGACCCTCGTATAATAGTTGGTGGCCCGGACTGTACTCAGCCGTACTCGGCCAGCGTGTTTAATATTAGTGCGATGAGTTTTGGTTCGTCGAGCAAAAATGCGGTACTGGCACTCAACAGCGGTGCTGCCAAAGGTGGTTTTGCGCATAACACGGGGGAAGGTGGTGTGACACCGTTTCATCTGGAGCCTGGTGGTGATCTGATTTGGCAAATTGGCACTGGTTATTTTGGCTGTCGTTCAAGTGATGGTGGTTTTGATTCTGACAAGTTTGTAAAAACCGCTTCGCAGCCCAACGTGATGATGATTGAAATAAAATTATCTCAAGGTGCAAAACCTGGCCATGGCGGTATTTTACCGGCGACAGAAAATACCATAGAAATTGCTGAAATTCGCGGTGTTGAACCTAACACAACTGTACTATCGCCGCCGACTCACTCGGCTTTTTCAACACCGTTGGAAATGATGGAGTTTATAGCGCTGCTGCGTGAAAAAAGCGGTGGCAAACCAATCGGTTTTAAGCTTTGTATTGGTCGGCAAAGCGAGATTGTTGCATTGTGCAAGGCCATGATGCAAAGCGGTATTAAACCGGACTTTATAACTGTTGACGGCGGGGAGGGCGGTACGGGAGCGGCACCACTTGAATTTTCCAACTCAGTGGGCATGCCGCTGCGTGATGGATTGGCATTTGTATGCGACTGCTTGTCAGGTTTTGGTATCAAAAAAGACATCAAAGTGATTGCTGTTGGCAAAATGTTCAGCGCCTTTCATCTGGTAAAGAATCTAGCTTTGGGTGCTGACATATGTTATTCAGCGCGAGGATTTATGCTTTCACTTGGCTGTGTGCAGTCATTGATTTGTAATACCAATCATTGCCCGACAGGAATCGCAACCCAGGATGAAGCACTTACCGAAAGTCTGGTGGTCTCCGACAAATCCGAACGAGTTGCGTGTTTTCACCAAGACACCCTGGAACACCTGGTTGAAATTGTCGGTGCTGCTGACTTGTGTTCGCCTGAAGAACTAACCCGTACTCATATTTATAGGCGCATCGACCAGGACTCTATTCGTCGCTATGATGAAATTTTTGAATACGTTGAGGTCGGTGGCTTACTCCACGAGCCATATCCGCAGCGTTACGAACAAGCCATGGCTGAAGCCACAGCACAAAGCTTTCTACCTACAAGCTATATCGCTCAGTATGCAGAAGGGCTTAAGTCAGTTGATATAGCTGCGAGTGCGTAGAGTAATTCATGTTGCCGAATAATCATCATCAGCCCATAGCAGCATAAAGAGTGGGTGTAGTTAGTCGTGCTTAACGATAATCTTCTAATAAATGCGTTTGTATTTCTACTGGTAGCGTTAATTGCTGTTCCGGTTGCAAGGCGTGTCGGACTTGGTCAGTCAGTTGGTTATCTGCTCGCAGGCATGTTCATCGGGCCTTGGGGGCTTGCCATAATTCGTGATGCTGACACTGTCCATATTGCGGTTCGTATCAGCACTTTTTTGTTGTTATTCGTGGTGGCATTGCAGGCAACACCAGCCCGCATCCGCATGTTGGCTACTGATTTTTTCTCGCTCAGTATGTTGCACTTTGGTCTCACCGCATTGCTGGTGTTGTTCGTATCACTACTAACTGGCGAGCATTGGCATCATGCATTGGTTATTGGTGTAACTTTAGCGATCTCCTCTAGTGCTTTGGCCAATCAAGCTTTTCGTGATACCTACCCGGCTGGCTCGCCATTAACTGATACTGGCCGGCGTTTGTTGCTGTCACAACACCTGGCTGTTATTCCAATCCTTATCTTCTTTCCGCTGTTGAGTTTTTCAGCAGTGATTACCCAGGGCAGTGCCGGACCAATGGTGTTGCGTTCCTTTTTAATGGTGGTTGCGTTTGCGCTTTTTGGTCAATATGCGTTACGGCATTTATTCCGGTTTTTTGCAGCGATTGGATTGGATGAAGTTTTTGCAGCGTTTGCCTTAATCCTTGTTATTGGCACTTTGTTGCTCGCGCAAGTGCTGGACGTGCCATTGGAGCTTGGTGCCATGCTGGCAGGTTTGTTGCTGACGCGATCAGAATACGGTTCAGCTATTAACATTGCCATTCGACCGTTTCGTGACTTAATGATTGGTATGTTCTTCATAGCCATTGGCATGACCGTAGATTTCAGCACGTTCATCGGCAAGCCATTGCGTTTGATTGCATTGGCAGTCTTATTGGTTGGAATCAAAATATGGGTGCTGCGAAACATACTGCGGTATTCATCAGTACCGCGAGCGCAGCGCATCTGGTTGGCTACTGCACTTTCACAAAGTGGCGAGCTTGCTTTTATCGTTATCGCATTTGCGGTTAACTATGAAACTATTCCCGGCCAGCTTGGGTCGGAACTTACTGTCCTGGTTGCCCTGTCGATGTTGACGACGCCCATACTGCTTATTCTGGCGCATCGACGCGGTTTGCTTCCAGCAAATCAACAAAGCAATACTGGCCTTCAGGTCGGCGCCGTTGCCGACTCTCAAGTGGTGATCGCCGGCTACGGACGTATCGGGCGAGTCGTAGCGCAGCTATTGAAAAATAATGGCTATCGCACGGCAATCATTGATCATAACCCGGAGCGTTTTGGTGCGTTGAGAAAAGCCGGTTTTGTTGGTTTTTACGGTGATGTGATGCGGCCAGATTTGCTCAGTGCGGCCGGTATCGATAATGCGGCCGTTTTAGTGGTATCAATTGATAATTTGGTGCTGGCAGAGGAGTTGATCGTCAAGGCACGCCGGGAATTTCCGGGGCTAACTATCGTCTCCAGTGCAACTGACTCCAGTGGCAAGCAAGTGTTGATTGAGCGTGGCGCCGATCGGGCTTATCCAGAGACATTTGAAACGGCGTTGCTAATGGGTGAAGATGTACTTGAATTGGTCGGTGCTAGCCCGCTGGATGCGCAGAGCATGACTGAAGCATTTAGAGATGCGAGCGATAACCCTGCGGACGCAGATCAAGAAACGAATAAGTGACTCAAACGATCTTCGGATCGACGTACTTAAATCAACGCATACAATTAGTCAAAAAGGTGAGACTGGTATGAAAGGCACAGATGTAGAATCCATGACCAAACTGCTTAAAGAGCATGATGTTCCATTATCCGCCGTTCGGGCCAATAAATTACTGCTATCGCTTGGTTTTTTGGAGGAGGCCGAGCGACCCAGCGCTAACAATCCCGAAGTCAAAAAGAAATACAAAGTGTTAGCTGGCAAAGGGCTTGATTTCGGCGTCAACGAAGAAAATGATCAAAGTCCGGACCAAACGTCGCCGTATTACTACAAAGACAGTTTCGAGGAGTTAGCGAAAATCCTCATCACTGCACGCGATGAACAAGATAGCGAGAAAAAATAGAGACAAGCCAAGTTGTCCACAAAGCTACAACCGTATTGACAGTGCTGAGAGTTTCAGACGAAAGATTACTTAGTTCAGGCATTTGTAGTGAGCTCAACGGCGGTATTATTCAACCAACAAGAAGGCGACCTGAACCTTGAGTAGGAGTGGCTGACTAGCTCTTGTCCATCCACTTCAACAAAACAATCGACGTTGTCACATTTTATATTCATCTTGCTCCGCATCGATCATGGGTAAGCATTTTTATCCAGGGTCGCTTGAATTTCGTTGCTGGCTTTTCATAGAGTGCGTTTAGCTTTTGCCAGAGGTCAGCCAGCATTTCATATAGCGCTGTTAGCTGTTCACAGAGCGTTGAAAGCTTTTCACAAAACGCTGCTGGCTTTTTTCATCAAGCGCTGCTAGCTTTTCATAGGGCGTTGCTAGCATCTCAGAGAGCCACCCAAATTGTTCATTATCACTGAGCGCGTATTCGGATGGGCCTAAGAGCGCTGATTGTTCGGGTTTGGTAAACTCAACACGAGCGCAAACAGCTCTTTATTCATAAACTGGTGCCAGAAACGTGTCTAACAACTCAATATTGATGTCCTTGCCTGTCGGTGAAAAAGTCGGATTGGCTTTCTCTGGTGGTCTTGATACTTCTGCGGCTATTGCCTGGATGAAACAGAAGGGTGCTTTGCCCTACGCCTATACCGCCGATCTTGGTCAACCAGATGAAAACGATTTGAACGATATTGCTCTACGAGCAAAAGAGTATGGTGCGTGTGAGGCGCGAACAGTAGACTGTCGCGAGGTCATGGTGCATGAAGGCATGATAGCCATCATGTGTGGTGCATTTCATATTGAAAGTGGTGGTAAGCGCTACTTTAATACCACGCCACTCGGCCGAGCTGTCACTGGCACTATCCTGGTCAAATCCATGCAACAGGACGATGTTAATATCTGGGGTGACGGGTCTACATACAAAGGCAACGATATCGAACGATTTTATCGTTACGGCCTAATGGCAAATCAACATTTGCGAATCTATAAGCCGTGGCTCGATCGTGACTTCGTAGCAGAGCTAGGTGGCCGTAGCGAGATGAGTGAGTTTATGAACAAGAACGGTTTTGAGTATCGTGCCAGTGCGGAGAAAGCGTACTCAACCGATTCGAACATTCTAGGTGCAACTCATGAAGCCAAAGATCTTGAATACCTTGACAGAGGCGTGAACATAGTAGAACCGATTATGGGGGTTAAGTATTGGGAGCCTTCCGTGGACATTGAATCTGAAGAGGTTACTGTCACGTTTGAAAAAGGCTGGCCTGTCAGTATTAACGGCAGGCGCTACGATGATAACGTTAGCTTGTTTATGGAAGCCAATCGCATCGGTGGTCGCCACGGTTTGGGTATGTGCGATCAAATTGAAAATCGCATTATTGAAGCGAAAAGCCGTGGCATTTATGAAGCGCCCGGCATGGCTTTGCTACACATTGCTTATGAAAGGCTGCTCAATGGTATCCATAACGAAGACACTATCGAAAATTACCGAAGTCTTGGCCGTCGGCTGGGTGTGCTGTTGTATCAGGGGCGATGGTTCGATTCGCAAAGTATTATGCTGCGAGATTCGCTTGAAAAATGGGTTGGCAGTGTTGTTTCTGGTTCGGTGACATTACAACTCAGGCGTGGCGATGACTATTCAATACTGAATACCGAAAGTGATAACTTAACGTATAAACCAGAGAATTTATCGATGGAAGTGGTAGAGGATGAGCCGTTCTCCCCGGCTGACCGTATTGGTCAGTTATCATTGCGCAATCTGGATCTTGCCGATACTCGCAATAAACTCAAACTGTATTCTAACCTGGGTGTGCTGCCAGCCGCAGATGATGTCAAACAGCTCTATAACGATGACACGTGATGCATGAGTAATCTATGTTTGCTGTACATGCGTGTGTATTCTGATTAATGCGTCGGCGCATGATTGACGAATTCGTCAGTGACGATTACCAGCAAATCTTAACGGGTAGCGCTGCATTGTTGGACGTGCGCGCCCCGATTGAATTCAACAAAGGCGCATTTCCAGGCTCACAGAATATACCGTTGCTAGACGATGAAGCTCGGCATCTTGTCGGTATTGAATACAAGCAAGCAGGACAACAAAGCGCCATTGATCTGGGTGCAAAGTTGCTGCCTCAGGTTGAGCGAGACGAGCTTGTGCAACGTTGGTTGAGCTTTGTTGCCAGCAATCCGGATGGTTATTTATATTGCTTTCGCGGTGGACTTCGCTCCAGAATTACTCAGCAATGGTTGCGTGATGCTGGATGTGACTACCGATTGGTTAAAGGTGGCTATAAAGCACTGCGGCAATTTGTTATCCAGTCCCTGCAGCAGCAGTGTGAGCAAGTCCCGTTTTGTTTAATAGGTGGTCGCACCGGTACGGGTAAAACTCGGTTATTGAATCAAATCCCTAATTCTGTCGATCTTGAGGGGTTGGCTCGGCATCGTGGCTCAAGCTTTGGTCGGATGGTGGTCGCACAACCGACCAATATTGATTTTGAAAATGCCGTTAGCATTGAATTGTTAAGGCTATCGGCAAAGCGTCCTGCAAGCCGCAACATGTCTGTCTATCTTGAAGACGAAGCCCGTATGATCGGTTCGGTGTGCATACCCGAAGCACTTCGTGAACGAACACAACGAGCACCTGTTGCTGTTTTGGAAGCAAGCCTTGCCGTGCGTGTACGTTATGCAGTGGAAGATTACGTTATTGATTTGCTGGAACGGTACCAGACCAAGCTTGGTGAGCACGCCGGTTTTAGCGCTTTTGCAGACTATCATCGGAAAAGTTTGAGTCGAGTCCAAAAACGCTTTGGCGGTGTTCGTTACAAGCACGCCTTGGGGTTGCTCGAGCAAGCGCTAAAAACCCACTTATCAACAGGCGAAACTCATGACTACGATCTGTTTATCGAGATGATTCTGACCGACTACTACGATCCAATGTACGACTATCAAATGAAAGCCAAGCAAGAGCGATTTGTATTTACCGGTGATGCAAAAAGCCTTTTGGAATGGTCGTTAAGTAACGATTTGATGGTTGGAGCCGAGACTACGTGAACTCAGCTCCGGTTATTCGAGATGTTGTGCTGGTTGGTGGCGGGCACAGCCATGTCATTCTTATTCGTATGTGGGCAATGCAGCCGATACCCGGTGTGCGTTTAACGTTGATTTCTGAAAAAGTCGACACGCCCTATTCAGGCATGCTGCCAGGGCTGATTGCAGGTCACTACAGTGAAGCGGAAGTGCACGTTGACTTAGCTCGCTTGTGTAGTTGGGCAGATGTGCGCTTTATTGAGCAGCGTGTTAGCCGTATCAATCTTGAAGCCAAGATGGTTAGCGTAAGCTCTATCGCCAACCCACCTGCCGGTGTGAATATCGAAAGACCTGAAATCGAGTTTGACGTACTGTCGCTTGATACTGGTTCAACGCCAGAGCTTAGCGTTGATGGGGCTGAGCAATTCAGTGTTCCGGTCAAACCTGTCCACGGTTTTTATCAGCGCTGGCAATTGATACTGAAACGCCTGCAAACACAATCGCACCAATCACAGACTCCTACAAAACTGACCAAGCTCTCAGCAATTGAGGCGATGCAGTCCACAACTGAGCAGCCTCAAACTGTACCGGCAGCAACCGCGTTATCGATTGGTGTTGTCGGCTCGGGCGCGGGTGGGTTTGAACTGATTATGGCTATGCGCTATGCGTTGTCGGATGATGTCGCTAGTTGTCATTGGATCATTCGCGGTAAGCGAGCGCTCAAGGGTCGTCCTGAGAAAGTGTCGGAAAATGCTATGACAGCTGCAAAAAATGCAGGTGTTGTGATTCACACTGATTTCGACGTTGTCGAGGTTCGACAAAATGCAATACTGGCGCGCGATGGCCGAAGCTTGTCATTAGATGAGACTGTTTGGTGTGCTGCTGCCAAGGCGCCTGCATGGCCGCGAGAGGCAGGTTTTAGTGTTGATAAACGTGGCTTTGTTCTAACCAATTCGCATTTGCAAAGTATCAGTGCTGACTTCGTGTTCGCCACTGGTGATATTGGTACGCAACAGGAAACACCGAGCGATAAAGCCGGCGTGTTTGCGGTTCGTCAGGCACCTGTGCTGTTTCAAAATATTCGGCGTTTTTTACTTGGTACGAAGCTCAAAGTCTATCGGCCGCAAAAAGATTTTCTTTCACTGATGGCAACAGGCAAGAAATCAGCGATAGGCAATCGCGGTTTTATAACTGTGCATGGAGCCTGGGTTTGGCGCGTTAAAGATGCCATTGATCAAAAGTTTATGAACCAGTTTCGGTTGCTGCCTGAAATGACGGCTCGCCAATCGCACTTTAAAGTACCGCAAGCACTGTTAAAGCACAGTAGCGTAACTGAGCAAGAAGCATCGAGCGTTGTAATGCGATGTCGTGGATGTGGTGGAAAAGTAGGTGCCACTATTCTGGATTCAGTACTACAGGAATTAGATTGTGTTCAGGCAGTAGATGTCGTTACTGATATAAATGATGGAGGTGATGCGGCAATAGTGCAAACAGACTCACGACAACTAGTTCAATCAGTCGATCAAATATCCGCCGTGTGTGCAGACCCTTATGTTTTCGGTCGCATCGCAGCTGTACACGCGCTGAGCGACGTTGTGGCAGGCGGTGCAACGGCTCACTCGGCTCAGGTATT
>CAYTJF010000231.1:0-9691 GCA_964437945.1 uncultured Granulosicoccaceae bacterium
TTGCCGTTCACAACTATGGACAAGACAGAAAAAATAATCCACACGCGCAAACATTCACCATATATCCACTAGTGCTATTGGCCTTGATTAATTAGAAGCTATCTCAGGGCGAAGCGTGCCCTTTGAGATGGCTTCTAGAAATGGTATCGATAGTTCAGGCCTATACTGGTCGTACTCTCTTGGGCTGTAAACTGATCTAGCGGCTGTGACTCATGGGTAAAACCGATGCTTAGCTCGTCTCCTCCCAAAATTCTAATGCCTGCACCGCCATCGAACTGGGCGTTAATTGTATCCAGTGGCCATACATGCCCAATATTGGCATTCAAATAATATCTTGGTGAAGAGGCTTGAGGATAGTTTCCACTCACCCCCCCTCGCGACAGAGACGCCCCTAATAATAAAGCTGTGCTCTCTTGCGCAAGAATAGCGCTACTTGATGCTGGCGATGAGGCTATCTCAGCGGGTAAGTTCGAAACCATATTATTCTGCAGATGACTTGCAGCGATATTAGTAGACCATACGTTGCTGCCGAATGCACCACGAATACCGAACTCCATTCGAGTGCCCAAACCGCGTACTATGCGACTTTGTTGAACTCGGGTTTTAATGTCTTTTACGTTTGCTTGAAGTTTTACATATTCCCTTAGCCCAAGAGCTTGCTCATAGCCAATACTGAGTCGGCTTTCGATCGCTGTTAAGCGAAACAAAGCTGAGGACGTACTTGGTTCATTGTAGCCAAACTCTGCACTCAGCGTTCTGCGACCATCGACGCTTCGCAAATGATGCTTTGATGACGCGTAGGCGCGCCCAAAAGCGTCATTTGTGTCATAGCCTGCAGTTAGCTCACCACCTAATCCGCGATCACCATGATGTAAGGTAAGTGCTATATCATTTCGCGTATGACTATCATTCAAACTAAAGGTATCGGAATTAAATTGCTGTCTTTTGTAGTCAACCGACAAACCAACATTATTACCGTGGAACGAATGCCTTACAGCAAAACCAGATTCATTTATACCTAAGCCACTCATACTGATTTGTTTGTATCTACCGACGCTATAACTTGGCCGTTCACTACGCATCGCACTGTATTGACTCCTTGCAATAGTTCGATCTGAGAGTGTTGGAGCCCTGGCTGTACTACGTCTGGCAAGCATATAAGCTTGTTGATCATGTCCCAACTGTCGCAACGCGAGTATATGATTTCCGATGGATACTGAACCCTCGCCGCTTAGCACGTGTTGGATTTGCGCTGTGTCTTTGGCAGCCATTGCCAAGCTTAACTCCTGCCACGCAGGCGCTTGCAAGCGTTGCGCATGAATTTTTGCCATAACTAATCGCGCATGCTCGTGGCGCTGCGTGGACATAAGCCACGAGATGGCAGTATCTTCACGCCAAAACTGACCGGAAATTGGCCTTGACGTAGCATCCTGAAGCAGCGCTTGCGACAGCGCTTCTTTATCTTGCGCACTACCATAGCGATTCAACAAAGCGGCGTATTGACGAATTAATTCATCCTGATCTTTAGTGGTACCTTTGGCAAGCACCGGACGCAGTCTTTTGATAGCATATAAACGTACCTTTCTGGCAGGCTCTGCTCGACCAGCATACTCCAACGCATCGGCAAACGTAAGCAACATATTGTAGTCAGCGTCGATGCGGTCCAGCTGTCGATCGAACCAGGTTAAACTCAACTCGGGCAACCCCAATTGCAAATGAGCAACGGCGAAAGCAGACCATAAATCAGGTTCGGTTTCGGCCACATCCTGATATTGCTCTATTATCGATGCAATGGCATCGGCATCGTTTGTGTCAATGTAAGACCAAAGCAACCCATTTATAGCAGCCGTGTTGCCCGGCTCCAATTTCAGTGCGTTTTCAAACGCAAATTGTGCTGATGCAGAGTCGCCGTTCTTTTGGTGTATTGACGCAGCCACATTCCAAAAACCTGGCTTTCTATGTAGTTCTGCAGTTTCCTTGCTGGCAGTTAAAAAAGGTTGAACACGATTCGTTTTACCCGTTTTAAAAGCGAGATTCATTGTTGTCAATGCAATATCATCTGAACGCGTAGTTCTCCATAGTTTCGTTGACTCCACAATAGCTTCATCGTATTTCCCTGCATCTTCCAATGACTGCACAAAACGTTTCGCTAACATTTGAGAACGATCTTTGTTTTTGATCTTGGCCATATGTGGTTTAACCAACATCGCCAACTCAGAAATTCTATATCGCCATGCTATTTCTGATATTACACTCACCTGAAAATCGTTTGCTTCACTGGCGTGGCTGGTACCAATCAAATCTCTGGCAATACTTGCCGATTCATCTGGCTGGTTTAGCCGCCAATTCAACTCCATTCTGTTTAATGTTTCTTCTGTGCTTCGCCCATATTTTGTTGCATAATCGTCCCATGCATCCAGGGCCTTGGAATAGGAACTGTGCTTTTTATACAGTTTAGCTAACGCACGCTGGGCGTATCGGCTACCTTCAGGTTTACGTTCCAGTTCGATTAATACTTCAGCAGCTTTATCAGGTAAACCCTCCAATTCATACAGCTCAATCATTCGAGCCATTTTTTGATTATCATTAGGAGATAGCAGTAACGATTTACGCATAGCTGTTGCAGCAGTAGCTGTGTCCCGGTTAAGCGTAGCCAATCGAATCAATTGCGACAAATAGTCATGGTCGGAATAACGCTCTGAAAGCCAAGCCCATTCTTTCTGCGCTGCAACAGGGTCGCCATTCCATTCGGACACCTGTGCCAATTTTAACCGAGCGCCTTTGTTGTTCGGTGATAAAACGACAGCATGTTTAGACCAATTCGCCGCTTTGGCTAAATCTCGATCTGCAAGCGCCAGAGCTATCTGCATGTCAACAGATTCGATATCCGTGTAGTCTATTTTTAGTAACCGCTCATTCCATTGTATGGCGTAACTGGTTTTTCCTAATTGGTTTGCTTTAAAAACACCATCTCGCAACAAAGTTATATCGTTTGGATGAGATGCTATCCGCTTGGCAATTCGGTCAAACGCTAATTGGTTATTACCGTTTGCAACGAGAATTGTGTCGACCTGTCTTAATAATTTATCTCTATCCACGCCGTTTTTGAGATCAGCTGCTTGATTCAGATAGTCAACCGCTGCCAAACCTTGATTGGAAGCCTGTGCCCACTTGGCCGCTTCTAACAGCCATTTGGCTCTGTTCGATACATCATGTTTAGCTAATTGTTCGTAAACAGGGTAAGCGTTTTGTGGTTTTTGGTTAGCCAAAAGTGCAACCGCAAGTTTTTCACGCTGAGAGTTGGATATTGGCTGATGTGCTATTAGTAACCCAATTAACTGGTCTTGGCGCGGCCAATTCTCAGCCAACGACAACTGTGATAGCAAACTAAGCCGTAGTTCGAAAATATCGTCGAGGGTATTCGTTAGAGCTATTGCTCTGTCATAACAATGAACTGATTGGGTGTATTTTTTCTGCGAGGACAGACCCTCGGCGCACTTTATAAACCATTTACCGGCATTATCTTTATCTGAATCAGCCAATAGTTGGTACAACAACACCGAAGTATCAATAGCCCCCAAATCTTTACTGAGCTGAGCCGCTTTTTCAATATGAGGCACGGTCCGTACAAGTGGATTACTGAGTAACAGTTCAATTCTGTTAAGTAGCTGTGTCCTTTTTTGCCGACGCTGCTGGTCATTGTTTGCTGCAAAATACTCTGCAGTAGCCAACTCCATATCCAGAGTAAACTGTAGTTTTACATCAGAAGAGAAATCAGGGCGCTCTTCCAAAAGTTGGCGCGCAGCGTCGATCTGGCCTGTTCTAACCAATGCTGACACCGCAGAAGAGGTGTCTTCCAACGACGTTTGACCCGATGCGTCGCTTGCTTTCAAGTACGCAAGATCCAGCTCACCAATACCTGTGGAGCTAGGTTCTGATGCATCTGTCTGGCTTATCGAAAAATCATCTCGCTTGGGTAGCAAGAAATAGAACGACACAACAAACAGCACTCCAATGAGCGCCAGATGTCGTGGTCCTATTAATTTCTCACGCTTGACAGTTGAGGACGGCATTGCCGGTATCCTTGCTTGAAAAGGTGAATAATGTTGTGCCTTCAGCTGTGCGAGTACCACGTACCGAGCCGGTGCTACTACGAATTGCACATGCACGTGCAGAACTACTCAACTCGAGTTTGATCGGTACTTGACCTGTTATACGTAACTCAACACCTCGATCAGATGGACGCCACGTGTCGACATGACCATTAGCAGATACGATATGTACACCCTTGGGTGCTTTGTTCGCAGTTTTTAGCAATACCGAATCGGAACCATCAGTATGTAGGTAAATACCATCATGAAGTTTTCGTGAACCAACCAACCCACGACTATTTGATAAATCAGGCCAACTATTTTCGTCCAGGATACGTATGGACCTAATTGAACCCAGCGCGCTAATTTTCCATGTGCCATCCAAATAGCGAGCTACTCCTGCTTTACGAAATTCGGGCACTTTCCTGGCATAGTAACTGGCATGCACCGGTAAAATATCCTGCTTGGTCGACCATTCGTAAATTTCTTCCAATGACCGCAATGATGCCTTTTTGGTTCCTGCATAAAAATGATAGTAGATAGACAAGGGTTTGAAACGTCTTGGCTTATCGGTCATTTTAAACGTCTCAATAACGCGCCTAAAACCGTCAAACGGCCCAAGCCAATCGTTGGTGTAAATATTCTCATTCATGATAGGAGCATAGGCCTGCACATACGGCCCAACCGTTCTCGCCATGGGACTTATAAGACTTACAGACGGAGTGGATTCACTAATAACCGTGTATCCACCATTAAGATTGATCAATCCGCTCGAATACGCTGCAGCCAATGCTGCTTCATCCGGCAACGCATTGCCACTCCACAGCATCAACTCTGTTTTTTTGTTTGCTGGAGCCAGATTTTTATTTATAAAGCGAGCTGAGCCACCAATCTCGCGCTCAGGTGAATACCGGTAATCACCAACATCAATATTATATTTGCCAGAACGCGGCCACTTGCCGACTAACTGCCAATTAAAGGGATGGCTAAAAGTATGCGTCGCTATTTCTACAGATGGCATTGCAAATATTCGTCGAGCTACATCGAACATACGCTCTCGTCTATCTTCAACAGCACTGATACTGGTCATCTCCCCCTCAACAATGGAAATGCTGTGGGGCATTTTGTATCGCTGAAGAATCAATTCATGGATCATCTCGGCACCTAATTTTCGCTCTGATACCTCAGCCCACGACGGAAGTGCATCACCATCGATATGCGATAACCAGAGTCGATTACCGTTCTCTGTGGTTACATCAGGCATGGGGAGCTTTTGAAGTCTTAGAGATTTTTCTAGAAATGTAAACGGGTTTACAACCCACTTGGATACCTCATCAAACCCAACTACCACAGTAGCCGGGCTGGCAGCAATCCCACCCCATTTACCGGTAATGACAAGATCGGCTTTAACACCTTTATTATCTTCTACAGTAAATTGGACCTCGTTATCCGAGCTGTTGTTTAGAACATTCAGACCAACATTACTGGTGCGGGCAGGTATTGAAGATTCGTAGCCAATAAGAGCACTTTTGAAAACGGTTTTTATAGAATCTGCATGAACAGGTGTATTCGTTCGAACACCCATTCTCTCACTTAACCACCGATCGATCGGTATGATGGGCGTACCAAACATGGCAATCGGGATATTACTTTTAAATTGTTGTTTTATCCAGGTGGATAATGATGGCACATCATAGGGAGTGTAAGACCAACTAACAATTCCTGCGTATTGCCCCTTAAGCTCGCCTGCGGGCAGTTCCTGATTTGCTACATCAATGTACTTCGGTACATAACCATAGTATTCCAGTAGCGGCGCCACCAGCTCATGAACCTGCGAGGCAAATTGTTGTCCATTAATTCGACTGTCAAATAACAGCATAACTTTACGTGGCACGACTTCTAACGCACCAACACCAATGTAGTCCAATGATGGTGTAGAGACCCACGGCACAAAGCCTAAATTGACTACGCTGGTAGCAACCTGACGCGCCTCTTCGCGACGCTCTGGTGGAAGGTACTCTATAGCCACCACATCCAGATCAAACTGTTTTTTAGCAGTGTTTAGTTTTTCCAGTAACCATTGCCTGTCTGCTTCTGGCACATCAACATAACGCTGAGCTGAGTTGTCCCATGAAGCAAATAGTGACTCCGCAGCTATGGCCTCCAGGTAAGGCCCAGTGTATTCCAGTACTTCGAATCCACGATTAGCGATTAGTCGAATACCGGCATGACGCTGAGTTACTTTTTTTATAAAAGAACCCAGAGCAAGCTCTTGTGTTTTTTTCTGTTCCGGGCTAGTTGCATAAATATGGTAACTGTCCATTGTGTCGAGAAACAACCCGGAATAACCAGAGTTAACGAGGGAGTCTATACGACGCATCAAAAATTCAGTCCAACCCGGATTGCTCAAATCCAGTACTTTGGAGTTCCATACGTCATTCTTACCCAGGATCCATTCATCTTTTACACTAGATGCATATGAACGCGTTGCACCAACCTCTCCAACGCTTAAGTAAGCGTAAGCAACTGCACCGTGTTCAGTTAAGCCTTTCAGTTCACTGTCATTTACGTTGTCAGGCTCAAGAACTAAACGATCAAACTGGGATAGTTCATCTATTGGTGGATTTGCACCATAGTAAAGGGCAATACTTTCTCCAACAATATCGCGTTTAACAGCTTCTGCAAAACCATTGTTATCCATTGAAACACGACGAAATCCCAATGATGGAGTTACGATGCTATTTTGATCGCCAACCCTGAGTGCATTACTGGTAGATTGCACCGCTAGCGCATGGTTAGCTGCAACAGTTTCTGGATGCGAGCCAACTACTATATTCATGTTATTTATTAATTTAGCAATCGATTTATTCGCAGCTTTAGCTACCGAACTTGACGCTTTACCAGCAGCACTCTGCTCGTCTTTCCAAAGCAGTTTTCCTGTAGACACATCGTAAACGCTCAGCGCTAGTTGCACACGGGAGTCTCGACCATTCAACTTTGATCGTCCCCACTGTTCTACAACACCAGTTATAGCGTAGCGAGCACCTGCGTTATTGGCTTGTTTGAGTAATTTGTTATCAACGCGGCTATCTAGATTTCTATTCAAGGACACGGAAAAAGCTCTCGGTTTGTCGCTAAAACGCTGTAGTGACTCCACACCTCTTGCACGTAGATTGGACTCAATAATGGATTCAGTGACATCAGCCGCAGCAGCGATTCCACTACTATTGGAAATTGGCAAAATCACCCATTTGTCGCCTGAATATAACGATACTTCGTTAGAATTCAAAGATACACACGCTGTCAATATCAACAGAAAAACAATTGAACATATTCGACTGTTGACACTTACACAGGAACCAGCTTTGTATAGATAATTTGATTTGATCATAACGCTACCCTGGCATCTCTTCAGCGCTGCGCTTACGCATAAATGTGTTGAACTCTATATTGTCCATTTCGTGTGACACAAGCGTTATTCCTATAAATGCGGTAAGAGTCATTGACAAACCAAATCCGTAGCCATAGTAAATAGGACCCAGCTTTATTGATATTAAAGTAAAAACAGTATTAGTAATTAACAACGTAAAGGTCAAAATTAACGCATCGCGCAATTTATCAAGATAAAACGCTACATTTAAAACTGCCAGCATTAATACCTGAGCCGCAACCCCGACAAGATCGATGTAATACAGATGTACAAACTTTTCAGATATACCTAACCATTGAACAATTTTGGGTCCCATTAAATACAAAACAAGGACGGTTACACCTTGAATACGAATTATCTGAAAGATACCCTCTCTGACTGCGACAACCATAGCGTTACCGAGTGTTTCAATTTCCTGAAGCGTAGCGTTTCCTCGCACCGCATTAAAAAAACCTTCATAGGCTTCAGCAAAGTCTGTCTCTATACGAAGCAGAAACACCGCCATACCCGGTATTATGCTTAAGTAAGCCATAAAAATAGGTAAGTCGTAAATTATAGAACTTCGTAGCGGGCCAATAACTGCTTCTGATGTGCCCGGATATAACCAGAAAATAATCTTGTCTGCCCATATACCTAAGTTGTAGAAAAATCCGATGAATATCAATATCGGAAAAATCTGTTTGCGCCTCAAAAAATCCATTCGTACAGCTTCAACTACGGGATATTCGGGAATAATTACAGCCAACATCATGAATAACAACAAGGCATGACCTGCAAGAAGACCCGTCAACAACCCGGTTAATCCATATCCCATCAATAGCGATGACAAAACCACTGTGGCGCCGTACCCGACCCCAAACGCTACTAGTATTAGTTTGAATCGCTTCAGGCCAGCAACAAATATCACTACTATCCATATATCCGACAATGTGACGAAATTAGCTATCATCAGAGCCTCATAGGCGAAGCTTTCTGCAAACAGTGTTATAGCCAGCACGACACCTATTACCAAACTACTGATTGTTGTTAGCAAGATAGCGCCAAATAAATTCGGATTGATCGTTGTATCTTTGCCTTCAAACAATCTATCTGCCACAAATCGGGTAAATACCAGCTGTAACAAACCAGTCAGTGTTAACGATGCACCCATAATCCATGTAACGGATGTTGTGAACTGCTTAACTTCAATGCCACCCACTTTCTGTGAAACAGCGACAATTCCAATCAGCATTACGCCCACGATTGACAAGACCCAAGGGCCAGCGCTTATGAGACCAGCAAAGCCATAGGCTTTCATGGTTCCCGTGAACGAATCATCGTCAAGGTATTTACGTAACTCAAACCCTATACCGGCCATAGCTTAAGACACCTTTGAGACAGGATTGGAAAGATCGAGCTGGGTCTGATAAATATCAGCATAACGACGAATCATGTCTTTTTCATCATAGTAAGTTTCTACTCGTGCGATAGCGGCATCGCGCGCATTACGCCATTTGTCCTCATCATGCAGAAAAGAGATTGCCGCGTCAGCGAATTCAGACGGGTTTGCTATTGGTACAACAGCACCCGATGCACCTATCTCTTGATCTTCTTCACTAACGCCGTACACAAGTTCACTGCAACTACCTACATCAGTAGCTACTGCCGGTATCCCAGCTGCGTATCCTTCCAGCATGACCAGTGGCTGGCCTTCGGAAACTGATGTAAGCACTGAAAGTCCAATTTTTGGGAAAATATCATCTGGAGACTGAAACCCAAGAAACTTCACGCAGTTACCCAAATCGAGACTCTCCACCAGCAATTTACACTCACGTGTGTAGTCAGGATCTTCATCTTGCGGACCGACTAACCAACCTTCGGCGTTGGGTACCTTGGCCCTGACAATACGCATAGCTCTAATAAAGTTCTTGATATCTTTTATCGGTACAACGCGACCAATCAGGGCAAGTACCGGAGGTACCGGTGCATCCGGTTCGCGTCTAATTGTTTTAAATCGATCTACGTTCACACCGTTTGGAACTATGGTCAACTTACTTTCTGGTGCACCATCAGCTATCTGTCGTAGTCTGTTTCCGTTGTACAAGGTAAATATTTCATCTGCTGATGCATACGACATGCGACCTAATGATTGAAAAAACCGAATCCACACGCGACGTAAGTAATTCATATT
>CAYTJF010000232.1:0-9685 GCA_964437945.1 uncultured Granulosicoccaceae bacterium
ACGCGTATGCCGGAAAAAAGTGCCGCCGTTGGGTTGTTGCCAATGGCGATGGTACTTCGTCCAAATGAGGTGCGATGCAGCAGAATGTAAAACAGCGCAGCCACTATGACAAAAAGCACTATCTCGAATGTGAAAACCCACCAGACGTAACCTTGACCAAAAAAAGCAAATGATTCTGGATAGCCTGAATAGGCTTTATCTCCCAGAACAATGTATGCAATGCCGCGGAACAGGGACAGAGTGCCGATGGTAACAACAATGGATGGCAACCCCAGACCAGCGACAAGAAAACCATTAAACGCGCCGCATGCAACACCAACTGCGAGCGCGATTAATACAAGACCTGGTGTATCAACACCTAATTGAACGGCGAATCCCATGCAGGTTGATACAAGCGCAATAATAGACGCAACCGATAAATCGATCTCACCGGATATGATCACTAACGCCATAGCAAACGCAATCATCGCTTTTTCAGTAAAGTTAAAGGTGGCGTCGGATAGGTTCCATGGGTCTAGAAAATACGGCGATGCTTGTGTGTTGAATAAAAAGATTAATATTGCTACACCTAAAAGCAGAAATTCCCAGCTACTGATCAGTCGAAAAAAGCGACTTCGCAATCGGTCGGGTATGCCGACGCTATTCTCGGTTGTGTTATTGCTACTTTTGTCGGTATTCAAAGCTTCTCAGCCTGTTTTAAGATGATGCGCCCGGCGCGCCGCTCAGAACGTGCGTTAAAAATTACTGCAACGATAATCGCGGAGCCTGATATGGCTTGTTGCCAGAACGGAGAAATATTGATCACAGGCAGGGCATTTTTTATAACACCGAGAAATAGCGCGCCCAGCACAGCTCCTGCAACAGAACCAATGCCGCCTGCGATTGAAATGCCACCGATAACGCAAGCGGCTACGACATCAAGTTCAAAGCCTGCTGCGATATCAACATAGGCCACGGCATAGCGTGATACCCAGAAGTAGCCAGCAATGCCGGACAACGCACCAGAGAGCACGAACGCATTGAAACGTGTTCGACCCACATCAATGCCAGTGTATACAGCTGCATCGGGGTTGCCTCCTACAGCATAAAACGCACGGCCCGCAGGTGTTCGTGTCAGCAACACGTACATGCAAGCGATACACAGCAATGCCGCCCATGACAAGGTTGCCACGCCCAGCAAGTTGCTTCTTGGAAGCGCCTTGAATGCTGGACTCATCTCATGTGCGTTTATCCATTGACCGTCTGATAACAGAAATATTAGTCCTCTGAATATGGTGAGTGTGCCAAGCGTTACCACAATAGGTGGAATATCGAGCTTCCACACCAGCAGGCCATTAATGCTGCCCAGCATCGCACCTAAAAAAGCGGCTAATAACACTAATAGTGGTATCGGGATGGCGGGCATCGCCGAATTAATCATGGCCGTGCACATGCCCACCAACGCAAGATTCGATGCCATTGACAAGTCAATACACCGAGTGAGAACAACCGCCATCTGGCCAAGGGCTAGGATGATCAGTATGGAGGTGTCGTTAAACACATCCAGTAACGATTGCGGGGTCGCGAATGCTGGAAATCGAATATACACAAGGAAGACTAGCGCTACCAAAGCAAGCGCAAGCAGAACATCTCGTGATAGTCTGATCGATGTCATGCGACGCTTGTCTCTTCAGTGTCGTCAATGCCGGCCGCCGCTCTCACCAGATTTTCAGGTGTCGCCTGTTGCTGACTAAACTGTGCCACTTGACGCCCCTCACGCATAACGATGATGCGATCGGACATACCAATGATTTCAGGTATCTCGGACGACACCATAATGATCGCAAGACCCTGTGAAGCCAGCTCTCGCATAAACGCATGGACCGCAGCCTTGGAACCAATGTCAATACCCTTGGTTGGTTCGTCGAGAATGATCACGGCTGGTTGTGTGGCAAGCCACTTGGCAATAACCACTTTTTGTTGATTGCCACCGGAAAGTTCGCCAACGTGTTGGTCTAGTGCCGCGGCTTTGAGCTCGAGTCGTGCTGTGTATTGTCGAGCTAACGCATACTCACGCGCCATTCGCACGAACCCTTTGCTAGATGTTGTGTTTAACGACGGCAGTGCAATATTGTTGACTATCGCCAAGCCTGTAATTGCGCCTTGTTTGCCACGATCTTCGGGTACATAAACTAAGCCTTGCGCAATAGCGTCGGCCGGACTTTTAGGGGAGATTTGTTTGCCATCAATGAACAGACTACCGTTACTGGGTCGGGTGATGCCGAATATGGCCTGCATGCATTCACTGCGTCCGGCACCGACAAGGCCATAAAAACCAAGCACTTCTCCACGATTCAATGTGAACGAAATATCGGCAAATTCAGTGGGGTGTGAGTAACCATCCACTTGCAAGATGGTTTCACCCAAATCGCCGATGCGTTGTGGGTAAACACTTTCAAGGCTGCGACCTACCATTAATTGCACCAAATCTTCAGCATTGGTATTTTCTATTAGTCCCTGGCCGACCAGTTCACCATCGCGGAACACGGTGTACCTATCGGCAATACGAAAAATTTCATCGAACTTGTGGCTGATAAACAGAATGGCTTTACCGTCGGCTTTTAGCTGCTCTACGAGTTGATACAATTCTTCAATTTCTTTGTGTGACAGTGCAGCGGTAGGCTCGTCCATAATAACAACACTGGCATCGATAGATAATGCTCGTGCAATAGCAACCAGATGTTTGCTGGCAATGCCTAACTCTTTTAATACTGTTGTTGGGTCTATCGTTGCACCGATTCGCTCAAGTAACTTCGAAGCATTGCTATTCATCGCTTCCCAATCGATCAGGCCAGATCGCGTGCGTGGGGCATGTCCAATGTAAATGTTCTCCCCTACAGAGAGTTCGTCAAATAACACGGTTTCCTGGTGAATCGCGGTAATACCTGCGCGCGCAGCATCGTTTGGTGTTAAGAGGTTTACGTGCGAGCCATTCAGCTCTATTTGCCCGGCGTCGGGTTGATAGATTCCGGTAAGGACTTTAACCACCGTAGATTTTCCAGCACCGTTTTCACCAACCAGGGCGGTAACTTCACCGGCATAGAGTTCGATTGATACGTCTGACAATGCGCGAACGCCAGGAAAGGTCTTGACGATCCCTTCAAGCGATAGAATGGGAGAGCTGGATTGATTTGCCGATGTTGGCAAGGCGAGAAACTCCAAACTTAAAAAAGAAAAGCGCTGGCAAGCTTTGCCAGCGCTTTACGAAAGGCAGTTTAGAAGATTTCCTTAAATTCGTTAATGTTGGAAGCGTCATACACAAACGGGTCCGACATAGCGCCATCGAGTTCATCGCTAAGCGACACCGCGCCAAGACGACCCATAGGAATTTCACCGCCGGCTTTAGCTTCAGCTTCTCCCTTTGCCAGGTTGTATGAAATCATGGTTGCGGCATAACCCAGATCGATCGGGTTCCAGATAGCGAACGATTTTGATGCACCTGAGTCTACATGTGCTGCCATCTCTGAGGGCAGGCCTAAACCTGTCACCAGGATTTCACCGGTTTTTTCAGCATCAGTTACCGCTTGTGCTGCAGCAACAATACCTACCGAAGTCGGTGCGATAATGGCTTTAAGGTCTGGGTGCGATGACATAAGGCCCTGCGCTTCTCGATAACTTTTATCGGAAAGATCATCACCATAAACAGTTGCAACTACGTTGATGCCTTCATAGTTTCCAACCACTTTGTTCATCTCTTCAATCCAGATGTTCTGGTTTGTTGCAGTGGCCGAGGCAGACAGAACAGCAACATCACCACCCTCTGGCAAATGATCGGCTGCCATTTTAACGATCATGTTGCCGATTAAAGAGTTGGACGAGGGGTTCAGGTGCATCTGCCGACCTTCAGGGGCCACACCTGAATCCCATGAAATGACGGTTATGCCGCGATCCATGGCTTTTTTGAGTGCGGGTACCAAAGCATCTTGATCGTTGGCAGAAATGGCTATGGCATCGACCTTTTGTGCGATCAGAGAATTGATTACTTCAATCTGGCCTTCTGCGGTGGTATCTGTTGGACCGGTATAGATTATCTCAACACCACCGAGTTCCTCTGCGGCTTCTTCAGCGCCTTTGGCTGCAGCTTCAAAAAAACCAATGCCAAGCGCTTTAACCACCAGTGCTATTCGCATGTCTTGAGCTTGTACTGGTGTTACGGTCATGGCTGCGCTAAAAGCTGCGGCAGCGATGAGTAAGCGTGTTTTTTTCATTTTCTCTCTTCCTTATGTGGATTGTGAAATTGCGTTATAGCGTCAGGTTGCGGGCTTTTTTATCCTGCTTTTCGTGCCGAGTTTGTCTCGGCTGTAATGATTTCACGTTTGCTGATTTACGCATGTTTACCGGCGTATTGTCGATTTTTACTGTTTGGCTACCATTAAACGAAACATAAGAAAATGGCCAATAGGATGGTTTTCGCTTTCTTTTGTTCGTGCGTGATTCTCTAAAGATCCGTGTTCAGCAGTAACTTTGTCTGATAATACGCCGTGGAGTAGCAATGTCAATTAAATCCAATGAGCAACCGTCATCTACTGAATAAAAAATTTCTTACTGATTGACAATACCCGTGGTTCACGAGATTCTATAGCGTTGAATCTTCTAGGTATTGCCAATAATGAGTAGCCGTCAGAACAGCCGATTGCTTGAGAACCTATGGGACAAACAACACGCTGCAAGCCTTGATGAGCCAGGGCGTTTGTTGTATCGAAGCAATTTACTCGGTAGCGACAAACGCATCACCAACTACGGCGGTGGTAATACATCTGCAAAGGTTGCAACAGCCGACCCACTGAGTGCCGAGCAAACTCAGGTGTTATGGGTCAAGGGTTCTGGTGGTGATATTGGTTCGATGAAACTTGATGGATTCTCAACCTTATATATGGACAAGCTCAATGCATTAAAAGACTTATATCGCGGCGATCAGTTTGAAGATGAAATGGTTGGTTTTTTATCGCATTGCACTTTTAATTTAAATCCACGAGCATCTTCCATAGATACACCACTGCATGCTTATGTTCCGCGCGTACACGTAGACCATGTGCATCCGGATGCCATTATTGCCGTTGCGGCCGCAGCTGATGGTGAGTCATTAACCGAGCAAATTTTTGGTGGTGATATTGGATGGCTTCCATGGAAACGGCCTGGATATGAACTTGGGTTATGGCTGGAGAAATTTTGTAAAGACAACCCCAACGCTCGTGGTGTGATTCTGGGTAGTCACGGATTATTTACCTGGGCAGATACAGCTGAAGAGTGCTACGCAGTAACGCTTGAAATTATCAATACGGCTATTACCTGGCTCGATGAAAAAAACGGTGATACACCTTCTTTTGGTGGTGCCAAATACAAAGCGCAAAGTGAGCGAGCTCGACGTGATGTTGTAAATAAACTGATGCCGGAAATTCGTGGTTTAATCAGTGAGGAACAATATAAGGTCGGTCACTTTGACGATAGCCCAACTGTGCTTGAATTTGTGTGTAGTGAACAGATGGAATCTCTGGCGGCGCTGGGTACCAGCTGTCCCGATCATTTTTTACGAACCAAAATATGGCCACTCATTGTTGAATTTGATCCAATAGCAAATGACATTGATGCAACGATTAGTGCGTTACCCGAATCTGTACAGCGCTATCGTGAACAATATGCAAGCTATTATCAACGATGCAAGCACGATAACAGCCCGGCTATGAGAGACCCGAATGCGGTTGTATATCTGGTACCCGGTGTTGGCATGATCACGTTCGCTAAAGACAAAGCCACAGCGCGCATTAGCGCTGAGTTTTATATCAATGCAATTAACGTTATGCGCGAATCATCAGCCGTATCCACTTATTGTGGTTTGCCAGAGCAAGAAGCATTCGATATTGAATACTGGCTCCTTGAGGAAGCCAAGCTACAACGTATGCCTAAAGCCCGTAGTCTTGCCGGAAGAGTGGCCTTTGTTACAGGCGGTGCTGGTGGCATCGGTACTGCAACAGCGCTCCGTTTATTGTCTGAAGGTGCGAACGTTGTTTTAGCCGATATCGATACAGAGTTACTGAACAAAACATTTAATCGACTGGTTGAGTCTCATGGTTCTGATAACGTACGTCAGGTTCTGATGGATGTTACGAACGAAGAGCAGGTGGCTTCGGCTCTTGATTTCGTGGCCCGTGAATACGGTGGATTAGACATACTCGTGTCTAACGCTGGTATCGCGTCGTCGTCGTTGATCGAAGACACCACGCTTGAATTATGGAACCAAAACATGGATATCTTATCCACCGGCTATTTTCTGGTTTCACGAGAGGCGTTTCGTTTATTCAGAAGACAATCCATCGGTGGCGCGGTGGTGTTCGTTGCGTCTAAAAATGCGTTGGCTGCATCAACTGGAGCATCGGCTTACTGCACTGCCAAGGCGGCCGAAGTGCATTTGGCTCGCTGTTTAGCATTGGAGGGTGCTAGCGGTGGTATTCGCGTTAATGTGGTTAATCCGGATGCTGTGTTGCAAGGCTCAAAAATCTGGAGTGGTTCGTGGCTGCAGGAGCGGGCTGACGCCTATGGTAAAGAGCCAGCTGAGTTGCAAGCGCACTACCAGGAGCGATCGCTACTAAAGCGTGCGGTACTACCTGAAGATATAGCCGAAGCGGCCTACTTTTTAGTTAGCGATGCGTCAGCAAAGTCCACTGGGAATATTATTAACGTGGATGCAGGCAACGTTCAATCATTCACTCGTTAAGGCTAAGGAAATACCTATGCAAATTGACGCTGAACTTATCGGTAAGCACAACCGGTCACGGTTGGCTGCTTTAGAGTCAGATTATCAGGCCTTGGGTGAACAGTTAGAACGCGATGGCGTGGATATAAATACACTGGTTGAAAGAGCAACCAGTTTTGGTGTAGCCATTCCTTCCTGGGGTGTTGGTACCGGTGGTACACGCTTTGCCCGGTTTCCAGGACCAGGAGAGCCCCGACATGTATTTGACAAATTGGATGATTGTGGTGCCATCCACCAGTTAACTCAAGCTACTCCAACCGTATCGCTGCATATCCCATGGGATGATGAAGACCCGACTGCACTAAAGGAACAAGCCAGCAGTTTGCATCTTGGGTTCGATGCCATGAATTCGAATACCTTTCAAGACCAACCCGATCAACCGCATTCGTATAAATTTGGCTCTTTGTCTCATACAGACAAAGCTACGCGCGAACAGGCAATAGAACACAATATTCGTTGTATCGAAATTGGCAAAACACTGGAGTCAAAAGCGCTTACGGTATGGATTGGTGATGGTTCGAACTTCCCGGGTCAGGTCAATATGGGTAAGCAGTTTGATCGCTACCTGCAAGCCATGCATCAGGTTTATGCGGCGTTACCTGATGACTGGCAATTGTTTACCGAACATAAAATCTATGAACCTGCATTCTATTCAACGGTGGTGCAAGACTGGGGTAGCAGTTATCTGATTGCAACAGAGCTAGGACCCAAAGCCAGCTGTTTGGTTGATTTAGGACATCATGCACCGACTGTTAATGTTGAAATGATTGTGTCGCGGCTGGCACGGTTCGGCAAGTTAGGTGGGTTTCACTTTAACGATTCAAAATACGGCGATGATGATCTGGATTCTGCGTCTATCGATCCGTTCAGGTTGTTTCTGGTGTTCAATGAACTGGTTGATATAGAGCTGCAGCAAGGTGATGGTTTTCAACCAGCTTATATGCTGGACCAATCACACAACGTGACTGACCCAATCGAAAGTTTGATGAACAGTGCCGTTGAAGTACAACGGGCTTTTATACAAGCAAGCCTGGTTGATCGTGACGCATTACAACAGCATCAGGAAAAAAACGATGCTTTGATGGCATCCCAGGTTATTAAAAAAGCGTTTAGAACTAATATAGATCCCATACTGCAACAAGCACGTGTACACGCAGGTGGCGCAATTGACCCGATTTTGGCATTTCGTGAATCAGGCTATAGGCAACAAGTGGCTGAGCTGCGCCCGAAACTGAGTGGGGCTGGTGGCGGTATTGTGTAGTTACGCAGTTGTTGTCGATGCACGATATTGTCTTAGTGTTGTTGAAAAATAGAAGATCTACCGTACTTAACCGTAGCACTTAAGTGATACTTTTTTATTGCGCTGGATTCGATCTTCATTTCTCAAGAATGAGACTAAGCGCATCGAACCAGCGATCGGCCATTCTCTTTTCGCCCCAGGAATTAGGGTGGTATTTATCGTAGTTGTAAAATAATGGATAGTAGCCCGCATGCTGATCAACTATGATCAGTTTCGATTTTGGGGTTGATTGTGTACTCGCCCATTTGCTCAAGGCTGTATTGAACTTATGAGTATTTTTAAACCGCATAGGAACTATCCTGGCTAGCAAAATGGTTATTTCAGGATTGCTCTCGCGCAGTAAGCTGAGTACTGAGCTTAGATCTTGTAGTGTGAGAGGAATAGATTCTCCACGATCAAAATCATTGGTTCCCAAATGCACGAGTGCAATGTCCGCAGTATAGGATTCCAGCCAAGTAGGTAGAGCGTCTACAATTTCATTGGTTTCCCATCCCCAGTGACCTTCATGATCCAGATCAAAGTCTAATAGTTTTGCTGGTGGACTTGCGCCATGAAATTCTTTTTGACTGCCAACAAAATCGACGTTGAACCCGTTTTGTTTGAGTTTTAGCCAAAGCGTTCGACGATAGCTTGTTCGTTCATAGCCACCTTGCGTAATTGAATCACCCAGAGGCAGTATTTTTGTTACTTCTTCAGCTATTGCAGAAACAGCAGTAAGGCTACAAATTATTGACAACACACTGCCAATGAAGAGACTCATTGGTCTACTGACTCGCCTGCGAAAATGGGTCATGGTGTTATTGCTCATTGGTCAGTATCGATTTTATTTTTGATGCAGTCAAGTTTGAAAATCAGATATTCTGTTTATGTAAATCGAGCTTTAGGCATTATACCGCTTGTAGTCGGCGCTATAGTTACTACTGCTGTTGCACTTTACAAAAATCATACGCAACTGGATGCACAGTAATTGCAGTTTGTTGTTGATGTCTGTGTGAGGCAATTACTACTTCCAGATGTTAGTCGAGTAGTCTATAGAAAAGCTTCCTAATTAGAGTTGCAATGGTTGAACAATATAGAGAGCTAGTTCACGTTAGTTTTCAAACAGTTTAGCTAACACAGTATTGCTTTCAAGAACAGATCAAATTGCGACATCATGTTAATACTGTCGAGCAATATTGTTGAACCAGCATGTCTGGAATTAGTCTAATAATAAGTATGAAAGCCCAGCGCAAATAATCAACTTTGCAATTTATCTGTGGCAGATTAACTGCGTTCGCTTGGCTTCATTCGTTACCGTTATATCCAGAGGAAATACTTTTATGTCGTCGACGAATTCAAGCGCCAAGGCTACTGAGCGTTTCAAACTTAATCCTGTAGCACTAGCCGTTTCAATATCGTTTGCTGGTGTTGGCGTTACCGGGATTGCTGTATCGAACCAGGAAATATTAAACCGCACTGATCAAATTGTGTTAGCACAGGCCACGAACCCGTGTAAACCTTGCAACCCATGCAATCCGTGCAACCCAACAGCCAAGGCGAACAACCCGTGCAATCCTTGCAACCCATGCAATCCGTGCAACCCAACAGCCAAGGCG
>CAYTJF010000233.1:0-7728 GCA_964437945.1 uncultured Granulosicoccaceae bacterium
CCGTATTTCACAATACCTCGCAACTGATTAGCTGATTGAATAACGGCCGAACTTATCGTGGTGTAACACATGAGTATTAGACTTGCGTTTGATACAGCACTGCATAGTTTCTTTTCGCTCACATCCCCTGGTAGCAGAACCAGATTGGCACCTCTTGCGATAAACCAGGCATCGATATCGTTGCATTCAATCTCAGCATCAGTACGCACAACGCAGACTCCGCTCAGATTCAGTTCGTTGCTAGTCAAGTTTCTAATCCTGCGGTTTTGCACTCTTCCACAATAGATTCCTCTATGACCGTTAGCGCAAAATCAAGTTGTTCTTTGGTGAGTATCAGTGGAGGTGTAAACGTTAAGGTGTTCCCCATTGAAATTTTGAACGATAGTCCCTTGTCGAGACAACGATAAAACACAGCTTCGGCCAAGTCATTTGCCGGTGTTTTCGATTCTCTATCACTGACAAGCTCAATGCCGAATAGAAAACCTCTACCGCGTACATCACCAACAACTTTATTTCGGTGTTGTATCTCGTTTAGCCGCTGCAATGCTAATGCTCCCAGATGTGCCGCGTTCTCAACCAGAGCTTCGTCTTCAATAATTTGTATGGTTGTGAGTCCTGCCGCAGCACTAACCGGATTTTTTTCGTGTGTATAGTGACCAAAAGCGTAATTTTCACCAACATCCAATTCTGCCGTTGTTAAAACGGCGGCAAGTGGCAGAATGCCCCCACCGAGCGCTTTACCTAAAACGAGAATATCGGGAACGACATCGTCATGATCACAGGCAAACATAGTTCCCGTTTTGCCAAGACCGGTCGGTATCTCATCAAACACGAGTAGGGCACCATGTTCGTTACAGGCTCTGCGCACTTCTGCCCAAAACCCCGGCGGGGGGATATACGGAACCGCGCGCGCCGGTTCTGCTATAACAGCTGCAACGTCTCCTTCCTTTTCCAGAACATAGTTTACAAAATTGGCGCAGGTCAGTTTGCACAGGTCTAATTGTGGTTTGCCTTTGATGTCCGGGTAACCATAGGGACATCGATAACAATCAAATGGTGCAACATGCTGAGTGCCAGACAATAACGGCCCTATTGCGTGCGATCGGAACATCTGTTCACCGCCAACCGATGCTGCGCCAAACCCAGCCCCATGAAATGCATCCCAGAAAGAAATGGTTTTGTGTCGGCCGGTGGCCGCACGAGCAATTTTCATCGCCACTTCAACGGCGGATGAGCCGCCTGTGGTGAACAGTACTTTCGATAAATCACCTGGAGCAATATCGGTGAGTTTTTTTGCTAATGCTGTTGCGGGCTCGCACGCAAATCGACGTGGTGCGAATGGTAATTCATCCATCTGGCGGGCAATGGCAGATTTTAATCGGTGGTGTCCGTAACCGATATGATGAACGTTGTTACCATGGAAATCCAGATACTTTCGGCCTTGCGTATCTTCAATGTAGGCACCCTCAGCGCGTGCAATAGTTGACAGACACGGTGTGGACACTGACTGACGAAGAAAGTACTTTGTATCGTCAGATAATATTTGACGTGTGCTTTGATCGTGGGTACGTTCAGCCCAACGCTTGCGTCGTGAAGACGTATTAACTTCACTTTCACCAGGCGTCGGGATTTCACTCATTAAAGAAAGTTTCCATTGATCTTATTAATTTCGTTAATTCTTAACATTGGTGTCAGGCTATCGCGGCCAGGGTAGGGAATAGGTTTTGACATTAGTGAAATATTTCATCGCCTCAAGCGCACCTTCCTTAACCCCGTTTCCAGAATCCTTGATTCCTCCAAACGGGGACATCTCAATCCGATAACCTGGTTGTTCCCAAATGTTGACTGTACCAACATCCAATCCTTCAATATAAGCGGTTGCTCGATGCAGATTATTTGTGCAAACACCGGCGGATAATCCAAATGCGGTTGAATTGGATATTGTCATGACAGCGTCGTCGTCGTCGGGTACTCGAACTATCGGAACTATCGGACCGAAGGTTTCTTCCAGTACCAATTCACTGTCGTGGGGAACATGATCAACTGTAATCGGTGGTAGCAGAGCGCCATCGCGACCAGGGTGATACAGAATTTTTGCACCCATTTTTTCAGCATCGTGAACCCGATTTTCGAATACCTCTGCCGCTTGTGCATGAACAACGCAACCCAACTGCGTTTCCGGGTTCATCGGATCACCAAATTTCATGGCTTTGGCTTTTTCCAGTACACGAGCAACCAGTTTGTCGGCAATAGATTCCTGAGCGAGTATGCGCTTAACCGCTGTACAACGTTGTCCTGAGTTTCCTGTAGCACCTGCTACGGCAATGGTTGCGGCTTTTTCCAGATCATCATCATTCAGGTCGTTTAGAACGATTAGTGGATCATTTCCACCAAGCTCCAATGCCTGGCGTTTATAAGCGCCTTTACTGGCAATAATTTTTCCAACCGGTACACCCCCGGTAAAGGTAATAATTTCGATGTGTTCGTTCAACACCATCTCGTCACCGATATCTGTTGGCATACCGGTCACTATCTGAAACATCTCTGGAGGCAACCCAGCTTCATACAGAATGTCAGCCAGTGTAATGGCTGTTAGTGGTGTTAGCTCAGTCGGTTTGCATACCATACAATTGTTCGTTGCAATTGAGGGAGCAATTTTATGGGCAACCATGTTTAAAGGATGATTGAATGGTGTTATAGCCGAAATGGCTCGAACCGGTTCGCGCTTGGTGAAGATTTTTCTGTCTTTCCCGTGCGGTGTCAAATCACAAGAGAAAATCTGTCCATCATCAAGAATCGCAAGTTGTCCGGTTAGCATGAAAACGTCATATGAGCGACCCGTTTCATAAAGTGCATGCTGATGGCAAATCCCTAATTCAAGCGTTAACCAATGTGCGATTTCTTCGCGACGCTCACGAATTAGTTCAGCCGTTTGGAACAAAATTTGTTGGCGTTCGTATCGGGTTAGTCTGGGGCGGTAATTAGCAGCAATCTCAAACGCGCGTTTGGCATGTTCAGCGTTGCCCGCTGGAACCGTGCCAATGACTTCGTTGGTGTAGGGGTATCGAACTTCGATTATCTCGGTAGAGTGGACTTTTTCTCCACCGATTCGCATGGCTTCTTTACGAACTTCATTTGAAGATTTATTCATGATTTTAAACCTGTGCTGCCTGGCACGCTATGTTAATGACATCAAAATTGCGCAAGTCTGGCTGATTGGCTAAAGAGCCTAATGAGCGATTTACAATAAAGGGTACCGTTTGTTCTGTTAATCCACCATGCGAGCGAAGCGGCACATCCAACGCCGCTAAATCGTGTCGATGCTCGCTGGTACCAATTGTTACGTTTTCTCCGGTGATAATGATGATGTCACCAATTCGGTCTGCGGGAAGATCGTATTCAGCACAGGCTTGCGCCTGATTCAGAACCACTGTGATGCCATCTATAGCAAGTAATTTGTCGATCACCTTTTGTTGGTCAGCATCATCCGGAAGATAGGCAGTACCGAACGAACCTAATGCACCGTGATGCACTACATAGGGGTCAGTGATTGGCAAAATTAATCGCGCTTTTCGCTGCCCCAGCCATTCGTCCAGCAAATCCTGTACATAGATGACATTAGGAGAGCCGTCTGCATGGTGTTTTGGCTTCATTCCATGGTCAGCTGTTATAGCAATAGCAGCACCCGATGCATCCAGTTCGGCTAGGTATTTGTCGAAGTTTGCGTAAAACGAATTAGCTTGCGCATCACCCGGGGCGTGTTTGTGCTGTATATAGTCGGTGGTGGTCAGATACATAATGTCCGGTTTAAATTCTTTTAACAGCTTTACTCCTGCTGCAAACACGAATTCTGACAAAGCAGCAGAATATACCTCTGGTACTGGCATGCCCATCCACTCGGAGGCATTATCAATCCCATGTTCTCCAAGTGTCGTCGCGTCTGCTCGTTCAGAAGAAAAGCAGATTGCGCGATTATCATCGAACGACATTCCATCAGCTAATAATGAACGCAATTTATCCTTGGCGGTGACTATTGCCACTTTTTGTCCGTTTTTATAGAAAGCGCTGAATATCGTTGGTGCACGCAAAAACTTGGGGTCGTTCATCATGACTTCATCGCCGGTATCCGGGTCATATAAAAAATTACCGCAGATGCCATGTACCGACGGCGGTCGTCCGGTAGCAATGGACATATTGTTCGGATTGGTAAAGCTTGGAATGACACTGTGCGCCAATCTATCCGTGCCTTGTTCTCGCATACGTTTAAGCGTCGGCATAAGGCCAGCTTCAATAGCTGCATCCAAATAAGCAGGCTCGCAGCCATCCAGACAAATGGCAATGGCACACACGGGCGGAACGTCGTAGTTGCGTTCGTTAATGGTCAGTTGGGAGGACATTAATTGTAGGTATCCGCTATGTTATCTAAAGTACTTGTACACATGTTTCAGTTGTTTAATTATACTAGAGTGGTGTAACAAACAAACTGCATATTCAGATCCGCACAAATCACCTCAGCCGCGTTGTCGTTCTTGCCAATATGACTATGCAGGCGCCTTGCCATTCGCTACTAACGGTGCCTTGTTGAGGCAATTTTGCGGTCGGCAGCCCTCAACAAATCTGCCATGCGCTGTTTGTCTGTTACACCACACTAGAATGATCTGGTTGCTCAGTTTTCTAGCTTCTCTCGTTCAGTATATGCGGCATCAGGTGCTTTCGCACTTTCAACGCCCATCTCTTCGAGTGACTCGGCAGCTGCCTTCACCACAAGCTTCATTACATGGGTATCGAGTTGCCCAATGCAACCAATTCGAAAGCTATCCACGACAGTGAGCTTACCGGGATAGATGATAAAACCCTTGCTCTTCATCAATTCATAGAAAGCACTAAATTCAAATTTTGGATGTGCTGGATTGAAAAACGTAACGATTATGGGCGATAACCACTGGTCTTGTAGCAGAGTTTCAAATCCGAGTTTTCGCATACCGTCTACTAGCACATCCCTGTTTGCGCAATAACGAGCGCCACGAGCTGAAACTCCGCCTTCGTCACGATGCAACCGTAGAGCTTCAACAAATGCTGCAATGGTGTGAGTAGGTGGGGTAAATCGCCATTGTCCGGTATTCTCCATATTTTTCCATTGATCATGAACATCTAAACTTAATGAATGACTGCAGCCTTTTGCGGCTTGCAAACAGCTTTTTCGTGCTATTACAAACCCGAACCCAGGTACGCCTTCGATACATTTATTGGCTGAAGACACGATCGCTTCATATTTGATATCTTGGCTGGAAAGTGGGATAGCACCGAACGCACTCATGCTGTCAATGAATAATTTTCGGCCAGCGTTGTAGGTCGCTTTTGAAATTTCCTGAATCGGATTAAGTATGCCAGAGCTGGTTTCACAGTGAATGGCAATAACGTGCGTTATTGCCGGATCCGCAGTCAAGGCTGCGGTAACTTCCGCTCCACGAGGGGGTAAATAGTCACCCTTGTCGATAACAACATGTGAACGATTCAGATACTCCAGCGTTTTACACGTTCTAAGCCCATAGGCTCCATTTGCAAGCACCAGAGCTTTGGCATCCTGCGGCAGTAAAGAACCCAGCATGGCTTCAACGGCAAATGTGCCGCTGCCTTGCATGGGGACACAGTCGAACAACTGTTCGGGATCATCGATCATAGACAATAATTCTTGTCGAATATGCCTGGTCATATCCCTGAAGTCCGCATCCCAGGAACCCCAGTCTTGCAGCATTGCCTGTTTTACCGTGTAGGCCGTGGTTAGTGGTCCAGGCGTGAGTAAGTAGGGTTCACCACCATGTGGGGCAGGAATTGGGCTGCGATTGGTAAGTTCAGATTTAGAAGATACGCTCATTCGAGACCCCATTTAGAAGCTCTAGCTCAGATCATCGTAGCAGGCACTTAAGCATACGTAAAATCGATATTAAATATAGATATATCACTAAAATCGATAGATTAAATGCATAATAAACACAGTCACATGGGTCAGTTATCAGTGAATTCCTTGGCAATACGCGTATCCAGTAGCGCGCCACTTTTGCTAAGAATCGGGTATGCAACTGCCAGGTAAAGTGAATTTATCTCTTTGAGCGCTCGTACAACCTCAAGATGCATGTCGCTAGTGGCAATGCTCTGTGGGGTGCCTTGCATCAGGCGGTGTAAGTGCCGAGATCGAGTCTCTCGTTCAAGCTTTCCGATTTGGGTTTTTTCTATTACTAATTGCTTGGCAGAATCAAGGTCTTCGGAAAGCAATACATTTAACGAAAGCTGGATATTAGCCATTACACGTTTGTGTAATCCGGAAATTTCTCCAAATCCAGCGTTTGAAAATTCGCGCCGCTTGGCATGCTGTTCTTCAATACGCTCTAGCAAATCTTTGGCAATAATATCGCCAACTCGCTCAATATTGATTGCCATACAGGTCAGCTCTATACCTCGGCCTGCCTGATCAACTGAAAGTTTCCCGCTGTTAAGCTCTGCTATAAATAGTTTGACGTCAGTGTGTGCCTGGTTGATTTGTTTCTCGGTTGATCGAATCTGTTGCATAACCACTGGCTGATGGCGTTCGAGTAATCCGGGTATTTCACTAATCATGGATTCGGCCATCTGACTCATACGAAGTACTTCTCGTGTCACACTCGGAAGCGCGCGATCAGGATTATCGAGTGCGTTTCGATCGAGCGCTGATTGAGAACCCGATACACCACCGTTGACTGGATTTTCTATACGCAACAACATATTAGTGATTGCTAGTACAGGCTTAATCAGAATAACGCCGGGCACTAACAAAGCAATATTGAACAATAGATGGAAATTAATCAGTTTGTTCTCGGGGGCCGAGCCTGGAAGTAGGGAGGGGATATCCTTAGTTAACGCTAATACCAATAACACGATTAATGCAAATACAGTACGCAACAACACGTTAGCCAGTGCCAACCGACGCGCTTCACGCGGTGCGGTTCTGGTGAGCCACAATGCAATTGCAGATCCGCCTGCATTGGCACCCAATACAAGCGAGAGCCCAGCCTCCAAAGGTATTATAGATTGAGCACAAAACGCGGCTAATAAAAGAACAGCGGCAACGCTTGAATGAAACGCAAATGCTAAAAGCGCACCACCAAGAAAGGCAGTTAATACATCGACACTTAAATAAACTGCAATCCTGGAAAGTTGCGAAGTTTCTCGCAATGGGGCTGTTGCGTCACCAATCATTTTCAGTGACAGCAATATAAGCGCAATTCCCAGAATGATACGTCCGATTTGCTTAGCGGTTCGCACCTCAAGATGCAAAAACATAAAACACCCTATAAGCAAAAAAGCAGGTATGAGCCAGTCCAGATCAAGGCTTAAGAACTGCACAACCAAAGCAGTGCCGACATCAGCACCCAGCACAATCAGCAACGCGGCGATTAACGTTAGTGCACCGGTCGATACAAATCCGGCAACAAGCAGCACCACTGCTGTGGAGCTTTGTAGAAGCGTAGCTACCGAGATGCCAGAAACAATACCTTTAACCGGATGAGAACTTGCTTTTAATAATAGTGAGCGTAGTGAGGGACCGGCTGCTCGTTCGAAACCGGTGCGCACCATACGTGTGGAGTACAACAACAACATGACGGCTGCAGCCAGTTGGAGAACAATTGCCGATAAATGCATTGTTTAGTCTTTTGCGATCCTTGAAGTTATTTGCACACCTAATTAAAAGCG
>CAYTJF010000233.1:7828-9684 GCA_964437945.1 uncultured Granulosicoccaceae bacterium
ATATCTAGCTTATTCAATCCGCTATTATTAGATTAGTTAGCTGATCAGTATCCTCTAGTACCAAGTATTAGTCAAACTATTGAATATTATTCTCGTATCGATTATACCTATAGTTAATACAGACCCTTTTTTACCCTTATGCGTTACGTCCAACTCAGAGCTTTTCACTACGTAGCCACATATGGTGGATTTTCACTGGCTGCAAAGGTGCTGCACGTTACTCAGCCAGCCGTCTCAGACCAGGTCAGAAAACTTGAATCTGACTATGATATGAAACTTTTTGAGAGACGCGGAAAACAGGTCAGCGTCACATCCAATGGTCAAGCACTACTGGATATCACTAACCGGCTGTTTGAGGTTGAACAACTGGCGTTTGAATTTTTGAGCGAATCTCTGTCGGAGCGAACCGGGACTTTAAGAATTGTTGCTGATTCAGCTCATCACATGACCCGAACACTGTCGCAGTTCCGTCAAGAATATCCCGATGTGTTTGTTTCTATAAAAACAGGAAATTCGGAGCTTGTACTCGAATTGCTAGATCGATATGAAGCAGACATTGGCGTTCTTGGCAATGTCCCTAACGACAGCAAACTAGACATTGTTCCACTTGAATCAACACCGATAATTGCCTTTACATCAAAAACTTCTGATTTTGCGTCACGTAAATTCGTGAGTTTGAAAGAATTAGCTACCTGGCCGCTGGTTATGCGTGAGCAAGGTTCACGCACTCGAGCAAAACTGGAGGAACAAGCATTAAAATTCGGGATACCTCTAACAGTAAGCATCGAAGCCGAAGGGCGAGAAGCAGTGCGGCAAATAGTAGCAGACGGCGGCGGTGTTGGTGTAGTTTCCGATGCCGAATTTGTAGAAGGCCCTGAGCTTCGAAAAATATCCATTCGCAATAAAGACCTGAGAATGCAGGAAGCCATAGTTTGTCTGCGTGAGAGAAACAAAAATAGGTTGATTAATCGATTTATGTCGCTTGCCCAAAATAAACCGACTTAATGCGACTAAACCAAGTGCTAACCGTTTAGTGAACCATCCACATGATTCTTACGGGTTCAAAAGGGGGCCGCCTCCGGCACACAGTACCATTGCAGTGAACCGGGCTGACTACGCGTTGCTTTTGGAAAAGGAACGAAGTGTAGTTGACGCACTCGCTCAACTTGGTTGTTGATCAATTCATCGAATACGTAGTAACGTGAATTTCTAAACATCTGATATAGATGGGCAATTCAATATGCACTATGGAGATAAACGTTTATGAAACGAAGACAATTTATTGCAACTAGTATGGCAGGTGCGGCCACTGCAGCATCTCTGACAATTTCAGCACCTGCTATTGCACAAGATGTTCGCAAATGGAAGCTGGTCACTGCGTGGCCAAAAAATTTACCGGGTCCAGGCGTTGCTGCGCAAATGCTAGCGGACAGAATTACTGCTCTTTCAGGCGGTCGCATTGAAGTAAAACTATTTGCAGCCGGCGAACTTGTGCCGGGTCGTGGCGTATTTGATGCAGTTTCTGAAGGTACAGCTGAGTTGTACCATGCTGTGCCAGCATACTGGGGGTCGAAATCAAAAGGCATCCTGTTGTTCGGATCGCAACCGTTCGGCTTGCGTGCTGATGAACAATTTGGCTGGATGGCTCATGGTGGAGGGCAGGCGTTGTATGACGAAATGTATGCACGTTTTGATATCAAACCGTTCCTGTGTGGCAATTCAGGTCCCCAGTGGGCTGGTTGGTTTCGTGATGAAATCAAATCGGTAGAAGATCTTAAGGGTCTGAAGTTCAGAACAACCGGTTTGGCCTCGGAAATGGCAACCAAGCTTGGCATGGCCGCGCAGGCCATGGGTGG
>CAYTJF010000234.1:0-9658 GCA_964437945.1 uncultured Granulosicoccaceae bacterium
CCAGTGATCGTTATGTAGCGGCGAACCGGCAAGCCATCCAGGTAAGTTCGGCGTTCGTTCCGATGATTCGCATGGCAATCCTGGTTGGTTTTTTAGCCACATTTATTGTGGGTGGGTTTAAAACACTCGACGGCACGTTGAATGTTGGTGCCTACGGCATGTTGGTGTTTTTAACTCAGCGTTTGTTGTGGCCGTTAACTCGTCTTGCACAAACGGTAGATCTGTATGAGCGTGCCATGGCCAGCACACGTCGAATACTCAAGCTAATAGAAACGCCAAGCGATGTACGAAATACAGGATCAAATGTTTTGGAAAAACCTGTCAATGGCAAGATAGAATTTGATCGTGTATCGTTCACGTACGCCCAGTCAAATGCCGGTGTCAAGGATATCTCGTTGTGTGTGCCATCCGGAAAAACCGTAGCACTTGTCGGTGCAACAGGTTCTGGTAAATCTACATTGATCAAACTGTTGTTGCGGTTCTATCCGGTCAACCAGGGCAGTATTAAAGTCGACGATGAGCCGATTGATCAACTCACGCTGGCTGCATTGCGAGAATCGATTGGATTGGTCAGTCAGGATGTTTTTCTGTTTGAGGGTAGCGTGCGAGACAACATTGCCTATGGCAAGCCAGATGCGTCAATTGATGAGATCGTATTGGCTATAAAGTCCGCTGAAGCGTGGGGTTTTGTCAGCGAGTTATCAGATGGGATAAACACCGTGGTTGGAGAGCGAGGCGTAAAGCTCTCTGGTGGACAGAGACAACGATTATCATTAGCACGCGCTATATTGAAAAACCCACCCATCCTTATTCTTGATGAAGCCACCAGCGCTGTCGACAATGAAACTGAGGCGGCAATACAAAAATCCCTGGCTAAAATATCGAAAGACAGGACGGTATTGGTGGTAGCGCATCGATTGTCTACTATTGTAGCTGCCGATAATATCGTGGTGCTTGAAAATGGCGAAGTCGTGGAGCAGGGTACACATGCGCAGCTAATTGCTATGAGTGGGTTCTATGCAAGACAATGGCAAGTGCAAACTGGTGCAGCTTTATATGTGTCAGCAAGATAAACATAAAACACACGGTATACATAAAATAAAAGAGTATTGCTATGAACATTCTAATTACTGGTGTCAGTCGAGGTATTGGTGAAGCGCTCTGTCGTGAGTACGCCGGTCAGGGCCATACCGTTGCCGGTTGCGCCAGAGGTGCTGCAGCCGTTAAGAGCTTACAAAATGAGTTAGGTAAAGATCATCACATTAGCGCAGTCGATCTTAGTGATGACAATGCTGTTTTAAACTGGATTACACTGCTTGAAAATGAGTGGGGCGTACCCGATCTTGTGATCAACAACGCTGGTGTAATAGCCAGGAATGCGCCTTTGTGGGAAGTCCCGCTTGAGGAATTCGAACAAGTGGTGGATATCAATATTACGGGAGTTTTCTCGGTTATTCGGCATGTGCTGCCAGCCATGATTGCCCGCAAAAGCGGTGTTATCGCTAATATCAGTAGTGGTTGGGGGCGTTCAGTGTCGGCTGATGTAGCCGTTTATTGTGCCAGCAAGTGGGCAATAGAAGGCATGACCCAGGCTCTGGCGCAAGATCTGCCAAATGGGTTGGCTGCGGTTCCTGTGAATCCGGGTATTATCAATACAGAGATCCTGCAATCGTGTTTCGGTGCTGGTGCTGATGATGCACCAAGCCCTGAAGCCTGGGTAAAAAGAGCGGCACCGTTCTTTTTAGGCTTGGGTCCGAAAGACAACGGCCAACAACGCTCTGTTTAGGCTTCTAGTTTAACTACATATTCTTCGGTTAAAGCAGATCGTCAATGGCATCGTGCTCGGCCACGAAATGACCTTCAAAACGCTCGAGTAGTTTTGGGCGGTAGTTTGGTTCGGTGGAACGTTTTGAGGGGAGAAAGCGCAGTCGAGCACTCGGGTCTAACGGTGATGCCAGCTCTGTACCAAATTTAACTCGCTGCCGATTTCGTTCGATTCTCGGATCGGCGATGGGTACCGCTGAGATGAGCTGCTGAGTATAGGGATGTTGAGGGTTTGAAAACAATTGTTCGCTACTGGTCAGTTCAACCACAGTGCCTAAATACATCACCATGACGCGATGCGATATCTCGGACACGACCGATAAATCGTGTGAAATAAATAAATAGGATAATCCGTGATCGGTTTGCAGCTGTTTTAGCAATTGAAGAATCTGTGCCTGTATGGATACGTCCAATGCCGACACTGCCTCGTCGCAAATAATCAATTGTGGGTTGAGTATCATTGCGCGTGCAATACCTACACGCTGGTTTTGTCCTCCTGAGAGTTCATGCGGGTATCGGTTAATCAGGTTGGCGTCCAAGCCCACTTTTATCATGATTGCCTCGACTCGCTCTTTGCGTAACACTGGTGTCAGAGTCGATTCGTGAACCAATAAGGGCTCCATGATTGAGAATCCGATGGTTCTGGCAGGGTCAAGGCTTGCCAGCGGGTCTTGAAATACGATTTGCAAGTCTTTGCGCATAGTGCGCATCGCTTTCGTATCGAGTTTGTTCAAATCGGTGCCTAACCAACTGACAACGCCTCCGGATTTTGGCAACAATCGAAGTATGGTACGGGCCAATGTAGATTTACCGCTGCCCGATTCACCCACAATACCAAGAGTTTCTCCTGCATTCAGCGAGAATGATATGCCATCGACTGCGCGAAGTATTGATGGTGGTTTGAACCATTTATTTTTTAACGTGAAGTGCATTTGAACATCGTGTGCCATCAATACGGTGTCGGCATCTTGTAGCTTTTCACGATCAGTATTGTCAACATTGTTTATGCTGAATTTTGGAACAGCGTCCAACAGCATGCGGGTGTATGCGTGTTGTGGTCGATAAAAGATATCTTCTGTTGAACCGGTCTCTATATATTCACCGGATTTCATCACATGAATTCGATTGCACATGCGCGCCACTACGCCCATATCATGTGTAATGAGTACAATGGCGGTGTCAAGATCTCGTTGCAGCTCAATCATCAAGTCCAAAATTTCCGCCTGGACTGTTACATCGAGTGCTGTGGTTGGTTCATCAGCTATGAGCAGCTCCGGCTCGCACAACATACACATGGCGATCATGACGCGTTGCCGCATACCGCCGGAGAGTTCATGCGGGTATTGTCTTAGTCGTCGCTCACCTTCAGGAATGTGCACACGATCAAGCCATTGCAAACACAGTTGCTGAGATTGCGCACCTTTTAGTTGCCGATGAACACGCAGCACTTCAGCCATCTGCTCACCAATACGCATATGTGGCGTAAGTGATGTCAGTGGGTCTTGAAATATGATGGCAAGACGATCGCCTAGTAATTTGTTTAGCTCCGGTCTTGATAGCTGCAACAAATTCTTACCATCAAATATTACTTCACCACGAGCACGGCCATTGTTGGCCAATAGCCCCATGGCAGCGAGAAAAGTTTGGCTTTTTCCCGAACCGGACTCGCCAACAATACCAAGACATTCTCCCGCATTGACATGGCATGCAACGTTGTTAACTGCGTGTACTGGTCCGTCTGGTGTTTCAAAGTCTATGCTCAGACCATTAATATTGAGAATAGGCTGGTTCATTTAGGTCGGTTCATATGGACTGGAGCGTTTTTTCTGCGTTTGGATTGATTCATTTAGTCTGGTTCAGCTTGACTGTGTGTTCGCGCGTATCAAAAGCATCACGCAATCCATCACCAATGAATAGCATGCACAACAACATAACCACCAGAAAAGTGGCTGGAAACCAGAGTAACCAGGGAAGTACCTCCATTACTTTGCCACCTTCGGCAATCAAGGTGCCCAGAGAGGTCAGTGGTTCTTGAACACCGAAACCCAGATACGATAAGAAGCTTTCTGTTGCTACTATTTCGGGGACAGTTAATGCTGCATAGATCACCACAGGGCCTATCAGGTTTGGAACGATATGCCGAAATATGATGGTTAGCGGTTTCACACCTGCGGCTCGCGCGGCTTCAATAAACTCGCGTTGTTTTATCGACAGTGTTTGACCACGTACTATTCTTGCCATGGTTAGCCATTCCAGTGCACCGATGGCCGCGAATAACAGATATACATTTCTGCCAAACACCACCATCAGCAAAATGACGAACAATATGTAAGGCAGAGCATAGATGATGTCGACAAAACGCATCATCGCCTGATCGAGTCGGCCGCCGATGTAACCAGCAATTGCACCAAAACTTACCCCAATAAAAATAGCCACAATGGTTGCCACCAGGGCGACGATCAGTGACACTCGCGTGCCATAGAGTGTTCTTGCCAGCAAATCTCGACCGTTCTGATCGGTGCCGAAGTAGTGACCAGAAGACAACGAAGGTGGTGCACGAAAAGCGGCCCAATCCGGGTCCTGATAATTGAACGGGATAAAGTAGGGACCTATAAATGCAGCCAGGACCAATAAGCTGAGCACGACCAGAGATACCATTGCCCCTTTGTTTGCACGAAGACGCGTCAGCGCGTTTTGCAACAAACTTCGGCCTTCTGAAGGCGCGTGCATAGTTGCGCTCATTGTGTTCTTACCTTGGGGTCGAGCCATGCATAGACAATATCGACAACCAAATTCAGTGTGACGATCAAAACCATATAAAATATAACGGTACCTAACACCATACCGTAGTCCCGATTAAGCGCAGCGTTTATAAAGTAACGCCCAATTCCGGGTAGCCCAAAAATAGTTTCAACTACCAGAGAGCCTGTGAGTAGAAATCCAGCGGCAGGTCCAAGATACGAGACCACTGGCATCAATGCAGGCTTGAGGGCATGTTTTGCTACCACGCGGCTTGTGCTAAACCCTTTCGATCGAGCGGTACGAATGTAGTTGCTATTTAGCACTTCAATTAACGCTCCACGCATAAGCCGTGAAATTCGTGCAACATGCGGTAAGGCCAGCACCACCACTGGTAGAACCAGAAAGCTTATTGAGCCATCTCCCCATCCGCCAACAGGTAGCCAATCAAGTTTGAGCCCGAACACCAATTGCAGGATTGGCGCGACAAGAAAGTTAGGTATTACCAGCCCGGTTAGAATGATCATTCCGAGCATATAGTCGGGAATACGATTTCGGTATAGAGCGCCAAGTATGCCTGCCAGAACGCCAACCGCTATGGCAAGAATGAATGCCACACTACCAAGAAGAACGGTGTAGGGCAGTCCGACAGCGATTTGCTCAGTAACGTCAAAATCCTGATTGGTAAATGAGGGGCCAAGATCGCCTTTGAGTACGTTGCCAACATAAATGTAATACTGTTCAACTATCGGTTTATCAAGGTTATAGTGCGCAGCCAGATTGGCTTTGATGCGTTGCGGTAACTGTCTTTCACCATCGAAGGGTCCTCCCGGAGCCAGTCGCAGAATAAAAAAGCAGGCAGTGACGGCTATCCACAGCACCGGGACGGTGGATAGCAATCGATTGAAAGCGTAGCGCAGCATGGATATGCACCCGATGGCTTAGATGCCATCGGGTCGTCGAGTGGACCGTACGTGCTATTCGGTTATATCAAGCCAGCGCGTGCGGTGAATATCGAAAGCGTTATCTTCAAAACCGGTTACCTTGGGAGATACCACGTTTCTGGAAAGGTAATAATAAATTGGAATACTGGCTGATTCGCTTAAAGCGATTTCTTCGGCCTGTCGAAGCAGGCCGGCTCGAGCAGTAGCATCTGTGGTTACATTGGCTTTATCAAGTAAGGCATCAAATTCGGTGTTTTCATATTGGCCGTAGTTAAACTGCACAGTGGATTTCAACAATTTTAGAAAATTGTCTGCATCGTTATAGTCGGCTAACCAGCCAGCACGCCCAACATCAAGAATGCCTTCCTGTAGTTCATCGTAGTGTACTTTTACCTCTGTGTTATACAACTCTACTTTCACACCCAGCGGTTTCCACATGGCAGCTATAGCTACCGCAATGCGTTTGTGGTTTTCATTGGTGTTGTAACGCAATTGCAGCTCGAGTGGTTTATCGTCACTAAATCCGGCGTCCGCTAGCAACTTTATTGCTGTTTCCACTTTTTCGCTGTAAGGCAAGTCTTTCCAGTCTACAGTGGCAGGCTCGCCGTAGTTAGCCATGCCAGGTGGTACCCATGAGTAGGCTGGAATTTCACCGGTACCCAGAATCTGTGGACCGATCACTTCACGGTTGATAGACATTGATAGTGCTTTTCGTACATTCGGATTATCAAATGGTGGCTTTTGATTGTTGACAACGTAGTAGTACAAGCCAGCAAAGGGTGCTACACGTGCCTGGCCGGGTAAATTCTCTTCCATCCATTCATATTGATCGGTTGGAAAATTAGTCAAAATATCAAACTCACCAGCACGAAAACGCTTTAATGCTGCGGACTCATCTTCCAGAACAAAGAATTTGGCACCGTCAATTTTTGTGTTGGCTGCATCGTAGTGGGCTTCGTTTTTAACTGTGGTGACATGCGAGCCTGGTACCCACTCGGTCGGTTTGTAAGGGCCGTTGGTGGCAATGTTTTCAACCTTTACCCAGTCGTCGCCGTTTGCATCGATAACGTGTTTGGGAATTGGAAATGCAGTGAAGTGTGTTAGTGCACCGATAAAATAAGGGGTTGGTTGTTCTAGTGTGATCTCCAGTGTTTTTTCATCAACCGCTTTTACACCCAGTGAGGCAATATCGGTGTTGTCACCACTATTGATACTCTCAGCGTTTTTAATTGGGTATTGCAAATACGCGTATTCGGCAGCGGTTTCAGGGTCCATCAGTCGCTGAAACGAGAACACAAAGTCGTCGGCTGTTAAGGCTTTTCCATCGCTCCAGGTTATGCCATCTCGCAATGTGAACGTATACACAAGACCATCATCGGATATGGTCCAGTTCTCGGCTTGACCAGGGATGGCCTGTGCGCCTGCGTCCTCTGTGACAAGACCTTCGAAGATATCGCCGGCGATGCGGTTTTCCCAATCACCTGAAATCTTATGAGGGTCAAGAGAGGTCGGGTCGCCACCGTTATGGATGTTAATGGTTGCCGACAATGCTGGCATCGATAGTGAACAACACAGCAGTAAAAAGCTTGAAAGAGTGACTTTACGCATCTGAGTTTTTTCTTCTCGTTTTATTGTGTTCGTGCAGAATATCGTTGAACGTGCTGGTAAACAAGGTCCGATAGTAATTAGTATCCAGATCACAGGTTAGCGACTTGTTAATAAGCTAGAATTACGCAATGTCCCGGCGTAGTTTTTTCACCAAGGCAATGTTATGACCGACAATAAAATAACGGTATTGGGCTCGGGTTCATGGGGCACAGCTCTAGCCATACAAATGGCGCGCTCGGGAACCGATGTCACGCTATGGGGCAGGGATTCAAAGCTGCTTGGCCAAATGCACCAAAAGTGTGAGAACCAGCGTTATCTGCCAGGTGCCAAATTTCCGGACACTCTCAAAGCTGAACCGGATTGGGATACCGCGATAAAAGACGCATCGACTGTCATGGTTTCGGTCCCCAGTCACTCTTTTAGAAGCATTCTGGAGCGCCTCGACGGCATGAGCCTGTCGGTATGTTGGGCTACAAAAGGGCTGGAGCTATCAACCGGTCTTCTACCTCATCAAGTCGTTGCCGTGGTGTTACCTACTTGTGAGCGTTATGCTGTGCTGTCCGGACCCACCTTCGCCACAGAGGTTGGGCAGGATCTACCTACAGCGATAACCGTCGCTGCATCCAAGCCCGATTTTGCTGATCAACTGGCAGGCTATTTATCAAGCTCATCATTTCTGGCTTATACCTCCGAGGACATTATTGGCGTTGAAGTAGGGGGAGCCGTTAAGAATGTGCTGGCCATTGGCGCTGGCTTATCTGATGGGCTTGGTTTTGGCGCAAATGCTCGAATAGCGTTGATTAATCGCGGCCTGCGCGAAATGCAAAAACTCGGTGTTGCTATGGGTGCTAAAGCCGAAACGTTTATGGGTTTGGCTGGCATGGGTGATCTGGTGCTCACGTGTACCGATAATCAATCCCGTAACCGGCGGATGGGTTTGGCACTGGCTGCAGGCAAAACGGTAGCCCAGGCCGAAGCGGAAATTCAGCAGGTGGTTGAGGGTGTGCAGGCATCGCGAGCGGTATTTGAGCAGGCACAGCGTCTGGACGTCGAGTTGCCAATCATAGAGCAGGTATACCGTGTATTGATTGAAGGTTTAGACCCGCGAGAGGCGGTCAAGGCACTGCTGGCCAGAAACACCGGTGCTGAGATGTAGTTGGGCTGCCCATTATTGTGTGAAATAGGTATGTGTAATATTTGACACGCCCGAGCCGCAGCGGTATGTTTTGGGTATTAAGGAGCCTGCTATGCAATTAACCAAAGCACAACTCGATGAATTTGACCGAACCGGTTATCTGTTCTTTCCTAACTTGTTTAGTAAAGCCGAGGCGGGTGTTTTAAAAGACGAAGCCAACAGTGTTTATCAGTCAGATCGAAAAGAGGTTTGGCGAGAAGCATCAGGGGTTGCCCGTACCGCATTTGCAGCCCATACCTATAATGAAGGTTTTCGTCGCTTAGGTGCGCATCCGCGTTTAATTGAACCGGTTGAACAACTGCTTGATGGGCCGGTGTACATGCACCAGTTTAAAGTGAATGCCAAAGCCGCTTTTGATGGCGATGTGTGGCAGTGGCATCAAGACTACGGCACCTGGAAACGCGACGATGAAATGCCGGAGCCACGGGCGATGAATATCGCTGTTTTTGTAGATGATGTAACGGCAGCGAATGGTCCTTTATTGTTTCTTCCTGGCAGCCACAAATACGGGGTTGTTGAGGCCGGGCACGATCTTGAAACCACATCCTATCCTTTGTGGACGCTCGATAGGGAAAAGGTCAGTGAACTGGCTGAACAGGGTGGCTGTGTTGCGCCAACCGGAGACGCTGGTAGTGTGTTGGTTTTTTCCTCCTTGTTAGTCCATGCCAGCCCTGCCAATATTTCACCGTTTGATCGAACCATTGTGTATTTATCACTGTGCCATGTTGATAATCATATACAGGCGTTTAATCGTGAAGCCTGGATAGCGCACCGCGACTTCACACCCATTAAAGCCCTTGACGATGATTGTTTGCAGCAACTGGTTGGTCAAGAAACTGTGATCGCATCCAGTGCTGGATAGAGCGTATTATTCGCGATTTTACAAGCCCTGAATTTAACGGGTATTAACTTAAAAGAATTTTTCTGAGAAAGTAGCAATAGTTATTTTTTATTAGTTTTTTCTTGGTTTTTTCTTGGTTTTTTATTAGTTTTATTCTGACGTAGTCTATTCTTTAATTGGTTATATACAAACGGATAAAGTTAAAATAGCAAGCATAGCTATTTCATTAATCGCATGATAACCTTGCATCTAATTTGAATGGAGATCAAATTAAATGTACCGCTGGTGCAAGGTCATTGTAGCTGTTGTTTCTTTGCTGTTAGTAGTCGCGTCGACTAAACCACAATCAGCTAAGCAATATCAAACCATCATTGGGACTGGTCCGGATAAATGGGCCAGTGTGTGGTTGGTACGCTCGTACCTAAACTCTGCGCCGGTTTTCATAGTGCCATCCGAGTCCCAACTAACATCCCAAGCTATTAGCTTCGACACAGACACATCGGAACT
>CAYTJF010000235.1:0-9586 GCA_964437945.1 uncultured Granulosicoccaceae bacterium
GATGAGTTAAAAGCACTACGCGATCGATGGGAGGTCATGGTGAATCATTCACTTGAGCAAGCAGGTGTTGAAGCTCGGGTGAACATGAAAAGTTATGCCGATCGAGGGTTGGATATCCAGCCAGAGCCGAAACAATTACCGAGTGCCTGGCGTGGTGAAGGGAAAGCCGCGACACTTGCTTTTCGTGAGGCGCGGGCGGCTGAGCTCGAAATTCGAAGAGACCCTTCTGTGATCATTGAGCGTGTCAGTTCGATGAAGACGATGTTCACACGCAAGGATCTGTATCGGGAGCTGTCCAAGGTGACCGATGACCCAGCGCTCTTTGCCGGAGTCAAGGCGAAGCTTGATGTGCATCCGTCTTTGGTGAATGTTGAATTACCTGGTATTGATCAGGCCACCTCTTCACAAATGTTTATCACCGTCGAAGCAAAAGAGACTGAAGAGTCGATGCTGTCGCTCGGCCGCGCAATGATAAAAAAGCGTGACTTTGGATTGTCTGCATCCACGGTTGCCACGGCTCTATCAAGCTTGCCATTCGAATTGAGTAGTGAGCAAACGAAGGCTGTTAAAAATGCGACAGGCCACGAACGGTTTAACCTTGTCTCAGGGGTTGCTGGAGCCGGTAAATCGACCATGCTCAGCGTGGTGCGGGAGGCCTATGAGTCATCTGGCTATCGCGTGTCCGGGATGGCGCTGGCTGGCAAAGCGGCGGACGAATTATCCAAATCATCAGGGATTGATTCACGAACGATCGCCAGTTGGTTGTACCGGCACAAACAGGGTGAAATTCAGTTGACCAAGAAAGATGTCGTGGTGCTCGATGAGGCAGGGATGGTCCATGACGGCACTATGGAACGTGTCCTCGATGCGGTCAATAAGGCAGGAGCAAAAGCGATTCTGGTTGGTGATGCCGAGCAGTTGCAGCCGATTCAGGCCGGGGTGCCTTTTCTAGCACTGTGTGCAGAACACGGTGCAACAGAGATTAGTCAGGTCCGCAGACAATCGGTAGAGTGGCAGCGTGAGGCTACCCAAGCGTTATCGACCAAACAAGGTGGAAAAGCATTGGCCGCTTATCGAGAAGCGGGCTGTGAACATGTGGGCGCTCAGGCGGCCTTGGTACCGAAAGTTGTCGATCGTTATCTGGACAAGGGATCTGATTCGGCGATTATCCTGGCACACAGGAAAGTGGACGTCGCGATGCTCAATGAGGCGGTGCGTGATGAACGAAAAGTACGTGGTGAATTGTCAGAATCAATCTCGTTTGGAGACTCGCTCGAGCTCGCCGTTGGCGATCGCGTTGTGTTTACTCGAAATGATCGACAAGTCGGCGTCATGAACGGTCAGTTCGGGGATGTGGTGAGCATCGAGCAGGGCAGGGTGAGTGTTCAGATTGATGGAGGTTCAACCGTGCAATTTACTGCTAGTGAATACAACGATCTCCAACACGGGTATGCAAGCACCATCCACAAATCACAGGGCATGACGGTTGATCGGGCGATGATGTGGGGGTCTGCCAGTATCGATCGTCATTTGGCGTATGTCGCGATGTCGCGTCATCGAACACAGCTGGATATCTATCAGCCAGATGAAGCAACGCGCATACGGTCGTTGGATGAGTGCTTAGCACGTTCAAGCCGATCGGCCACGATTGAATCAACGATGGAAACCCACGGGCTGTCTTACGAAACGGGTGATGATGGAAGGATGAGTTTGCGGGCGTTGCATCCGACCAGCAGTGAAGTCGAGCAGGCGAGGGCTGAGGTCGAAGCAGCCAGGGAGGTAGCACGAGTCGCTTTTCAGGAACAGCAGCGTGTTCGAGAACAAGCCGTAGTCGATGCTGAGTCTGCTTTGGAAGGTCATATGAATAAAGAGCCAACCGAGAAAATAGTGCATTTGATATTGAACAAAGAAGCGAATCAGGTGCGGTTGGATTGGGAAAATAAAAAACCGGTATTAGAGAGTGCCGTTAGGCAGTCTAAGCAAGCGTTGCGCACCTGGAAACAGCAGGTGAATCGTGGCGCGACCGAGGAAGCTGCGATTCGAGAGTCGGTGAATGAGCATGCACCAGAGGCAAAAGCGGTTGTCGAAGCTGATCAAACCCGAGTGAACGATCAGAAGGATTACCGAAATTTTCTGGAGCTGGAAAAAACGATAGAGTCAAAGCTCGACGGACCAAAAAAGCGCCTGGCGCAAAATGAGCAGCGTGATTTGGCTATAAGCATCGGAAGGAACAAGACACGCGGTTTATTTTCAGATCGATCAAAAGCTGCTGTAGAAAAAGCACAGCGCTTTCAGGATCGATCTCGCGGTGGGTTAGAACATTAAAGGCTTCTGTAAAACACCTGTTTCTGCAGCTAATTCCATCCTTCCTATTGTATTCTGCACGAATAACCCCATTTGTAGTCAGTTCGTGCAAGTTCAATAGATTGGAATGAGACATGAGAGAACGCTCATGTGCTCTCTGTTTCGGGATACAACTTCCAGCGTGTGATTAATGGCAGACTCAAACGCATCATCCACAGTACATAGTCCGGCGGCAACAGGCGGCGCCGGAGATCACTTTGAGCAACATGTGGATGCATATGCATTGACGATGCTATTGCTGGGCTCTATACCGCCAGTAATTCACAACACAAATGTTGTCGAAGTTGCTTTTCAGGTTGGACATCTGGGCTGGAAAACTGACGATCTTTTGTTAACAGGAGAAACAAGTGATGGCTCAAGACGGAAATTGGTCATTCAGGTAAAAAGGTCCTTCAGCATCACCGCAAGCGATGAAGAATGTAGCCAAACCTTTTGCAATTTCTGGGATGATTTTAATGCATCTGAACGATTCAATGAGGAAACGGACGGATTAGCGATAGTGACGCTACTTGGTACGAAAGTACTGCTTGGAAATTTTGGCTCGTTGTTAGATTGCGCTCATTCGTCAGATGATGTCTGTGATTTCAAGCGTAGGTTAGGGTTGAAAGGCTATATAGATAAAAAATCATCTCAACAGTATGAAACCATAAAATCAATCATTTCCGGTCATATTGGAGAACCTCCTGACGAGGAGTTGTTTTTCAGATTTATCAAGGTTGTACATTTGCTTAGCCTGGATCTGAACACTCACACTTCTCAAAATCAGATATTGGCAATGAATCAGCTTGCCTCTCTAACAGACGAACATGATCCCATTGCTGCCGCAGAGCAGACATGGTCATCATTACTCGAATTAGCTGCAAGTGGCCGACCGCAGGCAAGCACCTACTCCCGCAAAAGTCTGCCACAGGGGCTGCGAGAACGGCACACAACAATACCAACAAGGAACACGGTAGATTTACAGCTGCTCATAGAGCATGGTGTCGCCGTCTGCAACAGTATTAACTCGACGATTGGCGATATAGAGCTCGATCGAGAAAATGAAGTGTTCAACTTGACAGAGAGGCTGTCAGATCATCGAGTAGTAATTCTGTCTGGAGCGGCTGGGTCAGGCAAATCGGCTCTGGCTAAGAGAGCAGTACTTGATATAGGAATAAAAACACCAGTACTTGCATTTCAGGCTGTAGAATTTGCGAAAGCTCATTTAGACGAGGTGCTTGTTGCATCTCAAACCACACTGAATTCGGAACGATTTGCTGTACTCCTTTCTGGACTTGATCGTAGTGTTATTTTCATAGACGGCATAGAACGTCTTTTGGAGCATTCAATTAGAGATGCTTTCAATCAGCTGTTGCAAGTTGTTGGAGAAAATAGTTCTGTTCAGCTGATCGTTACCTGCAGAAGCTACTCCGCAGAACTTCTAAAAAATGCGCTAATTACACCGGCCGGTTTAGCACCAGCTATGGTCAATGTTTCACCTCTTTCAGACGATGAGCTTGATCAAATTGAAGTATCAATACCTAAACTTACCGTACCTCTGCAGCAGCCCAGACTCCGAAATGTTTTACGAAACCCTTTTATTTTGAGCCTTGCTTATAGGCTTTCTTGGGATGGTGAAAACCATGAACACGACGAGCGTTCGTTTAGAGAAAAATGTTGGATTGAGTTGATACGAGATGAGCTCAATGGTTCGAATGGAATGCCCGACAGACGGGAGAAAATGCTATTAGATGTAGCACGTCGAAGAGCTTCAAACCTTACTCCATTTGTTGCACCTAGCATCGAGGATGATGAGGTATTGGATATACTCGTTCAGTCCTCGCTGCTTAATCGTTCGCCGAAGACATCAGTCTTATATGCACCAGCCCATGACATACTCGAAGACTGGGCTATTTTGCGTTGGATTGAACGGGAATTTCACACGGCAGACGATCCTGCTAAAAGATTATCCGAATGTACTGGTGGGTATCCTGCCTTGCGACGGGGGTTCAGACAATGGTTAGAGGATCACTTTGATCAGAATTCCGATTTTATATATTCGTTTGTTTGTAATGCGGTAACCAATCCAGAACTACCCAATCATTTTCGCGATGACTGTCTGGTGTCGACATTGCTTTCTGAGAGTGCGAGCAATTTTGTGCTGGATTGCCAAGGTCGAATCGAAAGTGGAGATATGCCACTTTTGTTTCAAATTATCAACATACTTCGTGTAGCGTGTAAACAATCTCCTACCTGGGTATTTCTTCCAGGCTTACCATCTGAAATGTTAGTGCCGAAAGGCACGGGGTGGAACCCCACGCTAAAAATAGTAGCGGAACTACTGGATAAGTTATTACCCGACAATGCATATACCGTACTTGGGTTTCTTGAAGATTGGGCTAAACAAGTAGATCAAAGCAATCCGGTGCCAGCGGAGACAGATTCTGCTGGGCGTGTCATCGAACAACTACTAACTGTCTTTGAAGGTTACCCCAATGAGAGCGCTCGAAACCGAACGCTCAGTGTCATGCTGAAAATACCGTTAGCAACTCAAGTTTTCAATCAGCTAATGGATGATGCGACAAAGCTGGAATATGAGATCGATGCATCGGCAGACTTGGCGAAGTTAGTGATGGGTGGATTTTCTGTTGGGAACGCGAGTCGGGATTTTCCAGCTGAGGTTATAAAGCTTGCAAATTTCAAGTTGAAAATGGATGAGACGGACATACGGAAGTTTGATGGCTACTCGAGTTATGAGGTAGCTCCGTTTTTTGGTATCCGGGAGCGATCATCAACAGATTATTTCCCAGCGAGCGCGTACCAAGGGCCTTTCCTGTCACTTCTCCATAATCATCCCGAGGACGCAGTCCAATATATTATTGATCTACTAAATCATTCAGCACAATGGTATGGAGAGGAAAAGTGGCCAGGAGAGCCATTAGAACCACTTAAGAAAATAGCAATCGATGTACCGAATCATGGGCCCATTGAACAATGGGCAAATAGCCGCCTTTATCTAATGCACAGGGGCTTATCAGTTGGACCTTATGCCTTGCAATCGGCATTAATGGCCCTGGAGAACTGGCTCTTAAAAATCGCGAAAATTGAAGGTGCGAAAATTGAAGACTGGCTGCTGAGAATTTTAATCGATAGTAACAATGTGATGGCTACAGGGGTAATAGCAAGCATCTGCATCGCCTATCCATCAGAAACATCACGTGTTGGAGTTGCATTGCTATCTTGCCGCGAATTGATCCAGTACGACCGAATACGGTTGGCCAAGGAATCGGGTGTTGACCTTCTCCTAGGAGGATCCTTGATAGCGGGTCATCGAATTTACCAGGATGAACGTCGTGATTCGAATGCGTTGGCGCATCGTAAAACAGATGTTGAATGGATGGCACTTCAGTTGCAATTCTCCGATGACACCGTACGAGATCAAGTGGCCGACGTTTTAGACCTGCATAGAGCGCGGTGCACGGCATCGGAAGCAGAAAGTGAAGTGCTTTGGAAATTAGTACTTAATCGAATGGATATTAGAAAGCTGGGTATCGTAGATAGTGCAAGCACTGACGATGAGGATTCGGGCACCACACAATCCGTATCTATTGGCCCAGTAGAAATGGAGCCTGAAGTACAACAATTGGTGGATGCGCATCAGGAGGAAATGTCTCAAACCAATCGTTTTGCGTATTTGTTCAACGAAGCAATTCGAATATGGGAAGCAGGTGGATCGCACGATTGGGATTCAACCCAAGGTCTATTGAGTGAAGCCCGATCGATTAGTGAGGACACGACGGATGTCGACGAACATTTTCATGGAGGGCCAGGAATTCTAGCTGCTGCTTGTCTTCGAGACTTTCGAGATAAATTAAGCGATGACGAATTTGCCTGGTGTGCTAAACAAGTCGAAATCGAGATTCGTAAAGGCATCAACTGCTCGGGAGAGATGTCTCACCTTGCGCGTAGTGGGGTGATGTCGCCAGATAGGCCTTGTGCGGGAGTAGCTTGTATTGTCGCCACAGACGATAGATTTAGCTCAATGGAAATCCTGGCATTGGCTCTTACTCATCCCGTGCTGGAAGTTTCTGAGTGGGCTCATTCTGGGGTTGGTTTGTTTCTGGAAAATCGTGATAGAGCAGTAACAATGAAAACCCTTGCGTCGACCATTCGTCAGGGATCCTCTGTGGCGGCAGTTCGCAATGAACAGGAATCTCTACCATTTTGGGATAGAACGCCATGGATAGATGTTTGGGAAAGCAAGCTACTGGAAACAAGGGAATATATATGTGGAGATGCCGATATCGCGCTTGATCTTGCTGTCGTAGATCCAAGCAATGAAAGTTATACAAACACGGTAAAGAACATTTTCAGAATTCTTCGCCACCATCCAGATTGGGATGAGGCTACAGATTTTTTTTGTGAAACAGCCAAGTGGCTTGAATTTAATTGGTCGAATCAGTGGAAAAGTGAAGTTAGGGATAATAGAAAATTTGATTTAGAACAGCATGTAGGCCAAGGCTTAGCAAAGGTCGTGATTTCTGCACCGCTCGAAAAGGCCGTTCAGATTGTAGAGCCGTTGCTTGGCTGTTCAGAAAATTGCTCTCGAGAGGTAGCTCGTTTCATTACAAACCTTATCACTGAAGCTGATAGTGGGGCTGATGATAATTTCTGGAGTCTCTGGCAATTGTTTGCTGATAGAGTTACTAATTCAAAATCACTAGACGAGCTAGACAATGACTATGAATTTGATGCAGAGCTAGTCGATCAGCTTTTTTTAGGAATACCTTGGCAGGATGGAGTCTCACACTGGAGAAGACTGGACGACAACCACGGCAGAATAGAAAAATTGGCTCTCCAGCTGCCGCCGACAACACCTTGTCTTCGAGCATACTTACGCTATCTTAGCTCTGTTGGTCGAAAGTCACTTCCAATGGCATTTAAAACCATTGCTGCCATTGTAAAGGAGGGTGCAACAAACAACTTACTCAAAAACTCAACCATCATGTATTACCTTGAATCTTTGTTGACGCGTTTTGTGTATTCGGAACCACAATTACTGAAATCAGATGAATCACTAAGAGATTCAGTACTATTTTTGTTGGATTCCATGATTGAGGTGGGTTCTGCCTCTGCCTATCGTTTGCGTGATGATTTTGTCACTCCCTTGAGCCCGGCAACGAATTAGGTAGCTCGTCTATAACATATCTAGACGTAGGACATAGTTGCATCTTGTGTGTTCGAACCATGAGTTACCTACTCGTTCACTGGTTCTTGTTCCGACCAAAACTTTACAAAACACCTTTGTGTCCGACATTAATGCCTTATTGACCAGTTTTTTGAAATCTAAAACGGGCATTTCATTTGTTTTTTTCCCGTTCTCCCATTTGTATGCTTTTGACTGCCCGGTAAGAAGTAGGCCTTTAGCTGAATTCGCAGGTAGAAACCACGGCTCGGGGTCGTTTTCCCGTGAAATATCTAGGTCTATGGCATAACGTTCTGTTTTGCCTATTTGTACATCAAAGTAGGCGGTGTTGAGCATGCCTGGAAGTTCGCCTAAGTTTGCTGCATACAATTTGGTATCCAGCACAGGGCCACCTTGGTCAATGTATCCTGCTACTTGAAAATCGAATTCTGTCTTTTTGGCTCGAAGAAATTGCTTATAAGCACCAGCCATTGTGGTCGCAACAGAAATTAGCGCGACAAGTGCGAGTACATCTGTAAATAAGCTGAGATATTTTCTCCAATTTAAATACGAATCACAATGGGTACACTTTTTTGCGTCACCAGGTATCGAGTGCTTGCAAATAGGACAGGTAATTTCAGCGATAGTATCGGTGGAAGAATTTGTATTTGGCATCCCTTTTCCCAGTTGCGCGACAACTACTTCAATGTTTGCTAGCGTGATTTTTAAATTGTAGCTCGGCTGACGTTAACACTACCTTATTCTGGAAAAAGATTGGTTTTAGGACGTCTCGTCGTTTTACACATATTCTAACAACAGGACGTTCGATATGAACGGCTTGCGCTAACCCTCCTCTTCTGCTATCAATATCCCATAACTACTTTTATGGGATATTGATAGGGGGCTTGTATCTCTTCTTTAATACATCCGAACACTGACTTAGCAACTCTGGAATTCGAGGGCCATCGGATTCCAGCGCTTGTTCTTGCCACCGGTAAGAAAGGCGCTGAGGAATTTTTGAACTTCTTTGCCGGTATGATCCGAAATGCCAACACTCGGCAAGCCTACCTCCGAGCTTGGACTCGGTTTGATATCTGGACTAAAGAGGCTGGACTTAAACATCTGTCAGATGTCAGACCGCTGCATGTAGCTACTTATATAGAGGTGATCTCTGGAGATTTGGCGGCGAGCTCGGTTAAGCAACATCGAGCAGCACTCAGTAAGTGTTTTGATTTTCTGGTCGTCAGACAGATTGTCGAGGAAAACCCGGTGTCATCGGTGGTTGGTCCCAAGCTCAAGGTCACCAAGGGGAAAACACCGACGCTTACGGATGAGGAATTTCTAGACTTAATAGCTTCTATCCCGGCCAACACGCTCATTGGTCTTCGCGATCGCGCGTTTCTTACACTTCTGGCATATACGTGGCCACGAGTTTCTGCAGCTGTGGGTCTTGAAGTGCGCGATTACTTCCCGAAAGGAAAACGGTGGTATCTACGGTTGGGTGAGAAAGGTGGTAAAGAAAGCACTGTGCTTGTGCACCATAAAGCCCAGGATGCACTAGATGAGTTTTTGAAGCAAGCGGATCTGGGTGGCTCTCCTACTCTACCTATCTTTCAGTCGTTTGATCGGCGTCGGCAATTGACAGGCCGAGCGCTCGATCGGCGCGAGGCATTGGCTATGGTAAAGCGACGGGCAAAGAAAGCGGGTTTGCATCACGAAAAAATCTGTAATCATTCGTTTAGGGCTACTGGCATTACCAACTACATGGCTAATGGTGGGCGTTTAGATATTGCCCAGGAATGGGCTAATCATTCTGATCCAAGAACAACAGGTCTATATGATCACAGTATGGATAAGGTGTCGCTTGAGGAAGTTGAAAGAATTCGGTTTGAGCGAGAATAGAGTTTACTACCATTTTTATATAGGCCTATCCGATTCGATTTGATGGAAATTATGAACAGTCAATGACAGCTCCCCCTGAAATATCCGGATTAATAGAAACATTCTCCAACAACATAGATTTTTATAAGTCCGATAAATATAACGAAGCTCAGCTTA
>CAYTJF010000236.1:0-9537 GCA_964437945.1 uncultured Granulosicoccaceae bacterium
TTATTTTTTCTGGCTACTTTACTGATGCGATTGACATGCAAAAAGCTATTCAAACAGCCAAGAACAGCCCTGGCGTTAATCGTGTTATCAACAACGCTTTTCGCTCTAACTAAACCTATTGATGAATGCTGCGCTGAATCAAGCGCTCATTCATAGAGTGACACTGTAAAGAGATGTAGTTTCAATTGGTATTGATGAAGCTTGCTGAGGAGTCACACCATTGTTATTTTGCTCATCAGTTGGGTGCAAAGTGGGTCCTTCACCGTTACACGCGGTTAAAACAAAGACAAATGCCGGACCTATAATGTGATTGACGTATTTCATATGTACAAATCCTATCTTTGAGCATTGATGAAATCAAGCGACCTTTAACGCAAGAACAAATCAATCGCTTCATTCTCCGATTCATCTTCGGCAATAAAATCCAAATCGGATACAAATTGTTCAAGACCATGGTCGTCTGAATCAATGGCCTGCAACCCAACCAGCACTCGTCCATAAGCTGCACCATGGTTACGATAGTGAAACAAAGAGATATTCCAGCGCTCACCAACACGAGATAGAAAATCATACAACGCACCGGGTCGCTCGGGAAATCGGAAACGATACATGCGCTCACCACTAAGAGAGGCATGTCCGCCAATCATATGTCGTACATGCAGCTTGGCAGTTTCGTTATGGGTCATGTCTAACACAGCAAAATCACGCGCCTCTAGCGCATCGATCAATTGACACCTTTCAGCATCACCACCCGTGAGTTCCACACCTGCAAAGACACAAGCGTTATCGGACCTTGCATACCGGTAGTTAAACTCAGTAACGCTGCGACGACCAAGCACCTCACAAAACTCTTTAAAACTCCCCGGCTTTTCCGGAATAGTAACCGCAAGTAAAGCTTCTCGACTTTCACCTACCTCGACACGTTCGGCAATATGCCTCAGGCGATCAAAATTCAGATTGGCGCCACTGTTTATACCAATGAAGGTTTTTCCCTTTAGTTTGTTGTCTTGTATATACCGCTTCATGCCAGCAACAGCTAATGCACCAGCAGGCTCAGTCAAGGTGCGTGTGTCGTTGAAAATATCTTTTATTGCAGACGACATCTCATCAACAGTTATCAGCACTATGTCGTCAATAAACTCTTTGCATACCTTAAAGGTTTCTTCACCGGCGCGACGAACAGCTACACCATCGGCAAACAACCCAACGTGCTCAAGATCAACGCACTCGCCAGCTTGAAATGCAGCATGCATACATGCTGCGTCAACCGGTTCAACACCAATGATACGAACTTCTGGTCGTAGGTATTTCATGTAAGCGGCTACGCCTGCGGCTAGACCACCGCCACCTATTGGAATAAATACAGCGTCCAATGTGCCAGGATGTTGTTGGCATATTTCAACGCCAACAGTACCCTGCCCGGCAATCGTGTCTTTCGCATCAAACGGGTGAATAAAAGAAAATTGCTTTTCTTCAGCAAGTCGCTGCGCGTGTCCAAGGGCTGTATTAAAATCATCTCCGAACAACTTAGCTTCGGCACCCAACGCTCGCACTGCATCAACCTTGATACTCGGGGTGGTTTGCGGCATAACAATGCAAGATGGCAATTCAAGATGCCTGGCCGTCAATGCTACTCCCTGAGCATGGTTTCCGGCACTGGCTGCAATAACACCGTTGACGCGCTGCTGCTGAGTCAGCTGATAGATTCGATTAAATGCGCCCCGGCACTTGAACGAGAAAATCGATTGTTCGTCCTCTCGCTTGAGCAAAATAGTATTGTTGAGTCGTTGCGAGAGTAGTGGCGCGCCGTGCAGTCGGGTCTCAACTGAAACATCATAGACTCGGGCTGACAGAATGCGTTTGATATACTGTTGATGGAAACTGCTCATAGGAACGCGGGCCGGATTTGTACGATTAGGATTCGTGCGATTATACGATCCATGCAATGTACTCCGTTTTCCTGCCAATGTGGGTATCATTCACGAATGCCGGTATCATTCACGAATCTGAGCACCATTTTCAACACCTGGATCGACACTTCCATGCATAAAGGTAAACACGCAGCTGCACTTGCTGCGGTACAGCTGGTTAAGCCAGATTCAGTACTGGGCGTCGGTACAGGCTCCACGGTTGACATATTCATCGACGAACTGGCAGCTGCCAAAATTCCGCTCGAAGGTGCGGTGGCGAGCTCTGAGGCCACGGCCAGCAAATTACGTGAGCACAGCTATGAGGTACTCGATCTGAACATGACCGGCTCGCTCGATATGTATATTGATGGCGCTGATGAGGCCAATGCGAATCTGCAGCTGATAAAGGGCGGTGGTGGTGCACTAACGCGCGAAAAAATCATCGCCGCTGCCAGCAATGTGTTCGTCTGTATTGTCGATAACAGCAAAGTTGTGGATGTATTAGGTGATTTTCCACTACCAGTTGAAGTCATTCCAATGGCCCGTAGCTATGTTGCCCGAGAAATTCTTACTCTCGGTGCTGACCCTGAATATCGTGAAGCCCCCAGAACAGACAACGGTAATCAGATTTTGGATTGTGTGGGCATGCATATCGACGCCCCTGAAGAGCTTGAGGCCATCATCAACAACATTACTGGCGTAGTAAGCGTTGGCTTATTTGCAGCGCGTGCCGCAGATCGGTTATTAATTGGTTATTCCGATGGACGTGTTGAAGAGCGACTGGCGGTCAGCCCATAGAAGCATTAAGTGCGACACATTAAATAATAGACGCATTTGTAAAGTCAGGCATTCGGCGAGTTTTCAGCGCTAAGCAGAGGCAGGCGCATTCGAATGGTGGTTCCAGTACCAGGACTTACGGCATTTACCTCACCACTGTGTTGCTGAACCACTCGAGCAACCAGTGCCAGTCCCAAACCAATTCCCTGAAATTTCTTTGCAATTCTGGCATCGCGTTTAAATCGGGTAAATAACTCACCCATCATCGCAGGGTCGATACCCACACCTTCGTCACTGACTTCGAGCAACACTTCATCATCAGTGCGTTCTGTGCTGATGATCACGCGCCCGCCTTTATTAGAGTATTTAATCGCATTACCAACCACGTTGGCTACCGCTCTTTCCAGCGAAGAAGCATCACCGTCCATCCAAAGATCGTCATCTGTTGTATTAATTTCGAAGTTTATGTCACGACTGCGTGCTTGCGGTAACAGCTGGTCCAGTGCGTTATCCACTACCGCGTTGAATAAGAGTTCTTCAAAATTATCAGAAGATAACGAATCGGCTCGAGATACATGTAGAAGATCATCCATCATACTCAAGCTTCGGTTTATGTTAGCTTCTATTCGATTTTCAACCTCGCCAGATATTTCATCAGCATCACTCTCAAGCAGGTATAAAGCAGATATCAGGGGTGAGCGTAAATCGTGCGACAGGTAATCAACCATTTCAGATCGGGCGCGCTCAGCACTGCGTATCTGCGAAACATCGATAACCGTTGCACACACCAGTCTGTTGCTCAAATTCTCGCCAACGGTATTGAAATTGACAACTGACTCGCGTTCTTCATCAACATAGGTGATCTGCCAAGCTGCCGAGTCTAGAATGAGTTCTCGTATTCTTCGCCGATCAGCCTCGTCGTCGGTTTCGCTACGGGTAACCTTGTGGACGAAATCAACCAGATTAATGTCGCTCTCTATGGAAGGTATTAACTCGAATACCACCTCATTACGGCGTTCCATTTCACCAGCTGCATTCCAGACAATCAAGCCTGCCGGACTGCCTTCAAATATGGAATCACTGAGCGCACTAACATTACGTAACCCGTCAACTTGATCGCTTAACTTTAAGGTATTGTTCTGCAGTCGTTCAATTGAACCCGATAGCACCGGTGGCTTGGTGCGCGATTGCACGCGAGCCAATGTATCAATGTAGCCAGTAACTTCTGATGCTACTTTTTCATCTTGGATAACCAATGATATTTCCAGCTTGCCAGGCGTTGGATAGCGTTTCGAATAAACACCATCAACGTTGACCCAGCGGTTCAGTGACGGCATGTCGTTTGGCTTGCCGATATCATTAGCGCTGGAGAAGCTTTGCCCTTTTGAGCTGAAACTCCATGCCTGTATCGGCAAGTGCCGCTCCGCTGTGCGGAAAAACTTGGCCAAGTGAGCGTTTTCAGTGTTGTCTGGTTGAGATAAAGGCTCGAGCAAAGCAGTTTCAGCTTCGAGAAAGCGGTTCAAATAATTCAGCCGGTTCCAGCTCCACAAAATGTAGCTGACAAACAATGGAATACTGGCCGCCATTGGTGCAAACCAACTGTGCATGTATCGATACAATAAAAAGCTCAGCAATACAGGTACCAGCGACCCAACAGCGGCAATGAGCAAGCCCCATTGTGGTCGGGCACGTGAGTAGACCAACAGCATAAGCGGAAATAGAAGCAGCGCTAACACAATATTCAGGAGTGGATTTATACGGGTCTTGAGTCGACCATCAAGCAACGCGGAGTAAATGTTGGCGTGCACTTCAACACCAGGAACAAGTTGATCAAGAGCCGACACAGGCGTCGGTTGGTCATCGCCCAGACCGGTACTGGTCATGCCAACGAAAACGACTTTTCCGGCTAAGGCATCGCTTGGTGCAGAACCATTGATAATCGCTTCTGCCGAGATGTACGGTATGGTTTCGCGCGGTCCATAAAATGGGATAAGCACTTCATAGTCCTCTGTCCAGGAGGCGCGTATCCCGCTTCGTGCGTCTGTCCCACCCAGCGAGCCAACTGTTTCATTTAGAGAGTCGTGCCAGATTTTCCTGCCGGGCAAATTGTCTTCGCCAAAGCCGCCATCAGGGTGTTCAATATGTGTGTAGGCTTCAAGAGCCAGCGCCGACCAGTGGGGGGTTGGAATACCACTTTTAAGGAATACCCGGCGCGTAATTCCGTCAGCGTCGAAAGGCAGCATGATATGCCCCATACCGTCAATCGTATGCAAAACTGCGGGGACCGGATAAACTTGATGAGCATTCTGTCGCCCTTCGGTGTGAATGGGCACAACAACTGTGTTCAGCTTTTTGAGCGAATCAATCAAGGCCTGATCGTCGTTAGAGTCAGCCGATTCTTCATTGAATAAAATATCAATGACAGCCGCCTTCACATCATAGGTGCCCAGCCTTTGAAACAGCAACGCTTGCAAGTCTCGCGGCCACGGCCAACGACCCAGTTCTTGCAGACTTTTAGAGTCGATCGCCGCTATGACGACGTCTTCAGGCGGTGTGGTTTGTGAAAATCGAACCCAGTTATCGTGCAACAGATTATCGATTTTCTTGGTCGCCTCGCCCCAGACGAGGAACCAGGTCAGCGCCAACAGCAACGCAAAGAACAGCCCCATTGAAAACGGGGTAACGGTAATACCACGGCTTTTTGGCGCTCTCGCCATGGGCTAAGGGTGCATGAGGTAACTGATGACACGCCCTAATCGTTACTCGTGTGCTCCTCGAGCCGATAGCCATGCTGGTATATGGATGTAAGCTTCCAGCGCTCGGATGCAAGCAACTTGAGTTTTTTGCGCAATCGACTCGCGTGAGTATCAACAGTACGGGTGTTTAGCTCGGCTGATGTGCCCCACACCGAAGTAAGCAAATGTTGACGCGACAGTACACGACCACGATTACGAAACAGGAACAAGGCGAGCTCGTACTCTTTTTCGGTTAGTTTGATCACTTCGTCGTCCAGGCGCACCTGACGATTTGATGTATCGAACGTGTACGGTGGGCATTCGAGCATTTCAGTTTCAGGCTGTGCTCGTCGTGCAAGTGCATACAAGCGAGCCAGTAATTCGTGTTGTCTTACCGGTTTGGCCAGGTAATCATCTGCCCCTGCCTGAAGTGCAGTTACAATATCCTCCTCAGCTTGTCTGGCAGTAACAAAGATAATTGGAATATCGCTAGTCAGTGTTTTGCGAATCCAGTGCAACACCTCAAGCCCTGAACTACCCGATTCCAGAGTCCAGTCCAGAACCACGACATCATAGCTGGATTTGCGAAATGCGCGCTGGAAGTCTTCGGCTGTGTTAAACACGCCGCAGTGGTACTCTTTACTTTCAATCCAACCGCTTACCCTTGCCGCCTGTTCGGCGTTATCTTCGAGTAGTGCGATACGTAACTTTTGCCGCTCTGCCATTGCCTGTTTTATCCTCCTGTAAGCTCAAACCTGAGGTTCCAGTGACGTTCGAAACCAACTTCAACATGTGGGTCCAAATCTAAATTCCAACTGGCGCCCAATCCGTTGGCGACCACATGACCCGCCATTTTGCCTTGTTTCGCGACTCGGTGGTAACAAAATAATCTTTGTTAAGCGCCTCAACACGCCACATAAGGGCAATAACAGAGCAATAACGGCAAGTTGCCACGCAGAGAATATCAAGGAATTTAGAAAATAGCCATTAAAATCAGTGTGTTATTACAATCAAACTGACATTGACTAGATAAGACAGCTCACACAAAAGGTTACAATTTATTGCTCGCAGCCGGATTGAAATAGTGACGTCCACCGTCCAGATTTCTGATTCTCTCTACCAACGTGGAAATGTCTTGCTGATTGTCAGCCAAATTTATTTCGCTGGCATTCACGATCAGTAACGCCGAATCAGCATATTCATGAAAGTATCGCTCGTAGATGGAAATAAGCTGCTGTAAATAATGGCTATCGATACGTTGCTCGTGACGCAAACCGCGACGCTCAATGCGCTGAATTAGTTTCTCCAACGGAGCTTGCAGATAGACAACGAGATCGGGACGCACACAGTTTTTCGTCATTCGCTCATACAGCCGTGTATACATCCACCACTCGTCCTCGCTCAGCGTTAACTCTGCAAACAACTTGTCTTTGTCCAGCAAAAAGTCACTCACTATTGGACTGGTTGGTCGTGCAACCGATGGCGCACTCAACACTTCCAGACGCGACAACAGGAAATGCAATTGTGTATGCAACGCAACTGGTCGCGGATCTTTGTAGAACTGCTTTAAATAAGGGTTTTCTTTTTCGGTGTCCCTCACCAGGCTAGCGCTAAAATGCTCTGCAAGCGTACCGGCCAGTGTGGATTTACCAACACCTATGGGACCTTCTATGGCAATGAACTGATGTTTCATAATGTAGAGTCTAGTCGGCGAATTCCATATTGACGACACTGGTCCAACAATTTTGACACAGTACCTTTGTTTGGAACAATATAATCCGGTGCCAATTCGGCCAAAGGCAGTAAGACAAACGAGCGTTCAGCAATGCCAGGATGAGGCACACTTAAATCCGGTGTTTCGATAGTTTCACTGGCGTAGAGCAGCAAATCCAGATCGAGCGTGCGCGGGCCCCATCGTTTGCCATCACGCACTCGGCCATGTTGGTTTTCAATACGCTGCAATTCGCTCAACAATTCACATGCTGAAAGTTCGGTTTGCATACTAACCACAGCATTGAGGTAATCCGGTTGATCTTGTGGTCCCATAGGATCTGTTTCGTAAACCGATGAGCAAACCACCGCATTAATAGCAGGATGGGCTCTAAGCGCTTTGAGTGCACTTGATAAATTGGCCATCCGGTCGCCGAGGTTGCATCCCAGCCCAACAAAAGCCTGGTTAGAATCAGTCACAACTTAAACGGGATCGCTTTTTCGATTCCCATCGACATTGGGTTTTTTGCTTCTTTTCGGACGCCGCCGTCTGCGCTTTTTCTTCGTAGCACTGAGTTCCTTCGGCCCACCCCATTGCCCCTGTATCAACGGTTTTTTCGATATGAAATCCAGTTGTTTGTCCTCGGGCAGTTCCTGAACATCGGTCCACCATGCAGCCACCGATTGCAATTCAGGCTCAATACTTGCGCGCAGACATAAAAAATCGTACGCCGCGCGAAAACGGCGACCTTCCATCAGTTTCAAAGCACGTTTACCGCGCCACTGTTCCAGTCGTGGCTGCAACTGCCAGATCTCTCGCATTGGGCCAGAGAATCGCTTTGGGATGCTGATAACCGACAGCTGTGTTTTTATGACTTGCTCTGAAGCGAGCATAAGTGCTTCGGACAACGACGTACCACTATTAACCGCCGCTTTGGTTCGCTCTTCAACATCAGGCCAAAGCATAAAGGCGAGCAAGTAGGCAGGTGTTATTGGCTTGCCCTGACTGACCCGTTTATCGGTGTTTGCCAAAGCCGCATTCAACATGGTTAACAGTTCTGAAGAAGGATTTTTCTCCAACCGTTCGGCAAGCAACGGAAATAGATATTGCAAAAGTTCATGCTCTTTAACAGCGGCAAAGCTACGTTTGGCGTAACCACCTTGAAACAGCTTAAGCACCTCTTCAAACATCCGTGCCGGCGCTTGATCGGCAAGCAAGTGCGCTGTTTCTTGCATAGCCTCAAGGGTTACAGGTTCTATATCAAACTCAAGTTTCGCTGCCAATCGTACTGCCCGCAACACGCGTACGGGATCTTCCTCGCAGCGTGTAACCGGCTCGCCAATCAGTCTGAACACACCAGCATCAATATCGTTCAACCCACCGGTGTAATCAACAATACTGTGATCGCTAATGTTGTAGTAAAGCGCGTTAACAGAAAAGTCACGACGTAAAGCGTCCTCTTCAATACTACCGAATACATTGTCGCGAACAATTCGACCTGATTCACCAATCTCGCCACCAGCGCCTTTATCGTGGGATGCACGAAAGGTAGCCACTTCGATAATGTCTCGACCATACACAACGTGTACCAGACGAAATCGCCGCCCGATAATACGAGAGTTTCGAAACAACGCACGCAACTCTTCAGGACTTGCGTCTGTGGCTACATCAAAATCTTTGGGTTTCAATCCCACCAGAGCATCGCGAACACCGCCTCCAACAAGATAGGCGGCAAAGCCTGCTTCATGAATTCGAGTAAGCACTTTTAATGCATTGGCACTTAAGGTTTTGGTTGAGATATTGTGGTCTTTTTGCGCCACTACAATGGCCGCAGTAGGTTGAGCTCCTTGACGTTCGGTAGCCATAAGGGAACGGGTTTTATCCATCACCGACTTTGATAAGCCGCTTATTCGTTTAAGCACGCGTGCCTCCTTGTGTGCATTAAACTAATCATCGCCAGCAGTTGAATCTGTATCATCTGCCGCATCCATCGGCATTTGATCGTGCTGGTTCTGGAATCGGATAATTTGTCTGCGTTGTTTTTTCGAAGGCCTACCTTCACCAGCCAAACCTGAGCGCATTTGATAGTCCAGCTTGTGTTTCATTGACTGATCCTGGCGTGCGGCAATGCTTTGTTCAGACTCCTCGTATAACAAGCTGGCCTCTGACGCCGGCCGACGCTTATCGTTCAAAGCCAGTACTGTCACATCGAACGTGTAGGGTGTTTTTTCTATTTGTACTGTGTCACCCACTTGCACAGTCCTTGAGGGTTTAATCCGCTGCCCGTCCACGCGTACATGGTTCTTGGCAATCGCATCGGTGGCAATACTGCGGGTCTTAAAAAAACGAGCGGCCCAAAGCCATTTGTCGACTCTTAGTCGGCTTATCATCGGCTTATCATCGG